>NZ_AP027081.1:315000-630000 GCF_030295425.1 Mesoterricola sediminis | reverse complement strand
GTCATGCTGGTGGGCGGCATCGCCTGGGTCCACCCCCGCCTCGAGATGGCCAGCCTGACGCCCTTCGTCCACGGCGGCGGCCCCATCATCCCCGGCAGCGTCTTCCCCTTCATCTTCATCACCATCGCCTGCGGCGCCCTGAGCGGTTTCCACGCCATCATCGGCACGGGCACCACGCCCAAGATGATCGCCAGCGAGAAGGACATCCTCTTCGTGGGCTACGGCGCGATGCTCGTCGAGGGCGTCGTGGCCATCATGGCCCTCATCGCGGCCTGCGTGCTGCTGCCCTCCGACTACTTCGCGATCAACGCCCTGCCCAAGGCCTACGCGGCCCTCCACATGACCCCCGTGCACCTGCCGGCCCTGGGCCAGGCGGTGGGCGAGCAGCTCCAGGGCCGCCCCGGCGGCGCCGTCTCCCTCGCCGTGGGCATGTCCTACATCTTCAGCAGCATCCCTTTCATGAAGGCGCTCACGGCCTACTGGTACCATTTCGCCATCATGTTCGAGGCCATCTTCATCCTGACGGCGGTCGACACCGGCACCCGCGTGGGCCGCTACATGCTCCAGGAGATGTTCGGGAAGGTCTGGCCCCGCTTCGAGGAGAAGAAGTGGATGCCGGGGATCATCATCACCAGCCTCCTGTTCACCGGCGCCTGGGGCTACCTGGTCTACACCGGCGACATCTCCACCATCTGGCCCCTGTTCGGCATGGCCAACCAGCTCCTGGCCACCTGCGCCCTGATCGTCGGCACCACGATGCTGATCCGGCACGGCAAGGCGAAGTACGCCTGGACCACCGCCATCCCCGGCCTCTTCATGATCCCGGTGACCGCCACCGCGGGCGTCCAGAACATCCTCCACAACTACCTGCCCAAGGGGCTCTGGCTCCTCGTGGTCTTCTCCGTCGTCCTGATGGTCCTCATGGCCATCGTCTTCGTGGAGGCCTTCGTGCGCTGGTTCCAGCTGCTCCGCATCAAGGAGCGGATCCAGGACCGGCACGGGGTGCTCGTCCTCGTCGAGACCGAAGAATAGCGGGTCGACCGGGAGCCGGTCCGGACCGGGGTGCGCCCGGCCCGGACCGGCTCCCGGCCTGTACCGTCCCCCGCGGCCCCAGGTCCCCCTGCCGGATGTGGCCATTCTGTGACAATCACCCTTGACGCCGCCCCCCCGGCATCCCTGAATGGTCAGATGCGCCCCGCGGCTCCGCGGGGTGGCCCCCCGGGAGCGGGACATGGATGGTGGACGGATGGTCATGCCTGTGAAAGCCCTCAAAACCGCCCTGGCGGGCGTCATCCTGGCGATGGCCTGGGCCTGCGGCGGGGGGGGCGGAGGCACGCCCGACGTGGCGCCGACCCTCAGCGTCCAGCCTGCCGACTTGGCGGTGAACCCCGGGGACCCCGCCACCTTCTCGGTGACGGCCACGGGAACGGCCCCCCTGACCTACCAGTGGCGGAAGGGCGGAGCGGCCCTCTCCGGCGCCACCGCGGCCACCTACACCCTGGCCGCCGCGGCCGCCTCCGACGCGGGCGCCTACGACGTGGTGGTCTCCAACAAGGCCGGTTCCGTCACCAGCCGGAGCGCGACGCTCACCGTCAAGACCGTGGCCCCGACGATCACCACCCAGCCCGTCGGCGGCGAGGTCTTCAGCGGCAACGCCTTCACCCTGCTCGTGGCCGCCAGCGGGACGGCCCCCCTCACCTACCAGTGGTCCAAGGACGGCACGGCCCTCGCCGGCGCCACCGACGCGCGCTACTTCCTCGCCGCGACCGCCGTGTCCGATTCCGGGACCTACACCTGCAAGGTGACCAACGCCGCCGGCTCCGCCACCAGCAACGCGGCCGTCCTGTCCGTCATGCCGCCCACCACCTTCGACCTGACCATCGACACGATGTACATCGTGCAGTCCACCCAGGACTACGCGGGCACCGTGCCCCTGGTGGCCGGGAAGGACGGCCTGCTGAGGGTCTTCGTGAAGGCCACCGAGGCCAACACCGCCAAGCCCCAGGTCCGGGTCCGCCTCTACAACGGCGCCACCCTCCTCCAGACCTGGACCATCCAGGCCCCGGGCGCCTCCGTGCCCACGGTCATGGATGAATCGAGCCTGGCCGGATCCTGGAACCTCCCCCTCGCCGGAAGCTTCATCCAGCCCGGGTATTCGATCCTCGCCGACGTGGATCCCGGCGGGACCATCCTCGAGCAGTCCAAGCTCAACAACGCCTACCCCACGTCGGGCAGTCCCCTGCCCCTCACGGTCAGCACGGTGCCCACCTGGGCCGTCACCCTCATCCCCATCACCCAGGGGGGCCTCACGGCGAACCTCACCGCCGACAACCTGGGCAAGTGGACCACGCGCCTGGGCCTCATCGCCCCGGTGGCCACCCTGGACGTGAAGCTGGGCGCCGCCTACACCACGTCGACCACCCTCTCCAGCGACGGCACGGGCTGGTCCGCCCTGCTGGCCGAACTCGAGGCCAAGCGCATCGCCGACGGCGTCCAGGCCAGCCGGTACTACTTCGGCGCCGTGGCGACCTCGTACGCCTCCGGCACCGCGGGCCTCGGGTACGTCCCCGGCGCCGCGGCCACCACCGGCTACCGCTCCGCCCTCGGCTGGGACAAGACCGGCTACTCGGACGGCGGCAACTACCCCGAAGTCCTCGCCCATGAAGTGGGCCACAACTTCGGCCGGAACCACGCGCCCTGCGGCAACCCCGGCAACGTGGACACCGCCTACCCCTACGCCGGGGCCCAGCTCGGCGTCTACGGCTACAACACCGCCACGGGGCTCGTCCAGGACGCCAAATCGACGCTGGACATCATGAGCTACTGCCACCCCCTCTGGATCAGCGACTACACCTTCAAGGGAATGCTGACCTGGCGCCTGGCCAGCGGCCTCGGCGACGTGGTCACGGCGGGCGCCGCCGTCCAGGACGGCCTGCTCGCGTGGGGCCGCACCGAAGGCGGCGCCTGGATCCTGGAGCCCGCCTTCCGGGTGCGGGGCGTCTTCAATCCCGGGTCCGGCCCCCACGCCGTCCAGGCCGTGGACGCCGAGGGCCGGGAAGTGGCCGCCGTGGAGGTGGACACGGCCGCCGTCGGCTGCGGGAACGACCCCGCGGAGCGCGCCTTCGCGGTCTTCATCCCCCTCGGGACCGGCGATTTCGACCGGATCCACGCCATCCGCCTGAAGACCGGCTCCCAGGTGCTGGCCACCCGCCAGGCGGGCCCCACCACCGCCGGGGTCGCGGAGCTGCGCGTCCTGCCCAGCGGAGGGGCCACCCTGCGCTGGACGTCCGGCCACCCCGCAGCCCTGGTGCGCAGCCCGCGGACGGGGGAAGTCCTGGCCATCGCCCGGGACGGCGCCGTCGACATCCCGGCCGCCCAGGAGGTGGACGTCCAGCTCAGCGACGGGGTGCACACCCGCCAGCTCCACCTCAAGCCGGCCCAGGCGGTGCCCACCTCCCTGGACTGAGCACCCGATAGCCTCTTCATCAATCGATCAATCAACCCCCTCCGGCGCCGGATGGCGACCTTCGCAGCTGGCGCAGCGGCAACCCACCTGCCGTTCCGGAGGGGCTTGATTTGTTGATGAATGTACAATATCGACCTTGGAGAAGCCCACGATCGGGCTAGCATGTAGGCTCCAGACCGAGTGGCTGTCCGGGACCCTGGTTCCGTGCGGTGGTTGGGTCTGATGGGGCGGCATGGGGCCGGTCCCGAGGTCTTTGGCTTTACGGTCAGGTCGTGCGCCGAGGGAGGCGTTGGGCCGGTCGTATTGTGAATCCGTCGAGGTGAGGCATGCGAAAGGGTTGGATCGTCAACGGGCTGGCGGGAGGCGCTGTGGGCATCGCCGCCCTCCTGGGGTGCAAGTCCGCCCCCCCTCCGGCCATGACCTCGGAAGTGGCCTTTGTGGTCATCCAGCCCCGCAAGGCGGCGCTGACCACCGAACTGCCCGGCCGGACCGCCCCCTACCAGGTGGCCGAGGTGCGGCCCCAGGTGAACGGCCTCATCCAGAAGCGGCTCTTCGAGGAGGGCACGGACGTCAAGGAAGGGGCCGTCCTCTATCAGATCGACCCGGTGCCCTACCAGGCGGCGCTTGACCAGGCGAAGGCCACCCTGGCCGCCGCCCAGGCCAACCTGCCCGCCATCCGCGCCCGGGCCGAGCGCACCAAGGGGCTCGCGGAGGCCAAGGCCGTGGGCCAGCAGGAAGCGGACGAGGCCCAGGCGGCCTTCCTCCAGGCCCAGGCCGCCGTGGCCGCGGGCAAGGCGGCCGTGAGCAACGCCGAGTTCAACCTGGCCAATACCCCCATCAAGGCCCCCATCCAGGGCCGCGCCGGCAAGTCCAGCGTCACGGTGGGCGCCCTGGTGACCGCTTATCAGCCGGCTTCCCTGGTGACCGTCACCCGCCTGGATCCCATCTACGTGGACGTGACCCAGTCCAGCGCCGAGCTCCTCCGCCTCCGCAAGCGCCTGGAGGGCGGCAAGCTCCACAGCGGCGACGGGGCCCGCAAGGCCAAGCTCATCCTCGAGGACGGCACGCCTTACCAGCTCGAGGGCCGCCTCCAGTTCCGCGATGTCACCGTCGACCCCTCCACCGGCGCCGTCACCCTGCGCATGGTCTTCCCGAACCCCAAGCAGGTGCTCCTCCCGGGCATGTTCGTGCGCGCGATCCTCGAGGACGGCGTCGACGACCAGGCCATCCTGGCCCCGCAGCAGGGCATCTCCCGCGACGCCAAGGGCAACGCCATCGCCCTGGTCCTGGACGCCTCCAACCGGATCGAGCAGCGCATCGTGAACCTGGACCGCGCCCTCGGCGACAGCTGGGTGGTCCAGTCCGGCCTCAACGCCGGCGATCGGCTCGTCGTCGAAGGCATCCAGAAGGTCCGCCCCGGCATGACCGTGAAGGCCGTGCCCTTCGCGCCCGCGGCCCAGCCCGCCGGGGCCCAGAAGTAGGGAGCGCTCCATGGCACGTTTCTTCCTCGACAGGCCCGTCTTCGCCTGGGTCATCGCCATCGCGATGATGCTGGCGGGGGCGCTGGCCATCTACCAGCTCCCCATCTCCCAGTACCCGCCCATCGCCCCGCCCTCCATCTCGATCACCGCCTCCTACCCGGGCGCCTCCGCCAAGACCGTGGAGGACAGCGTGGTCCAGATGATCGAGCAGAAGATGACCGGTCTGGACAAGATGCTCTACATGTACTCGACGAGCGATTCGGCGGGTAATGCCCAGATCACCCTCACCTTCGCGCCCGGCACCGATCCCGACACCGCCTGGTCCAAGGTCCAGAACAAGCTCCAGATCGCCATGCCCAGCCTGCCCACCGTGGTGCAGCAGCGGGGCGTGTCGGTGTCCAAGTCCACGCGCAACTGGCTGATCATCCTGGGCATCACGTCCAAGGACGGCAGCATGGACAACGCCGACCTCAACGACTACGCCATCTCCAAGCTCCAGTCCGTCCTCGCCCGCGTGCAGGGCGTGGGCGAAGTGGAGGTGTTCGGGTCCGGCTACGCCATGCGCCTCTGGTTCGACCCCGACAAGCTCACCAAGTTCGGCCTGACCTCGGACGATGTGGTCGCGGCGGTCTCCCGCAACAACGTGGAAGTGTCCGCCGGCCAGCTGGGCGGCGCCCCTTCGGTCCCCGGCCAGCGCCTCAACGCGTCCATCCTCGTCCAGTCCATGCTGACGACGCCCGACCAGTTTGCCGCCATCCCCATCCGCACCAATCCCGACGGTTCCGTCATCCGGGTGCGGGACATCGGGCGGGCCGAGCTGTCGTCCGAAGCCCCCGACATGATCATGAAGTACAACGGGCGACCGTCCGGCATGCTGGCCATCCGCCAGGAGGCCGGCGCCAACGCCCTGGACACGGCCAACCGCATCAAGGCCAAGATGAAGGAGCTGTCGGCCTTCTTCCCCGCGGGCGTGGAGGTGGTCTACCCCTACGACACCACGCCCTTCGTGAAGGTGGCCATCAACGAGGTGGTCAAGACCCTCTTCGAGGCCATCGTCCTCGTGTTCCTGGTGATGTACCTCTTCATGGGCAACATCAGGGCCACCCTCATCCCGACCATCGCCGTGCCCGTCGTGATCCTGGGCACCTTCGGCGTGCTGGCGGCCCTGGGCTACTCCATCAACATGCTCACCATGTTCGCCATGGTGCTCGCCATCGGCCTGCTGGTGGACGACGCCATCGTCGTGGTGGAGAACGTGGAGCGCGTCATGGGCGAGGAGGGCCTCGGGCCGTGGGAGGCCACCCGGAAGTCCATGGACGAGATCCAGAGCGCCCTGGTCGGCATCGGCCTCGTGCTCTCCGCCGTGTTCGGCCCCATGATCTTCTTCCCCGGGTCCACCGGCGTCATCTACCGCCAGTTCTCCATCACCGTCATCGCCTCCATGATGCTGTCCGTGGTGGTGGCCCTCGTCCTCACCCCCGTGCTCTGCGCCTCGCTGCTCAAGCCGGTGGAGAAGGGGCATGAGGCCTCGGAATCCGGCTTCAAGCTGTTCCGGCCCTTCTTCGTGTGGTTCGACCGGTTCTTCTTCAAGGGCCGCGACCGCTACATGGAGATCGTGAAGGGCATCCTGGGCCGCAAGACCCGCTGGGTCGCCGCCTTCGGCGTGATCCTCGCAGCCATGGCCGTCTTCTACCTGCGGATGCCCACCGGCTACCTCCCCGACGAGGACCAGGGCACCCTCATGGCCATGGTCCAGCTGCCCGTGGGGTCCACCCTCGAGCAGACCGAGGCCGTGATGTCCAAGGTCCGCCAGCACTTCCTCGAGGACCAGAAGGAGGCCGTCGCCTCCATCCTCACCGGCGCGGGCATGGGCTTCTCCGGCCGGGGCCAGAACCAGGGCCTCGCCTTCATCAAGCTCAAGGACTGGGAGCTCCGCAACAAGCCCGGCCTCCGGGCCAAGGACGTGGCCGGCAAGGCCATGGCGGCCCTCGGCGGCATGCGGGGCGCCATCATCTTCGCCTTCCCGCCCCCCGCCGTCTCCGAGCTCGGCAACGCGACCGGCTTCGACTTCATGCTGCAGGACCGGGGCGACCTGGGCCACGCCAAGCTGACCGAGGCCCAGAACATGCTCCTGGGCATGGCCGCCAAGGATCCCCGCCTCGCCCGGGTCCGCCCCAACGGCATGGCCGACGTGCCCCAGTACAAGGTCGACATCGACATCCAGAAGGCCGAGGCCCTCGGCGTATCCGTCACCACGGCCCAGAACTACATCTCCGCGGCCTTCGGCAGCGCCTATGTGGGCAACTTCGTGCAGGGCGGCCAGGTGAAGCGGGTCTACACCCAGGCCGACGCGCCCTTCCGCATGGGGCCCGAGGACCTGAACCGCCTGCGCGTGCCCAACCGCCAGGGGACGCTGGTGCCCCTCTCGGCCATCGCCACGGGCCGGTGGGTCTACGGCTCCCCGCGCCTGGAGCGCTACAACGCCTTCCCGGCCATGAACATCCAGGGCGAGCCCAGCGCCGGGCACTCCAACGGCGAGGCCATGAACGCCATGGAGGAGATCGTGAAGAAGCTCCCCGCCGGCGTCGCCTCCGAGTGGACCGGGCTCAGCTACCAGCAGCGCATGTCGGAATCCCAGGCGGGCCTGCTGTACGGCTTCTCCATCCTGGCCATCTTCCTCGTGCTCGCGGCCCTCTACGAGAGCTGGACGGTGCCCATCACCATCCTGCTGGCCCTGCCCCTCGGCGTCATCGGAGGCGTGCTCGCGGCGAGCCTGCGCGGCATGCCCAACGACGTCTACTTCCAGATCGGCCTCCTGACCGTGCTGGGCCTCACCACCAAGAACGCCATCCTCATCGTGCAGTTCGCCAAGGGCAACATGGAGCAGGGCATGTCGCTCCTGGACGCCACGCTGGAGGCCGCCAAGCTGAGGCTCCGCCCCATCCTGATGACCTCCATGGCCTTCGGGTTCGGCGTGCTCCCGCTGGCCATCGCCAGCGGCGCCGGCGCCGGCGCCCAGAAGGCCATCGGCACCAGCGTGCTGGGCGGCATGATCACCGCCACCTTCCTGGCGATCTTCTTCATCCCCCTGTTCTACGTGCTGGTCGTGCAGTTCTTCGGAAGGAAGAAGCAGGCGCCGGCGGCGGAGGAGGCCTGACATGCGCGCGACACCCCTCCTTCCCCTCCTGGGCCTGCTCCTCGTGGGCTGCAACCTGGCCCCCCGCTACACCCGTCCCGCCGCGCCCGTCCCCGCCGCCTTCCCCGGCGCGGGGGCCGCCGCCGAGACGCCCGAGGTGCCCTGGACCTCCTTCTTCACCGCCCCCGGCCTCCAGGGCGTCATCCGCCAGGCCCTGGCCAACAACCGGGACCTGCGCGCCGCCAGCTTCAACGTGGAGCGGGTCCAGGCGGCCTACCGCATCCAGCGCGGGGCCGTGTGGCCCAGCGCCGGCGTCATGGCCAGCGGGGACAAGTACCGTCTGCCGGAGAAGCTGAACAACGGCACGGCGAAGTACGTCGAGCAGGACAGCGTCCAGTTCGGCATCCTCTCCTGGGAGATCGACTTCTTCGGCCGCCTCCGCAGCCTCAAGGACCAGGCCCTCGCCCAGTTCCTGGCCACCGAGCAGGCCCGGGAAGCCGCCCGGCTTTCCCTGGTGTCCGCCACGGCCCAGGCCTGGCTGACCCTGGCCGCCGACCAGGAGAACCTGCGCCTGGCCCAGGGCACCTGGGAGACCCAGAAGGGCACCTTCGACATGATCAAGGCGCGCAACGCGGCGGGCCTGGCCTCCGACCTGGACCTGCGCCAGGCGGAAAGCCAGGTGGAAGCCGCCCGGGCCGACCTGGCCCGCTTGAAGGGTCAGGTGGCCGCCGACGGCAATGCCCTCGAACTCCTGGCCGGCGGCAAGGTCCCCCAGGACCTGCTGCCCCAGGGGCTGGACGCCGCCGGCGACTTCAAGGACGTGCCCGCGGGCCTGCCCTCCCAGGTCCTGCTCCGCCGGCCCGACATCCGCGCCGCGGAATACCAGCTCATGGCCGCCAACGCCAACATCGGCGCGGCCCGGGCCGCCTTCTTCCCCCGGGTGAGCCTCACGGCGGGCATCGGCACCCTCAGCCCCTCCGTCTCCGACCTCTTCGGGTCGGGCACCCGCACCTGGAGCTTCGCGCCCCAGATCGTGAGCCCCATCTTCGCCGGCGGCTCCCTGATCGCCGGGGTGGACGCAGCCAAGGCCGGGCGGGACATGGCCCTGGCCCAGTATGAAGGTGCCATCCAGGCCGGCTTCCGGGATGTGGCCGACGGCCTCGCCCGCCGAGCCGCCCTCGTGGAGCAGGTGGACGCCCAGCAGGCCCTGGTCACGGCCCTCCAGAAGGCCTACGAGCTCTCCGACCTCCGCTACAAAGCGGGGCTGGACGGCTACCTGAACGTGCTCGTCGCCCAGCGGTCGCTCTATGCGGCCCAGCAGGGCCTCGTCGCCACCCGCCTCGCCGCCAAGGTGAACCAGGTGGCCCTGTACAAGGCCCTGGCCGGCCAGATCTGACGGCCCAGGTCCCCGACCTTTCCCCGGTTCCCGCGGCCCGCCGCGGGGCCGGGGAAAACCATGAAGGGCCGACCCGGCTGAGGCCGCCTTCGGGTCAGGCGACCTCGGCGAGGGGACGGCGCAGGCGAAGGTGCGCGCAGGCCAGGAGCCGGCCCAGGGTCAGGGCCAGGGCCGCCGCCAGGGTGCCGCGCCAGCCGAAGCCCAGCACCAGGACGGACATGGCCAGGGCCAGGCCGGCGATCTCCAGGGCGGTGGCCTCGGTGATGGGCCGGGTCCGGCGGGCGAGGATGAACCGGGCCCGCTGCCAGCTCAGCGCGTATTCCAGGGCCGGGTAGGCCAGGAGCAGGCGGGTGGGAACGAGCACGAAGGGCAGCAGGGCGGGCTCCAGGCCCAGGATCCGCAGGAACCACACCCGGGCCAGGGGCGTGAAGGCGAGGAGGGCCAGGAGCCCCGTGGCGGCGCAGGCCAGCAGGCCCGCCGCGCGCCGCACCTGGGGCGAGGGCCCGCCCCCGGGCGCCTTAAGGGCCACGCCCACCTCCTGGAAGGCCACGCCACCGCTCCGGAAGAAGAAATTGAAGGCCTGGACCACGGGCCACGCGGCCAGACAGGGAACGGGATCCGCCCCCCGGCCCATGAACAGGATGAGGATGGGCCCCACCGACATGGACAGCATGGAGGTGAGGGCCAGGGGGAAGTAGAAGCGGGCGAGTTCCCCCAGGGGGGGCTCCGCGCCGCCGGCGGCGGCCAGCAGGTCCCGCACCGCATGACGGGCCATGTACCGGGCGGCCGCGGCCTCCCCCACCACGCCGGCGCTGAGGGCCAGGGCCCCGATCCAGGCCCCGGGCAGGCGGGTGAAGGCGGCCAGGGCGGCGGCGGTCACGGACATGGCTGCCAGGCGCACCAGGGTCCCCGAGGCCACCCGGCCCGTATGGCCGCGCCGCACCAGGAGCCCCTGGTAGAACCGGCGGATGCCGATGGCCGCCGGCCAGGGAAGGAGGAGCAGGGTGGCGCCGTGGGCCAGGCCGGCCACCGCCTCGGGCAGGCCCATGACCCGCAGGGCGAGGAAGGCGAACACCGGCGGCAGGACGATGAGCACCAGGAGGGCCGTCACGCCCGCGTTGAGCAGGCCCGCGAAGCGGCGCAGGGCCAGGAAGCTGGGCCGGTCCTGGGCCAGGGCGGTGGAGGCGGACAGGAGCATGATGATGGGCGACTCGGCCAGCCACGCGAGGCTGAAGGCGAGGCCGAAGGCGGCCAGGTTGATCACCGGGGCGCCCAGCCGGGCCACCACGGCCGACAGGTAGGGTCCCTCGACGGACATCATGAGCCAGGTGGCCGCCAGGGGCAGCCAGAAGGCGAGAATGCTGCGGATGCGCAGGGGAACCTCCGGACCAAACCCTCATGTTACTATGCTTGCCCGGCGCCGGCCCCCGCGGATCCGCCGTTCGCCGGGGCCGGCGCGCGCTTGGGCGGCGCCCGGAGCCCCCCGGGGCCTCGCCGCACCCCTGTCCCGCGAGGGAGGTGCGCATGCGGGCAGTCATCCTGCACCGGGGATTCAAGACGTGGGGCGGGGCCGAGGCCCTCGCCCTGGCCCAGGCCCGGGACCTGCGGACGGCGGGCGTCGACGTCCACCTCGTCGCCCTGGAGGTCGACGCGGCCACCTGGGGCCCCGCCCTGGACGGCCTCCCCTTCCACCAGGTCCCCCGGCGGCACTGGACGGACTTCCCCTTCCTGCTGGACCGGCGGGCCCGGTTGGCCAGGCTGGCGGGGCGGGTGGAGGCCACCCTCCGGCGCCTGGCGCCCGACGTGGTGCTGGCCCACAACCCTCCGGCCCCGGCCCTCCTGGGCGCGCTGGACACCCCGGCCCGGAAGCTCTGGTACTGCCACGAGCCGCCCCGGGGCCTCTACCCCCGGCAAACCAACCGCCGGCTGCTGGAGGCCTCGCGGGCCGGCCTCCTCGCCGCCCAGCAGCCGCTGATCCGCGCCCTGCGGCGGGACCTGGGGCGCGACGCGCGCGGCGGTCCCTTCTGGGCCCGGCGCCTGGGCTTCGACCAGGAGGGTGTCGCCGCCCTGGGCGCCATCGCCGCCAACAGCGCCTACACCCGAACGAGCGTCTCGTCGGCCTACGGTGGTCGCCAGGCCGAGGTCCTCTACCCCGCCGTGGGGCTGGCGCCGGCGCCCCATCTGCCGGGCATCGACCGCACCGGCCTCCAGGTGATGGTCCAGACCCGCCTGGAGCTGTTGAAGAACGTGGAGACGGTGCTCCGGGGCTTCCGCCTGGCCCTCGCGCGCCTGGGACCCATGCCCCGCCTCCACGTGGTGGGGGACGGATCCCAGCGGGCGGCCCTGGAGGCGCTGGCCCTGGAGCTGGGCCTCCGGGACCGGGTCACCTTCCATGGTTTCCTGCCCGCCGACCGCCTCGCCGACCTGCGGAGGGCCTGCGATGTGTTCGCCTTCCTGCCCTGGGACGAGCCCTTCGGCCTGGTCTTCCCGGAGGCGGCCGCGGCGGGCATGCTGCTCGTGGGGCCGGACCACGGCGGCCCCTGGGAGATCCTGGCCGGAGGCGAGTTCGGGTGGTGCGTGGCCCCCCATTCCCCGGTGGCCCTGGCCGAAGCCCTCGTCGCCGCCTTCCGGTTGCCCGACGGCGAGGCGGAGCGCCTGCGCTGGCGGGCCCACGAGGCCTGCCAGGCGCGGTTCTCGCCCGGCGTCACGTTGCCCGCCTTCCGGCGCTGGGTGGCCGAGGCGGGCTGAGCCCGCCGCCGCGTTCCGCGAAGGCGCGGTGCGCGGGTTCCGCGCGGGGAGGGACCTCCCCCTACGGCTTCCGCGGCGCGGTGAAGATCCCGTTGGGCTGGTCGAACTGGACCTCGGTGGCGGGCCCCGCCCCGGGCAGGGTGAACTGCACGAAGAAGGACGGCAGGCCCTTGATGGCGAAGCGGGTGCCCCGCAGGGGCTCCAGCTCGCGGGTGGCCTGGCCCTTCACGTCCAGGGAGAGCACCTGGCCCCGCAGGAAGACGCGGGCCTCGGTCTGGCTGCCCAGCACGTACGTGCCCTCGAAGCGCGCCAGGAAGGCGGGATCGGAGAGGCGCGCCTCCGCCTTCCGGACGAAGCGGATGGGGGCCACCGCGGGCTCCAGCCCCATGGCCAGGGCGTCGATGTCGCCGTCCAGGCCCGTGAGGAACTGGAGCTTCTGGTCCTCGAAGACCGGATCCTCGGCCTTGAGGCCGTTGAAGACGTCGTAGTGCCAGTGCTCGAAGGGGGTGCGGATGCCGTTGCAGGCCAGGACGAGGCGGCCGCCCTCGAGGGTCACGGTGGCGGTCCCGTAGCCGGGGTGCTCGTAGGTCCCGGCGTAGTCGGCCAGGGGATGGCTGGGCGCGGTGCCGGGCTTCCGGGCCATGCGCTTCCGCGCCTCGCCCTCCCGGGCCTTGGCCAGGGCCTCGCGCTTCTGGGCCAGGCCCTCGCCGCTCCAGTCGCGGGCCTCCAGGCCCAGGAGCCGGTCGATGATCACGCGGGGGAGGAGGTCCCGGGCCGCGGTGCCGCCGAGGTTGGCCAGGACCACGATGCCCAGGCCGTCGGAGGGCAGGAGCATGGCCATGGCCGAGAAGCCGTCGATGTTGCCGCCGTGGTAGACCCGCAGGTGGCCCCGGTAGACGTCCGTGAACCAGCCCGGGGCGTAGCCGCCGGGGACCACCTCGGGCTGGGTCTGGGGGGCCCCCGTGAGCATGCGGGGGGTGTGCAGGAAGGTCAGGCTGGCCGGGCTCAGGACCTGGCGGCCCCCGACGCGGCCGTCGCCCAGGTGCAGCTTGAGCCAGGCGGCCATCTCCCGGGCGGAGGCGTTGATGGCGCCCGCGGGGCCGACGTTGGTGATGTTGCGCATGGGCACCAGGCGGATGGAACCGTCCTTCTCCTCCTCGTAGGGCTCGGAGAAGTCGGCGTCCTTGCGGGAGTCGGCCACGGAGAAGTTGGCCCGGTCCATGCCCAGGGGGCGGAAGACCCGCGCGCGGACGTTCTCCTCCCAGGCGGCCCCGGACACCACCTCCGTGAGGTAGCCGGCGGTGAGGAACATGGCGTTGTTGTACTGGAAGTCCGTCCGGAAGTCCTTGTTGGGCTCCAGGTGGCGCAGGCGGCGCACCATGTCCTCGCGGCTCGCGGACGCGTTGTACCAGAGCATGTCGTGCCGGGGCATGCCGCTGCGGTGGGTGACCAGGTCCAGGGGCGTCATGCGGTCCGTGGCGACGGGATCCTGGAGGCGGAACCAGGGGATCCACGTGCGGACCGGGCTTTCCCACGACAGCCTGCCCTCGTCCACGAGGGAGGCCATCACGGCGGTGGTGAAGCTCTTGGTGACGGAGCCGATGGCCAGCAGGGTGTCCGCGGTCATCGGCAGCTTCCGGGCGGTGTCCCGCAGGCCGTAGCCCTTGGCGAGCACCACCTCGCCGCCCTTGACCACGGCCACCGACAGCCCCGGCACCTTCCAGTCGGCCCGGATGCGCTCGATCTCCGCGTCGAGCCCCTCCAGGACCCTGCGCGCGGCGTCGGCGGCGGCCCCGGCCCGCGCCAGGCGGAAGGGGAAGGTCCGTCCGCCCTGGGAGAACTGGCCCTGGAGGCCACCCGCGGCCAGCTCGCCCCGGAAGGCGGGCTCCCCGGGGATCCCCGGCAGGATGAAGGCCACCTTCCCGCCCCCCACCTGGAGGCGGTCCACGGCCAGGTCCTTGGCGCCCTGCTGGGGGATGGAGAGGCGCCCGGTCCAGGCGCCCGCCGCCTGCGCGAGCTCGAGCTGGACCTGGAGGGGGGACCCGGGGATCTCGATGGCCCCTTCCCAGCGTCCCGCGGGATCGGCCCCCTGGGCGCAGAGCAGGGCCGGCACGGCCAGGAGGAGGGCGGCGGGAAGGGTGCGCATGGGGACTCCGGGGGGTTGCCCCAGTCTACCGCCCGGAACCGCCCTCCTGGGACCTGCGGAAGCTCCGCCACAGGAGGAGGTCGTACACGATCTTGAGGGAGCCCGACAGGATGAAGGCGAAGCCGCCCAGGGCCGGGCTGGCCATGAGCTGCCCCGCCAGGACGGGGGCGACGGAGGCCCCCGTGGTCCGGGCGATGCCCGTGACGCCCGCGGCCGCGGAGCGCTCCGCCGGGTCCACCACCGCCATGGTGTAGGACTGGCGGGTCGGCACGTCCATCTGGGAGATGGAGAACCGGAGCAGCAGGACCGCCACGGCCAGGGGGAGGGTGGGCATGAGCGGCACCAGGATGAGGAGCACGTTGGAGGGGATGTGGGTGCACACCATCGTGTTGAGGAGCCCGATGCGGTCCGCGATGCGGGCGGCGAGCAGGGCCGAGATCCCGGCCAGCAGGTTGGCCCCGAAGAAGATGGACCCGAGCACCCCCGGCGGCACGCCGAAGCGGGCGTGGAACCACCAGGCCACGAGGCTCTGGATGACGAAGCCCCCGGCGAAGGCGTCCAGGGAGAAGAGGGCCGAGAGGCGGAGGACGGTGCCCCGGGACCGCCCCAGCCCCAGGCCACCCCGGGGGACCTCGGCCGGGGGGGCCTCCACCGCCGGGGAGACCCGCCGGAACAGGCCCGCCAGCAGGAGACCGCAGGCGCCGTAGGCCAGGATCAGGACCCGGTAGCTGGCCACCGGGGCCATGCCCCCCGCCTGGAGGAACTGGGCCGTCCAGCCGCCGGCGAGGGCCCCCAGGGCCGTGGCGAAACTGCCCGCCAGGTTGTACCAGGCGAAGACGGCGGTGCGCCGCTGGCCCGGCAGGACCTGGGCCAGGGAGGCCTGTTCGATGGCCAGGAAGGGCCCCACCTCGTTCCCCGAGGGGCTGAGCACCCCCAGGGTGGCGGCGGCCAGGAGCACCCAGAAATCCCCGCTGAGGGCGAAGGCCGCGCCGGCCCCGGCCATGAGGAGGGCCCCGCCGGCGAGGGTGCGCCGCCGGCCCCAGCGGTCCGCCCGGGTCGTCAGCAGCAGGGAGATGAGGGTGTCCCCCGCCAGGGTCAGGGTCAGGAGCAGGCCGATGCGGCCCTGCCCGAAGCCCAGCGCCGCCAGGTGCAGCACGAGCACCACCGACAGGAAGCCGTAGGCGGCCATGCGCAGGGCGCGGGTGAGGAAGAGAAGGCGGCCGTCCCGATCCAGATCCGTCATGGAAGATCCCGTGCTCGGCCGGAGGGGCTCCGGCGGGGCAGGATAGCACGGGGAGCTCCTTCGCCCGTCAGGGCGCGCCCTCCAGGACGGCCGCGACCCCGGGGCCCAGCACCTCCGCCAGCGCGGGGGCGGCGGCCTTGAGGAAGCTGCCCCGGCGCCAGGCGAGCACCACCGTGCGGAAGGGGACCGGGGCCGCCAGGGGGCGGACCCGCACGGGGGCCCGGCCCACCTCGGTGGCCACCGCGGTGCGGGGCAGCAGGGTGATGCCCATGCCGCTGGCCACCATCTGCACGAGGGTGGGCAGGCTGGTGGCGCGGTAGCCCAGCTCCTCCACCCGGGCGTTGGCGCAGGCGGACAGGGCCTGGTCCCGCAGGCAGTGGCCATCCTCCAGCAAGAGGAGGCGCTCCCCCTCCAGCCGGTCCAGGCCCACCGGGGCGCGGCCCCGGGCCAGGGGATGGGCGCGGGGCACGGCGAGGAGGAAGGGGTCCTCGCCCAGGGGCAGCCACTCCAGGTCCTCCAGGTCCGCCTCCAGGGCCAGGAGCGCCGCGTCCAGGCGGCCCTCCTGCAGGTCCGCGACGAGGGTGGGCGTGTGGGCCTCCGTCCACTGGGGCAGGAGGGCGGGGAAGGCCCGGCGGAGCCGGGCCGCCATCTCCGGCAGCAGGTAGGGCGCGAAGGTGGGGATGATGCCCAGGCGGAGCGTGCCCGCGAGGGGGTCCTGGTGGCGGCGGGCCTCCTCCACGAGGGACTCGGCCGCCGTCAGGATGGCCCGGGCCCGGGCCACCAGGGGCTCCCCGGCCGGGGTGACCACCACGCCGCGCCGTCCCCGGTCGAAGATCCGCACCCCCAGGGCCTCCTCCAGGGCGGCGATCTGGGTGCTGAGGGCGGGTTGGGCGACCGCGCAGAGCTCCGCCGCCCGCCGGAAGTGGCGCGTGTCCGCCACCGCGACGACGTACTGGAGCTGCCGGAGACTGAGGGGGAGGGGGGAAGGCATGTTCAAGGGCCCGCCCCACGAGTCTGACATCGACGCCCTCCTTCCGGGTAGGAGCCTCCCGGGCCGCGTCCGCCAAGTCCCTTGGATACGCCCGGCGCCCCAGGAGGCGAGGCCTCCGATGGACGTGCAGCGGCCGCTCCCCTCGGATGGACTTCAGGCCGTTTTGCGGACGCTGTTGCCTAGGGTGTGTTCGTAATCCAGGATAGTAATGGCTAATACCCATCCGTGCCGGAGCATGGGGGAGCTGGAATAGTGAGTCTGTGCTGCAGTGCCTGATGGCGCCGCGCATTCGCAGCATCCTATTGGAACGCGGAGGCGCGGAGGATCAATGAGGATCCGGAACGCTTGTCACCCTCCGCTCATAGCCTCAGCCAGATCACGATGCAGGCCAAAGCCACCTGGGCTGAGAAACTTCGCGCCGTTTTGTCGAACCTGGTGGCCAGCGCCCTGAACTGTTTGAGCTTGGCGAACCCATGCTCGATGGCATGGCGGGCCTTGTATAGGTGTGAGTCCCAGGCCGCCGGATTCTTGCGCCGGGGATGAGGTGGGATGACGGCTGTCGCACCCATGGCCTCGATCGCCTTCCTTACCGGGTTCCCATCGTAGGCCCGATCTCCGAACACGTACTCTGCCTGCCAACCGCACAGCAATCCTTCAGCAGACCGGCTTTCATGGGCTTGCCCCGGAGTGACCAGGAAATCCAAAGGATTACCGTGGGCATCGCAGATCAAATGGATCTTGGTCGAGCATCCACCCCGAGATCGTCCGAGCGCCTGGTTCCAGAGCCCCCCCTTTTGCCTGCTGAAGGTTGATGAGCGCGAAGGATGGTGCCATCCAGCATGACCCACTCCAGGTCGGCTTCCTTGCGCAGGAACTCCAGGATCCTTTGCCACACGCCGCGCTTGGTCCAGGCCTCAAATCGCGTGTACACGCTTGTCCAAGGTCCAAATTCCTCCGGCAGGTCCCTCCACGGCGCCCCAGTCCTGTGCCTCCACAGGATCGCCTCCACCATGGGACGGTTGGGGTGACGGGATCGCCCCATCCCTCCACGCTCTGGCGGAAGGAGCGGTTCAAGCTTTGCCCACATGGCATCGGTCAGGAAACTTCTCGGCATCGTTACCCCAGGAAAATTCGTGGTGTACGAGCCTTTACGTATGAGTACAAGTTAACTATTTATCTAATCTATAGATTCCGAACACAGCCTAGCTGCGCAGCCGGTCCTCGAAGGCCGTCAGGGCGGCCTTGGCGCCCTCGCCCATGGCGATGACGATCTGCTTGAAGGGCACGGTGCTGACGTCGCCCGCGGCGTAGATGCCGGGGACGCTGGTGCGGCAGTGGGGGTCGATGACGATCTCGCCGGAGCGGGCCGTCTCGACGAGGCCCTTCACCACGCCGCTGTTGGGGGCGAGGCCGATCTGGACGAAGACCCCCTCCAGGCCGATGAGGCGGCTTTCGCCGGTCCCGCGGTCCTCGACGCGCAGGCCGGTGACGCCGGCGCCGTCGCCCACCACCTCCTGGGTGCGGGCGTGGAGCACGATGTCCACGTTGGGGAGGCTCTTGAGCCGCTCCACCAGCACGTTGTCGGCCTTGAGCTCCGGGGCGAACTCCACCAGGGTGACGTGGCTGCAGATGCCGGCCAGGTCGATGGCGGCCTCCACGCCGGAGTTGCCGCCGCCCACCACGGCCACGGGGCGCCCCTTGTAGAAGGGGCCGTCGCAGTGGGGGCAGAAGGCCACGCCGCGGCCGATGTAGTCCTTCTCGCCGGGCACGCCCAGCTCGCGCCACTGGGCGCCGGTGGCCACGATGACGGCCGGGGCGCGCAGCACCTCGCCGCCCTGGAGGCGCACCTCCTTGACGGGGCCGTCGGTCACGGCCTCGGCCCGCCGGTGCTCCAGGATCTCGACCGGATAGGACGCCAGGTGGCGGGACAGGTCCGCCGCCAGCCGGGGCCCCTCGGTGCGGGGCACGGAGATGAGGTTCTCGATGCCCAGGGTGTCGAGGACCTGGCCGCCCACCTTCTGGGCCACCAGGGCCGTGCGCAGGCCCTTGCGGGCGCTGTAGATGGCCGCCGAGGCCCCGGCGGGGCCGCCGCCCAGGACGACCACGTCGAAGTCGCGGGCCTCGCCCGTCCCTGCCGCGGCCGCGTCGGTGCCGAAGTGGGCCTCCAGCTTCTCGAGGAGCTCCCCGAACGAGGCCTTGCCCACGTGGAGCAGGGTGTCGCCGGCGAACACGCTGGGCACGGCCTGCACCCCCAGGCGCTGGATCTCGTCCTCGGCCAGGCCTCCGTCCACCAGCTCGTGGCTGACGTCCGGGTGCAGGGTGGCCATGAGGTTGAGGGCCTGAACCACGTCGGGGCAGTTGGTGCAGGACAGGGAGATGTAGGTGCGGAGGCGGACCGGGCCGCGCAGGGCGCGGACCCGGGCCTGGATGCCCGCGTCGGGGAGCCGGCCCTTGCCGTCGGCGTTCAGCAGCGCCAGGATCAGCGAGCTGAACTCGTGGCCGCCCGGGACGCCGCGGAAGGCGATGCCCGTGGGCACGCCCTCGCGCAGCACCTCGAAGCGGACCGGATCGCCGGGCTCCCCCTCCTCCACCTGGATGCGCGGGCCGCAGGCGGCCACGTCGGCCAGCATCTCGCGGAGCTCGGCCCCCTTGGGGTGGTCGCCCGCCCCGATCCTCAGCTGGAGGGTGTGCTCCAGGGAGGCGAAGAGGGTGGTGAGCTGCTGTCGGATGTCCTGGTCGAGCATGGGGTCTCCTGGGTGCGCGTCGCGGGGAGGGATCAGATCTTGCCGACGAGGTCGAGGCCGGGCTTCAGGGTGGCTTCACCCGGCTTCCACTTGGCGGGGCAGACTTCGTTGGGGTGGCTGGCCACGAACTGGGCGGCCTGGACCTTGCGGAGCAGCTCGGCGGCGTTGCGGCCGATGCCGTTGTCGTGGATCTCGGCGAGCTTGATCTTGCCCTCGGGGGAAACGACGAAGGTGCCGCGGTAGGCCAGGCCCTCTTCCTCGATGTGGACGCCGAAGGCGCGGGTCAGGGTGCCGGTGGGATCCGCCAGCATCGGGTAGTTGATCTTGCGGATGGTCTCGGAGGCGTCATGCCAGGCCTTGTGGACGAAATGGGTGTCGGTGCTCACCGAGTAGACCTCGACGCCCAGCTTCTGGAACTCGCTGTAGAGATCGGCCATGTCGCCCAGCTCGGTGGGGCAGACGAAGGTGAAGTCGGCCGGGTAGAAGAAGAGGATGGACCACTTGCCGAGGAGGTCCTTGTGGGTGACGGGCTTGAAGGCGTCCTTGTGGTAGGCCTGGACCGCGAATTCGGGCAGCTGGGAATTGATGAGGGTCTGCATGGCGTCTCCTTGGAGGTCGGGGTCCCGTCGCGGGACTTCTCCAAGGTAGGCGGCGCATTCGATAAAATATAATTCAAAAATTCTGTGATTTTGATAATCAAAATGTATCACAGTGGCGGCCGGCATCTTGATGCCGTCTTGACGCCCGGCCCCCCCATCTTGACGCCACCTTGACGGCCCTGGGCCGACCCTGGGACCTGGGAGGTATCCCATGACCGCCTTGAGGTTCCTGGCCGGCGTGCTGGCCCTTGGCTTGGCTGCCTATCTGGTGGCCGCCCTGCTCCTGCCGGAGCGTTTCCAATGAGTCCGGTCTTCCTCCTCCTCGTCGGCGGGCTGGTGGTCCTCCTCCTGCTCCTGGGTCCGCCCCTGGGCGAGTACCTGGGGAACGTCCTGGAGGGCGAGCGTGTCCCCCTGGACCGGATCCTGGGCCCCCTGGAGCGCGGGCTGTACCGGGCCATGGGCCTCACGGCCGGGGACCGCATGGACTGGAAGCAGTACCTGGGCGCCCTCCTGGCCTTCAACGCCCTGGGCTTCGCCTTCCTCCTGGCCCTGCTCCGCCTCCAGGGCCACCTGCCCCTCGGCGCGGGCTTCCGCGGGATGGCCTG
This sequence comes from Mesoterricola sediminis, assembly GCF_030295425.1. Taxonomy (NCBI): domain Bacteria; kingdom Pseudomonadati; phylum Acidobacteriota; class Holophagae; order Holophagales; family Holophagaceae; genus Mesoterricola; species Mesoterricola sediminis. Next base: position 609,445 of record NZ_AP027081.1, on the reverse strand, counting down.
GCCCCTGGCCATCAACACCGCGGTCAGCTTCGTCACCAACACCAACTGGCAGGCCTACGCGGGCGAAGCCGCCCTGGGCCCGCTGGCCCAGGCCCTGGGGCTCACGGTCCAGAACTTCCTCTCCGCGGCCACGGGGATCGCGGTGATGGCGGCGGTGGCCCGGGGGATCCGGCGCCGCCGGTCCACGAACCTGGGCAGCTTCTGGGTGGACCTCGTGCGGACCACCCTCTACGTCCTGCTCCCCCTCGCCCTGCTCTTCGCGGTGTTCCTCGCCGGCCAGGGCGTGGTCCAGACCTGGGCCCCGGCCCTGCACGCGGCCTGGGTCGCCCCGCCGCCCCCGGGGGCCCCCGCCGAGCAGATCATCCCCCTGGGCCCCGCGGCCTCCCAGATCGCCATCAAGATGCTGGGAACGAACGGCGGCGGCTTCTTCGGGGCCAACGCCATGCACCCCTTCGAGAACCCCACGGCCCTGGCGAACCTGGCCCAGATCCTGGCGATCCTGGTCCTCCCCGCGGCCTGCTGCTTCACCTTCGGCAAGATGGTGCGGGACCGCCGCCAGGGCCGGGCCGTCTTCGCGGCCATGACCCTGCTGCTGCTCATGCCCACCTTCCTGGCGGGCTGGGCCGAGGCGCGCACCCCCGCCCCCCTCCTCCAGCCCGGCATCGTCCGCGCCGCGGGGAACCTCGAGGGCAAGGAGGCCCGCTTCGGCGTCGAGACCTCGGCGCTGTGGTCCACCGCCACCACCGCCGCCAGCAACGGGTCCGTCAACGCCCAGCACGACGCCATGGCCCCCCTCTCGGGGCTGGCCCAGATGGTGCTGATGCAGATCGGCGAGGTGGCCTTCGGCGGCGTCGGGTCGGGGGTCTACGGCATGCTCGTCTTCGTGGTGATCGCGGTCTTCGTTTCGGGCCTCATGGTGGGCCGGACCCCGGAGTACCTGGGCAAGAAGGTGGAGGCCTTCGAGATGAAGATGGCCTCCCTCGTCGTGCTCATCCCCTCCGCGGTGATCCTCGCGGGCGCCGCGGCCACCGTCCTCCACCCGGATGTGATGCGCTGGATCAGCGCGTCCGGACCCCACGGGTTCAGCCAGGTCCTCTACGCGTGGACGAGCGCGGCTGCCAACAACGGCAGCGCCTTCAACGGCCTCACCGCGGACGTGCCCTTCCTCGACCTGGGCCTCGCGCTGGCCATGGCCATCGGACGATTCGCGCCCATCGCGGCCGTCCTCGCCCTCGCGGGGGCCCTCGCCGCCAAGAAGCGCACGCCCCCCGGGCCCGGCACCCTGCCCACCCACAGCCCCTTCTTCGCGGGCCTCCTGGTGGCCATCGTGCTGCTCGTGGGCGCCCTCACCTTCCTTCCGGCCCTGGCGGTGGGACCGCTGGCCGAACATCTCGCCCAGATCCGGCAGGTGATCCCATGAGTGAACGCACTTCCCCCGACCTCCTGCGGGGCCCCCTCCTCCGCCGGGCCCTCCTCGACGCCTTCCGGAAGCTCGACCCGCGGCACCAGATCCGCAACCCCGTCATGTGCGTGGTGTGGGTGTGCAGCGTGTTCGTGAGCCTCCTATGGCTGCACAGCCTGGGCGGCCACGGCGAGGCCCGGCCGGGCTTCATCCTCCAGATCGCCCTGTGGCTCTGGTTCACCCTCTACTTCGCCAACGCCGCCGAGGCCCTCGCCGAAGGGCGGGGCAAGGCCCAGGCCGACGCCCTCCGCGCCAGCCGCCGCCAGGTCACCGCCAAGAAGCTGGCCAAGGCCGGCCGCAGGGACTGGACCCCCGCCGACAGCGCCGCCCTGGACGTGGGCGACCTGGTGCTGGTGGAGGCCGGCGACACCATCCCCCTGGACGGGGAGGTGGTGGAGGGCATCGCCAGCGTGAACGAGGCCGCCGTCACCGGCGAGAGCGCCCCCGTCATCCGCGAGAGCGGCGGCGACCGCTCCGCGGTCACGGGCGGGACCGAGGTGCTGTCCGACTGGATCGTGGTGCGGGTCACCCACCGCTCGGGCGATAGCTTTCTGGACCGCATGATCGCCATGGTGGAGGGCGCCAAGCGCCGCAAGACCCCCAATGAGATCGCCCTGGACATCCTCCTGGCCGCCCTCACCCTGGTCTTCCTCCTGGCGGTGGCGACCCTCCTGCCCTTCAGCCAGCACGCCGTCCGGGCCGCCGGCAGCGGCTCCCCCATCCAGCTCACCGTCCTGGTCTCGCTCCTGGTGTGCCTCATCCCCACCACCATCGGCGGCCTCCTCAGCGCCATCGGCATCGCGGGCATGGACCGCATGATCCGGGCCAACGTCATCGCCACCTCGGGCCGGGCCGTGGAGGCCGCCGGGGACGTGGACGTGCTCCTCCTGGACAAGACGGGGACCATCACCCTGGGCAACCGGGAGGCGGTCGCCTTCCTCCCGGCCCCCGGGGTGGACCAGGACGCCCTGGCCGAGGCCGCCCAGCTGGCCTCCCTGCCGGACGAGACCCCCGAGGGCCGCAGCGTCGTCGTCCTCGCCAAGGAGGCCTGCGGCCTCCGGGAGCGGGACCTCCAGGGCCTGCACATGACCTTCGTGCCCTTCACCGCCCAGACGCGCATGAGCGGGGTGGACCTGGAGGGCCGCCGCATCCGCAAGGGGGCCACCGAGGCCGTCGCGGCCTGGATCCAGGCCGAGGGCGGGACCTTCCCCCCCGAGGTGCGGGAGGCCGCGGACGCCGTGGCCCGGGAGGGGGGCACGCCCCTCGTCGTCGCCGAGGGCGGCCGGGCCCTGGGGGTCATCCAGCTCAAGGACATCGTGAAGGGCGGCATCCGGGAGCGCTTCGCCGAGCTCCGCCGCATGGGCATCAAGACCGTCATGGTCACCGGCGACAACCCCCTCACCGCCGCGGCCATCGCCGCCGAGGCCGGGGTGGACGACTTCCTCGCCCAGGCCACGCCGGAGCGGAAGCTGCGCCTGATCCGCGACTACCAGGCCGGAGGCCGGCTCGTCGCCATGACCGGGGACGGCACCAACGACGCCCCCGCCCTGGCCCAGGCCGACGTGGCCGTGGCCATGAACACGGGCACCCAGGCCGCGAAGGAGGCCGGGAACATGGTGGACCTGGATTCCAACCCCACGAAGCTCATCGAGATCGTCCGGATCGGCAAGCAGATGCTCATGACCCGCGGCTCCCTCACCACGTTCAGCATCGCCAACGACGTGGCCAAGTACTTCGCCATCCTCCCGGCGGCCTTCCTCCTCACCTACCCCCAGCTCCGGGCCCTGGACGTCATGCGCCTGCACAGCCCGGAGAGCGCGGTGCTGTCGGCGGTGATCTTCAACGCCCTCATCATCGTGGCCCTCATCCCCCTCGCCCTGCGGGGCGTGGCCTTCCGGACCCTGCCCGCGGCGGAGCTGCTGCGCCGGAACCTCCTGGTCTACGGCCTGGGCGGGCTCGCGGTCCCCTTCGTGGGGATCAAGGCGCTGGACCTGGCCGTCACCGCGCTCCACCTCGTCTGAAGGGAGGCCCCCGTGCTCCGACCCCTGCTGACCGCCTTCGCCGCCCTGACCCTCGCCACGGGCGTGCTGTACCCCCTCGCCGCCACGGGCCTGGCCCGGGCCCTCTTCCCCCGCCAGGCGGCGGGGAGCCCCATCCGGGTGGACGGGCGCGTCCGGGGCAGCCGCCTCATCGCCCAGGCCACGGAGGATCCCCGGTGGTTCTGGAGCCGCCCCAGCCCCACCTCCGGCTTCCCCGCCAATGCGCAGGCCAGCGGCGGGTCCACCCTGTCCGGCCCGGCCCTGGCCGAGGCCGTGGCGGCCCGCCTCCGGGTCCTCCAGGCCTCCGACCCCGGCGCGGGCCCCGTGCCCCAGGACCTGGTGACCGCCAGCGGCAGCGGCCTGGACCCCCACATCTCCCTGGAGGCCGCGCGCTGGCAGGCGCCGCGCGTGGCCCGGGCCCGGGGCCTGGACCCTGGGGCCGTGACCCGCCTCGCCGAGGCCCGGGCCTTCCGGCCCCTCCTGGGCCGGCCCGTGGTGAACGTCCTGGACCTGAACCTCGCCCTGGACGCCATGGGCGCCCCGACCCGGCTACCCTAGGGATCGATGGAAGCCCTGCCGGAACGCCCCGACCCCGAGGAGCTCCTCCGCCGCGTGGAGGAGCAGGAGGCGCGCGCGGGCCGGGCCCGGCTCAAGATCTTCTTCGGTGCGGCCCCCGGCGTCGGCAAGACCTTCGCCATGCTCCAGGACGCCCGCGCCCGGAAGGCCGAGGGGGTCGACGTGGTGGTCGGCGTGGTGGAGACCCACCGGCGCGCCGACACCGAGGCCCTGCTGGAGGGCCTGGAGGTCCTGCCCCGGCGCCCCGGCGCGCACCGGGGGATCATCCTGGAGGAGTTCGACCTGGACGGCGCCCTGGCGCGCCGGCCCGGGCTCGTCCTCGTGGACGAGCTGGCCCACACCAACACCCCCTGGTCCCGCCACGCCAAGCGCTGGCAGGACGTGCTGGAGCTGCTGGACGCCGGCATCGACGTGCACACCACCGTCAACGTCCAGCACCTGGAGAGCCTGCGGGAGGTGGTGGCCCAGATCACGGGCGTCATCGTCCAGGAGCGGGTGCCGGACACGGTGCTGGAGCGGGCCGACGAGATCGAGCTGGTGGACATCACGGTGGAGGAGCTGCAGGGGCGCCTCCAGGAGGGCAAGGTCTACGTGCCCGACCAGGCCCGCCACGCCGTGCAGCGCTTCTTCCGCCGGGGCAACCTCCTCGCGCTCCGGGAGCTGGCCCTGCGCCGCACGGCGGACCTCGTGGACGCGGACATGCGCCGCTACCGCGAATCCAAGGGCATCCAGGACACCTGGGCCGCGGGGCAGCGCCTCATGGTGGCCATCACCCCCCGCCCTTCCGGCGAGGCCCTGGTCCGGGAGGCGCGGCGCATCGCCGACGCCCTGGGCGCGCCCTGGATGGCGGTCTACGTGGACGCCGGCAACCCCCTCAAGCCCGAGGACCGGGAGCGGCTCGAATCCCACCTGCGGCTCGTGGAGCGCCTCGGCGGCGAGGGCATCGCCATGCCCGGCCACGGCACCCTGGCCGAGGACCTGGTGGCCCTGGCCCGGAGCCGCAACGTCACCCAGCTCCTCATCGGCCAGGCCAGCCGGCCCGCGTGGTGGGAGCGCCTCCGGGGCGGCCTCCTGCCGGAGCTCGCCCGCAGCCTGGGCTCCATCCACCTCCACGTCATCCCCGTGGCCGCCCGGGAGACGCCGGTCCGGTTCCGCCGGCCCCCCGCCCCCTGGTGGCCCGGCGGCGCGACCCTCGCCCTCTGCGCGGGCTACGTGACCGTGGCCACCCTGATCGGCCTGGCCGTCTTCGGGCGCATCGAGCTGGCGGACATCGTCATGATCTTCACGGTGCCCATCCTGGTGGCCGCCATCCGCCACGGCCGTTCGGCAGCCCTGGCGGCCTCCCTCCTGTCCGTGGTCGCCTTCGACTTCTTCTTCATCCCGCCCCGGTTCACCTTCGCCGTCCGGGACATCCGCCACATGGGCACCTTCTTCATCATGCTGGGCATGGGCTTCGTCATCGGCGACCTCACCGAACGGCTCCGCCAGCAGGCGATCCGTGCCCAGCAGCGGGAGCTGCGGACCCTCGCCCTCTACCGCCTGGGGGAGGCCCTGGTGCGGGCCGGGGACACCACCGACACCCTGGCGTCGGCCGTGCGCGCCGTGGAGGCCCAGTTCCAGACCCAGGTGACCTTCTACCTGCCCGGTCCTTCCGGCGCCCTGGCCCCCGCCGACGGCGCGCGCCCCGCCGAGGGGGACCCCGCGGCCAGCATCGCCCAGTGGGCCTTCGATCACGGCCAGGCCGCGGGCCAGGGCACCGAAGTCCTGCCGGCCTCCCGGGCCCTCTTCCTGCCCCTCAAGGGCAGCCGCGGGGTGCTCGGCGTCATGGCCCTGGCCCGCGAGGGCGGGCCCCTGTGGCAGGAACCGGACCACCGCCACCTCCTGGAGAGCTTCGCCAACCAGACGGCCCTGGCCCTGGAGCGGGCCTCGTACCTCACCGAGGCGGCCGCCACCCGGGTGCGGGCCGAGCGGGAGGAGCTGCGCAGCACCCTCCTGTCCTCCATCAGCCACGACCTCCGCACCCCCCTGGCCGGCATCACCGGCAGCGCGACCACCCTGCTGGAGGACCCCGGCGTCCTCACCGAGCCCGAGCGCCGGTCCCTCCTGGGGGCCATCCAGGACGAGGCCTGGCGCCTCCATCGCCTCGTGACGAACCTGCTGGACCTGACCCGGCTGGAATCGGGCACGGTCCAGCTGAACCGGGAATGGCTGCCCGCGGAGGAGCTGGTGGGCAGCGCCCTGGCCCGCCTGCAGCGCCAGACCGAGGGCCGGGACATCCGGGTGGACCTGGACCGCCCGGGCATCCTCCTCCACGGCGATTCGGTCCTTCTGGAGCAGGTGCTCATCAACCTCGTGGAGAACGCCCTGCGCCACTCCGCCCCCGACGGGCCCGTGGAGATCAAGGTCCACCAGACCGCCCGGGCCGCGGCCCTGGTGGTGGGCGACCGGGGGCCGGGCATCCCGGAGGCCTACCACGAGCGGATCTTCGAGAAGCTGTTCCGGGTGCCGGGGCAGGCGTCGGGGCCTGGCGCGGGCCTGGGCCTCGCCATCTGCCAGGCCATCGTGCGCGCCCACGGCGGGCACATCCAGGTGGGCAACCGCCCGCAGGGCGGCGCCCAGTTCGTCGTCCACCTGCCCTACGGCGCCGAACCCCCGGCGCCGCCCGTGGAGGAGGAGACCGATGGGGCCTGAAGGCGACCTGATCCTCGTGGTGGACGACGAGCCGCAGCTCCTGCGCTTCCTGGGGCCGGCCCTCACCTCCCACGGCTACCGGGTGCTGACGGCCGCCACGGCGGGGGAGGGCGAGCGCCTGGCCCTCAGCCACCGCCCGGACGCCGTCCTCCTGGACCTGGGCCTCCCGGACCGGGACGGCCTGGACGTGGTGGCCGCCCTCCGCGGCTGGACGGACATCCCCATCATCGTCGTCAGCGCCCGGGGCAAGGAGGACGACAAGGTCGCCGCCCTGGAGGCCGGCGCCAACGACTACCTCACCAAGCCCTTCGGCACCCGGGAGCTCATCGCGCGCATCCGGGTGGCCCTGCGGAACCGGCCCGGGACCGCGCCGGCGCCGGTCCGCTACGCCTTCGGGGAGGTGGCCCTGGACCTGGAGACCCGCACGGTGACCCGGGCGGGCGAAAAGGTCCACCTGACCCCCAACGAGTACAAACTGCTCGTCGTCCTCGCCCGCAACGCCGGCAAGGTGCTCACCCACAACCAGCTCCTCAAGGAGGTGTGGGGGCCCGGGAGCGCCCAGCAGCACCACTACCTGCGGGTCTACATGAACCAGCTCCGCCACAAGCTGGAGGCGGACCCGGCCCGGCCCCGCCACCTCCAGACCGAACTGGGGGTCGGCTACCGCCTGGTGGAGGGATGATCCGGGCCCGCCTGGCCCTCCTCGGCTCCGCGGCCGCATTCGGCCTGATGGCCGTGCTGGCGCGCCGCCTGAGCCGGCCGGACATGGGCTTCACCGCGGGCCACCTCTCGGTGCTCCGCTTCGCGGTGGGCGTCGTCCTTTGCTTGATCGCCTTTTGGATCCGGCCCGCCCTCCATACCCCCGGTGACCGCCGGCTCCTGGTCCTGCGCGGCCTGAGCGGCGGCCTCGTGGTCGTCCTCTACTTCGAGGCCCTCGCCCGCATCCCCGCCGGCGAGGCCGGCATCATCTACAACCTCTTCCCGGTCCTCGCCACCCTCTTCGCCCTCGCCTTCTTCCGGGAGCGGCCCACCGTCCACCTGGCCCTCGCCCTGGCCCTCGCCACCGTGGGCGTGGGGCTCGTGCTGGGCCAGGGCCGGCTGGCGATCAGCCTCGGGAAGGGGGAGGGCGCGGCCTTCGGCGCCGCCCTCTTCGCGGCCCTGTCGGCCAACGCCATCCGGGCCGCCCGCCCCCGCAGCAATGCCACGACGATCTTCTTCTGGTTCAGCCTGGTGGGAATCCCGGTCGTCCTGCCCTTCGCCCTGGACCCCTGGCCCCGCGCGCCCCTGGCCTGGGCCCTGGGCCTGGCCATGAGCCTCTGCGCCCTGGCGGCCCAGGTCCTCATGGCCGAGGCCTACGGCGCCCTGAGCGTCCCGGAGGCTGCCGTCTGGCTGCAGCTGACGCCGGTGGCCACCTACCTCTTCGCCCTCCCGGTGCTGGGCGAGCCCATCCGCGCCTGGGGGCTGGCCGGAATCCTCCTGGCCGTGGGCGGCGTGGCCTACGGCACGGTCCTCGGCCACCGGCGGTAGGGAACCTTCCGGCGGTCCGGAATCATCCTGGGCGGGGTGCGAGGGGCGGGCGGAGCATCCAAGAAGGGAACCTCGACAACCCGGGAGGCCTGCGATGTCCAGGCGCCCGCGAGGACGGATGAAAGGGCCCTTCATGCTCGACCATGGCACACCCACCTTGCCGAACGCCACCCTCGCCTCCCTGGGAGAGACCCTCCGGCCGCACCTCCGGGCCCTCTACCCCGAGGCCGCGGGCGAGCTGGAAGTGGCCCTGGACGCCCACGTCCGCCTCACGGGCCTCCGTCCCTGGACGGGCACCCCGCCCGACTGGCACCGGCACATGCGCCTCTACGCCGTCTACCCCGAGGGCGTCACCTACGACCCGGCCCTGCCGCCCTTCCGGAACCTCATCGCCCACCTGCCCGTCGTCCACAAGCTCCACTGCAACGCCATGCACGTGCTGCCCTTCTGGGCCTCGCCCCGGCGGGACATGGGATACGACATCAGCGACTACTACCGCATCCGGCCCGAACTGGGCACCCTGGAGGACCTGCTCGCCTTCCGGGACGCGGCCCACGCCCAGGGCATCCAGATCATGGTGGACGCGGTGCTCAACCACGTGTCGGAGGCCTGCACCTGGTTCCGGCACGCCCAGGCGGGCTGCCCCCGGTGCCGGGACTTCTTCATCCACTCGGCCCACCCGCCCCGCTTCCTGCGGAAGGTGGAGCGGGACGCCACCTGGTACGCGGAGTACGAGGTGGACGGCCGCGCCGTGGAGGTGGAGATCGCCTTCCCCGAGCTCACCGGCCTGGTGCCCCACTGGCGCCTGGGCCTGGACGGCCACTGGTACTACCACACCTACTACCCGGAGGAGCTGGACTTGAACTGGGCCAACCCGGAGGTCTTCCTGGAGATGGCGAAGGTCCTCCTCCACTGGGCCAGCCTGGGCTTCCACTTCCGCCTCGACGCCATCCCCTTCGTGGGCAAGCCCGCCTACAAGCGCATCAACCGGCCGGATCCCGCCACCCACCGCCTGGTCCAGGCCTTCCGGACCCTCGCGGAGGCGGCCCACCCCAACGCCATCCTCGTGGCCGAGAGCTTCGAGGACCTGGCGACCGTGAAGACCTACTTCGGGGAGGACGCCGCCGCCGGCGCCCACTTCGCCTACAACTTCCACCTCTGCGCCAACCTCTGGATCAGCCTCACCAAGCACGACCCCTACTACCTGTGGAACCTCCTGGAGCAGGACCGGGACATCCCCCCCGGCGCCCAGTGGCTCAACTTCCTCCGCAACCACGACGAGCTGAGCCTGGCCCACCTGCACCCGGGCCAGGTCCACGACCTGCTCCGCAACCTCCTCCGGTTCGGCAAACCCTTCCGGCAGGGGCACTCGGTCTCGGGCCGCACCCTCTCCCTCCTCGGGGCCAACAAGGCCCGCTTCTCCATGGCCTACTTCCTCCTGGCCTCCCTGCCCGGGGCCCCCATGGTCATCTACGGCGACGAGATCGCCTTCCCCAACCGCCGCCTCCTCGCCCTGCCCCGGGAGCGGCGCAAGGACACCCGCAACATCAACCGGGGGGTGCTCCGGCCCCGGGACTACCACGCGGACCACGCCGGGGACATGGTGGACTTCCTGGCCAGCGTCCTGGGCGCCCGGGAGGCCGCGTCCTCCTTCTTCGACCACTACCCCGAGCGCATCGGCGGCCCCGACCGGGAGCTCTTCCTGGCCCGCTACGGGGGCTCCGGCGGCACCCTGCTCGTGCTGGTGAACCTCTCCCCCCGCGCCCGCTACGTGCCCCTGGACCTGCGGGGCTTCCGCCCCGTGACCTCCGTGAACCGGGTCAGCCTGACCCCCGCGGGCGTCTCCCTCGGCGCCTACGCGGGGGTCTGGCTGGAAACCTGACCCGCCCGATCCCGACCCGAGCGATCCCAGGCCGGGGTGCTGCGCGAGGGGCGAAGCCTCCCGGTCCGCGCTACTCCTCCCGCAGCAGCGCGAGGAGGGCGGCGGCGTCCAGGCGGGCCGCGGCGGCGGCGCCTTCCAGGATGTCCTCCGCCAGCTGGCGCTTCTGGGCGTGGAGGGCCAGGATGCGCTGTTCCACCGTGCCCTTGAGCACGAGGCGGTAGACGGTGACCGGGCGGAGCTGGCCGATGCGGTGGGCGCGGTCACTGGCCTGGTCTTCCGCGGCGGGGTTCCACCAGGGATCCATGTGGATCACATAGTCGGCGGCCGTCAGGTTGAGGCCGGTGCCGCCGGCCTTGAGGCTGATGAGGAAGAGGTCCCCCTCGCCGGCCTGGAAGGCCTTGACCGCCTTGGTGCGGGCCCGGGCGGGGGTGGACCCGTCCAGGTGCTGGAAGGGGATGCCCCGGGCCTTGAGGGCCTCGGCCAGCAGGCCCAGGTGATCCGTGAACTGGCTGAAGACGAGGGCGCGGTGGCCGTTCTCCCGCAGCTCGTCCACCAGGTCCAGGAAGGCCTCCCGCTTGGCGCTGGGCAGGTCCAGGTCCGGCTGGACAAGGGAGGCGGCGCAGCAGGCGCGCCGCAGCCGCATGAGGGAGGCCAGCACCTGCATGGACTGGCCGGGCCCGTCCTGGAGGGCGTCCAGGCTCGCCCGGCGCAGGGCCTCCAGGAAGGCCCGTTCCTCGGGGCTGGGCTCCAGCTCCAGCACGATGTCGGTGCGGGGCGGCAGCTCACTGGCCACCTCGCCCTTGGTGCGGCGCAGGAGGAAGGGCGCCACCACCCGACGCAGGCGGGCCAGGGCCTCGGGATCCTGGTCCCGCTCGATGGGTTCCTGGAAGCGCTTGCGGAAGTGCTCGGGTCCGCCCAGGAGGCCGGGGTTCAGGAACTGCAGGAGGTTCCAAAGCTCGGCCAGCCGGTTTTCCACCGGGGTGCCGGACAGCACCAGCCGGAAGCCCGCCTCCAGCTCCATGACGGCCTGGCTGCGCTTGGTGGCGGCGTTCTTGATGTTCTGGCCCTCGTCCAGGACGACGGTGGCCCAGGCCCGGGACTGGAGGCGCTCGGCCTCCATGGCCAGGAGGCCGTACGTGCAGATCACCACGTCCCGGGGCCCCGCGTCGCGCACGGCGGCGTCCCGGTCCCCCTCCCCGAAGCGGATCAGGCGCAGTCCCGGGGTGAACCGGGCGGCCTCGGCCTCCCAGTTGGCGCAGACGCTGGTGGGGGCCACGACGAGGGCCGGGCCCTCCGCGCTCCGGGCCGACAGCAGGGCCAGGGTCTGGACCGTCTTGCCCAGGCCCATGTCGTCGGCGAGGCAGGCCCCCAGGCCGGCCTTCGCCAGGCGCTGCATCCACCGGTAGCCGTCCAGCTGGTAGGCCCGCAGGGGGGTCTCCCAGCCCGCGGGCAGGTCCGGCTCCCAGGCCAGGGCCGCCTGCAGGTCGCCCAGGCGCGCCCGCCAGGCCGCATCGGCCTGGAAGCTCCCGGTCTCCCCCTCCAGGCCCTCCAGGGCCAGGGCGCCCAGGGCCGGGAGCCGCACGGCGGAGCCCCGCACCTCGCCCAGGGCGCGCAGGTCATCCAGGCGGCGGCGGAAGGATTCGGCGAGGGCGTAGACCTTGCCGTCGGCGAGGCGCACGAACCGGGTTCCGGCGGATTCGCTGGCCGCCAGCAGTTCCTGGAGGTTGGCGACCTGGCCTTCGTCCAGCTTCACCTCCCCCTCCGCCTCGAACCAGCCGCCCCCGGCCCGCACCCGCAGGCTCACGGATTCCAGGCCCAGGGTCCGGGGAGGCGCCAGCCGGCCGCCCTCGGGCCACCGCACCTGGGCCAGCCCCGGGGCCCCTTCCAGGTCCAGGAGCAGGGCCATGCAGGCCTCGGGGTCGTCCAGCATCCATTCGGCCCGGCCCTCGTCCGCGGGCAGGGAGGGGAGGGCCGCCAGCAGCGCGTCGGCCGCCGCGCGTTCCGCCTCCAGGTCCCGGGTCACCAGCCTGGTGGCGCCGCCCTCGTCCACGAGCAGGTTGGCGCCGCCCTGGCCCGGGGCGTGGAAGCCGCCGCCGGGGAGGGGCTCCACCCGCAGCTGGGCCTTCAGGCCCTGGTGGAAGGGCATGAGGAGCAGCTGCATCGCGGGGTTCCCGGCCACCTTCTCCATGCCCGCCCTGCGGGCCGCGTCCTCGCGGACCTTCACATCGGATTGCACCGTGACCATGGGGGCCACCGCCCGCAGGGCCTTGAGCACTTGGTCCTGGGCCGCCAGGGGGACGCCGAGCCCCCGGCCGAGGATGGATTCCAGCCGCCGGTGGGCCCCGGTGATGGCGATGACCCGCACCCGGAAGAGGCCGTCGGGCACCACCATGACGTCCTGGTCGGACAGGGGGGGTTCGAGGCGGAGCTCCAGGACGTCGTCCCGGCGCTCCACGCGCAGCTCGGGCTGGCCGGCCACCACTTCCACGCGGGCCGCCTGGTCCACGTCCCCTTCGCTCCAGAAGACCACCGGGTGGCCCACGAGGGCCTGGAGGGCGGCCTCCACGTTGAGTTCACACCCCTTCCAGCCCTCCCGGATGCAGGCGATGACGGCGTGGTCCTGGGGCAGCAGGAAGTCGAAGGTCCGGGCTTCGTCCTTGAGGCGCTTGAGGCCGATGGCCTTGCCCCGGGTCCACTGCCCGCGGGCGTCCTGGCGCTGCTCCCGGGCCTCCAGGGCGTAGGGGCCCCGCGCCTCGTCGCTGCGCCACACCCACCAGGCCAGGCGCCCCGGCCGCCCCTTCGAGGCCGGCCGGCCCAGGCCCTTCAGATCCTCCAGGGCCTTCTCCCACCCTTCGGGGTGGCCCACCAGGTCCAGGAAGGGGAGGCGCCGGGTGGGCAAGGCCCCGCCCGCGCGCCGGATCAGTTCCTCCAGCTCCACCCGGAAGAGCCCGAAGGGCCCCTCGGCCAGGGCCTCCCGCAGCCCTTCCGCATCGGCGGGGTCCAGGCGGGCCCCGCAGAGGGCCTCGCAGAGAAGGTCCACGAAGCGGGCAAGGCCCCGCGGACGTTCCCGGCCCGGCAGGGCCGGCTTGGGGGGCAGGCCGGCCCGGTGCAGGAGCAGGCGCTGGAAGGGGGCCAGCAGCTCCCGGAGGGGGTCCCCCTCCTGGCGGCGCCCCAGGACTTCCAGCCGTTCGGTCGCAAGCCGCAGGCCCTCGTCATCCCCCCGGCCGATGAAGGCGAGGAAGCAGAACAGATCCATGATGCCGGGCAGGTGCACCGCCTTGCGGCGGGGTCCCCGGGCCAGGTGCTCCAGCACCCCCTCGAAGCCGGCGGAGGCCGCGGCCGCGTCGCCCCGGGCCAGGGCCAGGGCCGCGCCGAGGAGGGCGAGGGGGGTGAGGGCCCGCTGCTCGGGCCGGAGCTTGTCGAGGCGGACCCGGGCCTCGTCCAGGCGGCCCTCCAGGAGCAGCCATTCGGTCACGGGCCCCAGGGGACCGGCCCCGCGTTGGGCCCGTTCGGCCAGCCAGGAGAGGAAGGCCGGGTCCTCGGCCCCGAAGCGCAGGGCGTCGTGCAGGAGGGCCCAGGCCCCGTAGCTCTGGGCCTCCGGGGACAGGCCGCCGAACCAGGCGGGATCGAAGGGGCGGCCGCACAGGAGCGCCAGGGGATCCCGGAAGCCCAGGGCCGCCCGGTGAGCCTGGGCGACCCGCTCGGAGGCGGGCAGCCATTCGACGGGCTTGCCCTCCAGGAAGGTGAGCCGCAGCGCCGCCAGGTCCCGCCCCACGGCGTCCAGGAGCACCCGGCCGGATTCGAAGGTCCCCTGCCCCGCCGCGGCCAGCGCCCGGAGGACGGCCTTCCGGTGGGCCCGGCGGCAGACGGGCTCCAGGGCCCGCGGGGCCAGGGTCCAGTAGCCCCGGCTGGGCTCCTCCACCCAGCCGGCCTCCTTCAGCCGCGCCAGCACGGGGGTCATGCCCGCCGGATTCCCGATCCACGCCGCGGCCTGGGGCGCCACCCTGGATTTCACCAGGGTCTGGGCCAGGTGGCCCCGGGCTGTGGGCTGTCCTATGGCCCCCAGGGCCAGGAGGATGGCCTCAGGCACAGGCTGGAGCGAATCGAGGTCGAGGTCGGAAACCCAAAGAACAGGCATCTGATCAGACTATCGCGGACCGGGCTCCGGGTCGCCTCCGAATTTCCGGCGGAGGTCCGCCGGCCGGGGTCAGCGCCCCCCTGCCGCCAGGTCGATGCTGGCCCGGAGTTCCTCGGTGGAAAAGGGCTTCTTCAGGAAGGAACCGGCCCCCATGGACGCCGCCAGCCCCATCGCCTCGGGATCCGCGTAGCCGGTGGTCAGCACCACGGGGAGGCCGGGGTGGTCCGCCCGGATCCGGGCCAGGGTGGCCGGGCCGTCCAGGCCGGGCATGCGCATGTCCAGGATCACGACGTCCGGCAGGGGGGGCCGCGCGAGGCGCGCGAGGGCCTCCTCCCCGCCCGCGGCCGTCTCCGCCGTGTGGCCCAGGCGCTGCAGGAGGACCGGCACGCTGGCCCGCACCAGCTCGTCGTCGTCCACGAGCAGGATGCGCCGGCCCGCGGCCGGAGCCGGGGCGGCCGGGGCCGCCGCCGCGTCGTCGCCCCCCCCGGGCGGCGGGAACAGGAGGGTCACCGTGGTGCCCTTGCCCGGGGCGCTCCGGAGCTCGAGGGTCCCCCCATGGCTCCGCAGGGTGCCGAAGGCGATGGCGAGCCCGAGCCCCGTGCCCTTCCCCATGGGCTTGGTGGTGAAGAACGGCTCCCGGGCGCGCCGGAGCACCTCCGGGGCCATGCCGGTGCCCGTGTCCTCCACCTCCAGGCGCGCGCCGTCCTCGCCGCTCCGGGTGCGCAGGGTGAGGGTCCCGCCGCCCGGCATGGCGTCCAGGGCGTTGACGCACAGGTTCATGATCACGTGGGTGAGGGCGCCGGCGTCCCCGCGCACCGGGGCCCCGCCGGGGGCCAGGTCCAGGGCCACGGTGATGCGGGCCAGGGTGGTGTGCTCCAGGAGGCCGCGCACCTCGTGGACCAGCGCGTTGAGGTCCAGGAGCCCCACCTCCGGGGCCTGCT
The DNA here is from genome assembly GCF_030295425.1 of Mesoterricola sediminis. Classification (NCBI taxonomy): domain Bacteria; kingdom Pseudomonadati; phylum Acidobacteriota; class Holophagae; order Holophagales; family Holophagaceae; genus Mesoterricola; species Mesoterricola sediminis. Next base: position 594,189 of record NZ_AP027081.1, on the reverse strand, counting down.
TGCGGGCGAAGGCCAGGAGGCCCTGGACCACGGTGCGGCCCCGGAGGCAGGCCTGGGTGATCGTCGCCAGGGCCTTGCCCAGGGGCCCGTCGGGGGGGTGCAGCGTCTCGAAGGCGCTGGAAAGGCTCAGGATGGCACCCAGGACGTTGTTGATGTCGTGGGCGATGCCCCCCGCCAGGATGCCCAGGCTGTCCAGGCGCTGCACCTCCTCCAGGCGCACCATCATCTGCCGGACCTGGCGCTCCCGGGCCGCCTCCCGCCGGGCCAGGAGGAAGAGCCCCGTCAGGCCCACCAGCCACACCCCGACGGCCCCGGCGAGGGTCGCGAGGTGGATGGGCTGCCGCAGGAAGGTCCAGAGCGGCTCGATGGGCACGCTCACGCAGATGCCGCCCCGCACCTCCCCGACCCGGTAGCCCTGGCCCCCGTGGCACTTCAGGCAGCTGGGCTGGGTCACCATGGCCCCCAGGAGCCGCACGTGGGGCTTCCCGTCCAGGGGGGCGACGCCGACCACCTCCCGCCGGCCCCGGTCCAGCTCGGCCAGGGCCCAGGCCTCCCAGGGGTCGGGGGCGTTGGCGCTCCGCAGGGGCCGAAGGCTCGTGATGTGGCCCTTGAGGCCGAAGGCGCTCCGGCCCAGCTCGTGCACCAGGCGGGTCATGTAGGCGGGGTTGACGAGGGTGAGACGGCGCCCCCCGGCGACGAGGTCCCGGTCCGGCACCTCCGCCAGCAGCGGGTTGGGCTCCACCCGGTCGGCGGGGACGTAGATCCCCCCGAGATCCGAGACCCACTGCCGGTAGAGCAGGTCCTTCTGGAAGGAGTGCCGGGCCTCGCTCACCGCCGTCGCCACCTGCTCCCGCCGCCAGAACAGGATCAGCAGGGCCACGTTGACGGCCAGGAGAAACGTCCAGACGAGCCCCAGCCGCAGGGCTGCGCGGGCGAAGGGGCGTTCCTGGGGTGGGGAGCCGGCCATGGTCCTGGGTGCTGGAGGTTGGCCCCAGTATAGGCAGGTCCGGAATAAAAAGCCCTTCTCCGCGGCCTCCCCGGGTCCCAGCGTGCGCCCGCCCTTTCTCTCGGTTTTGCGGCGCGCCGGGGTCCTCCAGGGGAAGGCGGACGCGGAGGCGCCGCGGAAAAGGGAGGACCCGGGCGGTAGAGTGAAGCATGGCCTACCTGCTCGCCGCCTCCCTCCTTTGGGCCCTCTCCTTCGGCCTGATGCCCCGGGTCGCCCCGCTGGGGCCCGCCTTCGTGGCGGCGGTGCGCAGCCTCCTGGCCCTGGCGGTCTTCCTGCCCCTGGCCCGGCCCCGGGGCCTCGGCCTGCGCGCGGGGGCGGCCCTGGCGGGGCTCGGCGCCGTCCAGTTCGGGCTGATGTACGTGTTCTACACGGCCGGTTTCCGCTACCTCCAGGGCAGCGAGGCGGCCCTGTTCACGGTGTTCACGCCCCTGCTCGTGGCCCTGGCCGGGGACGCCCTGGACCGGACCTGGTCCTGGCGGGTCCTGGGGGTGGCGGCCCTGGCGGCGGCGGGCACGGCGGTGTGCCTGGGCGCCAAGGTGCGGGACCACGGCATCCTCGTGGGCTTCCTCCTCATCCAGGCCTCCAACGCCTGCTTCGCCCTGGGCCAGGTGGGGTACCGGCGCCTCGCCCGGGATCTCGGCCGGCCGGATCGGGAGCTCATGGGCCTCCTCTACGCGGGCGCCGCCCTCGTGACCCTGGCCCTGGCCCTCCCCGGCCTCGGCGCCGTCCCGCGGCCCACCCCGGCGCAGGTGGCCATCCTGGCCTACCTGGGCCTGGCCGCCTCGGGGCTGGGCTTCTTCCTCTTCAACGCCGGGGCGCGCCGTACGAACGTGGGCACCCTGGCGGTGTTCAACAACGCCAAGATCCCCCTGGCGATCCTGGCCGCGGCCCTGGTCTTCGGGGAGCGGGTCGCCTGGCTACGCCTGGCCGCCGGCGGTTCCCTCATCGCCGGGGCCCTGCTCCTGGCCGGGCGGACCCGGCCGGGGGCTCAGCGGAAGTAGGCGACCCCGGCCCGGAAGATGCCCATGTCCTTCTCGCCGGGCACGTTCCGCCACAGCTCCGGGGCGTAGCGCTCCGGGTGGGCCATCTTGCCCAGGACGCGGCCGTCGGGGCTCGTGAGGGCCTCGATGGCCAGGGCGCTGCCGTTGGGGTTCCACTCCGAGTCCAGGGAGGGCCGCCCGGCCTCGTCCACGTACTGGGTGGCCACCTGGCCCGCGTCGAGGAGGGCCTGGAGGGTCGCGGCGGGCCCGGCGATGCGGCCCTCGCCGTGGGCGATGGCCACGGTGTGGATGTCGCCCGCCTGGACCCCGCGCAGCCAGGGGCTGTCGGCGCAGACGATGCGGGTCCGGGCGAAGCGGCTCGCGTAGCGGAGGTTGTTGAAGGTGAGGGTGGGGCTGCCGGGGGCCTGCTCCCGGATCTCCCCGTAGGGCACCAGGCCGAGCTTGATCAGGGCCTGGAAGCCGTTGCAGATGCCCAGGACGAGGCCGTCCCGCGCCTGCAGGAGGCGGTGCACGGCGTCCCGGACCCGGGGGTTGCGGTAGGCGGCGGCGATGAACTTGCCGCTGCCGTCCGGCTCGTCCCCGGCGGAGAAGCCGCCCGGGATCATGAGGATCTGGGCGCCGTCGATGGCCCTGGCCATGGCCTCCAGGGATTCGTCCACGGCCGCGGGATCCAGGTTGCGGAAGACGACGGTCTCCACCTCGGCCCCGGCCTTCGCGAAGACCCGCGCCGTGTCGTACTCGCAGTTGCTGCCGGGGAAGGCCGTGATGGCCACCCGGGGCCGGGCCAGGCCCAGGGCGGGCGCCTGCGCGGCGCGCGGGTTGGCGCGGGGGGCGAAGGGGGCCAGGGGCTCCGGGGTCTCCTTGACGCGCGTGGGGAAGATGGGCTCCAGGGGGGCCTCCCAGGCCTCCAGGGCCCGGGCAAGGCTGAGGCGGAGGCCGCGGCCCCGGATCTCCGGCGCCTCCAGGGTGGTGCCCAGGCGCACCCAGGCCAGGCCTTCCAGGTCCGCCTCGGGGTCGCCGGCCATCTCCAGGACGAAGGCGCCGGGGTGGGGCGCGAACCAGTGGGCGGCTTCCCGGTCCTCCAGCTCCACGCCCACGGCGTTGCCGAAGGCCATGACGGAGAGGGCCGGCGCGACGCCGTCCATGCCCACGGTCCGGACCGCCAGGGCCCGGCCCTCCCGGACGAGGGCCGCGACGCGGGCGTAGGTCTTGTCCAGGGCGTCCCAGTCCGGCAGGCATTCCGCGCTGCGGGGCAGGTCCACCAGGACGACGGCGTGCCCCGGCCCTTTCAGCTCGGCGGAGGCCACCTGGTCGGCGCGGACGACGCCGACGGCGAAGGCCACGAGGGTGGGCGGCACGTCCAGGTCCTTGAAGGTGCCCGACATGGAATCCTTGCCGCCGATGGCCGGGGCCCCCAGGGCCATCTCGGCCTCCAGGGCGCCCAGGAGGGCGGCGCAGGGCGGGCCCCAGCGCCGGGGATCGTCCCCTGGCCGGCCGAAGTACTCCTGCAGGGTGAAGCGGGCCCGGCGGTGGTCCGCGCCGGTCGCCGCCAGGCGCGCCGCGGCCTGCACGTGGGCCCACACGGCCCCGTGGAAGGGGCTCCACCGGCTCACGCCGGGCAGGAACCCGTGGCTCATGGCGCTGGCGGAGCGGGTCTCGCCGTCCTCCACGGGGAAGGTGGCCACCATGGCCTCGGAAGGGGTGCGGCGGGTGCGCCCGCCGAAGGGCGCCAGCACGGAGGCGGCGCCGATGGTGCTGTCGAACTTCTCCACCAGGCCGCGCTGGCTGCAGGCGTTCAGGTCCGAGAGGGCCTCCAGCCACCGGGCCTCCAGGTCCGCCACGGGCCGGGCCGCGAAGGGCGCGGCGGCCGGATCGGGGGCGGGGATGTCGACCCGGGCGAACTGGGCGGCGCCGTTGGTGTCGAGGAAGCGCCGGTCCAGGTCGGCGATGGTGCGGCCGCGCCAGGTCAGGACCAGGCGCGGCTCGGGGGTGACCACGGCCACCGGGGTGGCCTCCAGGTTCTCCCGGGAGGCGAGGCGCACCGCCTCGGCGGCGTCCTCCGCGGCGACGACCACGGCCATGCGCTCCTGGCTCTCGGCGATGGCCAGCTCCGTCCCGTTCAGGCCCTCGTACTTGCGGGGGACGGCGTCCAGGTCCACCCGGATGCCGTCGGCGAGCTCCCCGATGGCCACGGCCACGCCGCCGGCCCCGAAGTCGTTGCACTTCTTGACGAGGCGGCAGAAGGCCGGGTCCCGGAAGAGCCGCTGCAGCTTGCGCTCCATGGGGGGATCGCCCTTCTGGACCTCGGCGCCGCAGGTCTCGATGGAGTCCTCGGTGTGGGCCTTGGAGCTGCCGGTGGCGCCGCCGATGCCGTCGCGCCCGGTGCGCCCGCCCACGAGGATGATCACGTCGCCCGGCGCCGGCTCCTCCCGGCGCACCAGGGCGCGGGGGGCGGCGGCGACCACGGCGCCGATCTCCATGCGCTTGGCCACGTAGCCGGGGTCGTAGTATTCGGTCACCTGGCCCGTGCACAGGCCGATCTGGTTGCCGTACGAGGCGAAGCCGTTGGCGGCCTCCTGGGTGATCCGCCGCTGGGGCAGCTTGCCCGGCAGCGTCTGGTCCAGGGGCGTGCGCGGGTCGCCGGACCCGGTCACCCGCATGGACTGGTACACGTACGAGCGCCCCGAGAGGGGATCCCGGATGGCGCCGCCCAGGCAGGTGGCGGCTCCGCCGAAGGGCTCGATTTCGGTGGGATGGTTGTGGGTCTCGTTCTTGAACATGAGGAGCCAGGGCTCCGTGCCCCCCGGCGCCCCGGGGCGCTCGATGTCCACATGGAGGGAGCAGGCGTTGATCTCGCTGGAGACCTCCTGGTCGTCCAGCTTGCCGGCCTGGCGCAGGGCCCGGGCGGGCAGGAGGGCCATGTCCATGAGGCATTCGGGCCTGTCCCCGGCCTTCTCCCCGAAGACCCGCGCCCGGAGGGCCCGGTAGTCGCCCAGGGCCCGCGCGATGGGCCGCGCCAGGGGGCCCTCCTCCACCGCCACCTCGGTGATGCGGGTGAGGAAGGTGGTGTGGCGGCAATGGTCGGACCAGTAGGTGTCCAGGATGCGCAGCTCGGTCTCGGTGGGTTCCCGCCCCTCCACGTCCCGGAAGTGGGCCTGGGTGTGGGCGAGGTCGGCGGGGGTCATGGCCAGCCCCATGCTGCCGTGGAGGGCCAGGAGGAAGTCGGGGTCGCCGTGGATGAAGCCCAGCACCGTGTCCACCTCGGCCGGGGGCGGCAGGGCGGGACGGAGCGTGGTGGGCAGGGCGGCGGAGGCCTCCCGGCTGTCCACGGGGTTCACCAGGTAGGTCCGGACCCGGTCCAGGTCCCCGGGGGCCAGGGCGCCCCGGAGCACGTAGACCCGGGCCGTGGCCACGGCGGGGCGGGCCCCGTGGGTGAGGAGCTGCAGGCACTGGGCGGCGCTGTCGGCCCGCTGGTCGTACTGGCCCGGCAGGTACTCCACCGCCAGGGCCGTCTCCCCGGGCCCCAGGGGCAGGCCGCCCTCGTGGACCGCGTCCACGGGGGGTTCGGCGAACACCGTCCAGCGCGCCGCGTCCAGGTCCGCGTCCGAGAGGCCCTCCACGTCGTAGCGCACGGCGACCCGGAGGGCCTCAAGGCCGGTCAGGCCCAGGTGCTCCCGGAGCACGCGGAGGAGGTGTCCCGCCTCCACATCGAACCCGGGCTTCTTCTCCACGAACAGGCGTCGGATGGCGGCCATGCGGTCTTCCCTGAAAAAGAACGGCCGCCCTGGCGCGGCCCTGTGCTTCAAGGATACCAAGGGGAGGAAGGCCTGCCTTGGGCTTGATTTTTTCCCCATCCCGGAAATTTTCCGGCCACAGTGGGGCCTGGCCGGGAGGCGCCATGACGGAACAGGAACGGATGCTGCGCGGCGAGCCCTACGATCCCCTGGACCCCGCCCTCGTCCAGGCCCGGGCCCGGGCCCGGCGCCTGACCCGGGCCTATGCCAGCCTGGCTTACGAACAACCGGACGAGGCCGCGGCCTGCCTCCGGGAGCTGATCCCCCACGCGGGGGCCCGGCTCTTCGTGGAACCGCCCTTCTTCTGCGACTACGGCGCCCACCTCCGCCTGGGCGACGACGTGTACTTCAACTTCAACTGCGTGGTCCTGGACGTGTGCCCCGTGACCCTCGGCTCCCGGGTCCTGATCGGCCCCGCCGTGCAGATCTACACCGCCACCCACCCCCTGGACCCGGAGGCCCGGGCATCTGGCCGGGAATTCGGACGGCCCGTGACGATCGGCGACGACGTGTGGGTGGGCGGCGGCACCGTGATCTGCCCCGGCGTGACCATCGGCGCCCGCACCGTCATCGGGGCCGGCAGCGTCGTCACCCGGGACCTGCCCGCCGGGGTCCTGGCCGCCGGCAACCCCTGCCGGGTCATCCGGACCCTGGCCCCCGGAAGCGGACCCCTCGCCGGCGCCGAGGCCCCGGAACCCCGCTGACGCGGTAGGCCCTTCGCAGCCATTCGGGCGGCCTCACCCAAGGGTTGGAGGCGAACCTGCCTTCAGCTTTTCCTCGGCCGACATCGCTGGCCTGCGACCCGGGCCGGGGGGTCAATCCTGGGGGGCGGCGGCCGCCGCGTGGGCCCGGAGGGCGGCGCCCGTGGGGGTGGGGGCCGCGGCGAGCTGGGCGGGGGTGCCGGTGAAGACCAGGGTTCCGCCCTCCGGCCCCCCGCCGGGGCCCAGGTCCAGGACCCAGTCGGCGGCGCGGATGAGGTCCAGGTGATGCTCCACCAGGACCACCAGGTGGCCCTGGGCCGCCAGGCGATCCAGGGAGGCCACCAGGGGCGCGAGTTCCGCGCGGCCCAGGCCCCGGCCCGGCTCATCCAGGAGGAGGGCAGCGGGCCGGGGGTCCGCGTCCGCGAGGAGCTCGGCCAGGCGGAGCCGCTGCCATTCCCCGCCGGACAGGGTGCCCGCGGCCTGCCCGAGGCGCAGGTAGCCGAGCCCCGCGCCGGCCAGGGCGGCCAGGGGGGCCCGCAGGCCGGCCGGAGGCGCGGCGGCCAGGGCCGCGTCCACGGTGGCCGCCAGCCACTCGACGATCGTCCACCCACCCAGGCGGCAGGTGAGGACGGGCCCCTGGAACCCCAGGCCGCCGCAGGCCTCGCAGCCCACTTCCACGTCGGGCAGGAGGTCCATGGGCACGGTCAGGTGGCCGCGGCCCTCGCAGGCCTCGCAGCGCCCCCCGGGGGCGGCGGTGGAGAAGGCCCGGGCGGTGAGCTTGAGGGCCCGGGCCTCGGGGGTGGCGGCCAGGGCCTTGCGGAGGGGGTCCGCGATGCCGGCGGCGGTGGCCACCGTGGCCAGGGCGCCGGGGCCCGCGCCCAGCTGGTCCAGGACGCGCACCCGGGCCAGGGGCAGGTCCTGCTCCAGGGCCTCGCAGCCGACGGGGCCCCGGCCCCGGAGGGCCGCTTCCAGGGAGGCCCCCAGGACGCCCCGCACCAGGGAGGACTTGCCGCTGCCGCTGACGCCCGTCACGGCGACGATGCAGCCGGAGGGGAAGGTCGCGTCCACGGCCTTCAGGGTGTTGAGCCGGGCGCCCCGCACCCGGACGGCGGGCCCGCCGGGACGCGGCGTCCGCGCGGGGGGCGGCGCGCCGGGACCGGGCGCCACCCGGCGGCCCCCCGCCGCGCCGGCGCCGGGGCCCAGGTGGATGCGGGTGCCGGCCGCCGCGATGACGGCCGGGTCGTGCTCCACCACGACCACGGCGTTGCGGGCCGCCAGGGGCCGGAGGACGTCGAGCAGACGGGCCGTGTCCGCGGGGTGCAGGCCCCGGGTGGGCTCGTCCAGCACGTAGACCACGCCCCAGAGTCCGGCGTGGAGGGCCGAGGCCAGGCGCAGCCGCTGGGCCTCGCCGCCCGAGAGGGTGGCCATCTCCCGGTCCGGGGCCAGGTGGCCCAGGCCGGCCGCCTCCAGGGCCCGCAGGCGCGGCAGGAGGTCGGCGGCCAGCAGCCCCGCGGGGCCCTCCGGAGGGAGCCCCTCCAGCCACGCCGCCAGGCGCGACACGGGCCAGCCCAGCACCTCCGGCAACCGCCGGCCCTGGACCTGGGCCGCGGCCCCCTCGGGGCCCAGGCGGGACCCGGCGCAGGCCGGACAGGGGAGGTCCGCCATCAGGGCCTCCAGGGACGCGCCCTTGCCCTCGGCGTGGACGCGCTCGTACTCCGCGTCCACGAGGGCCGCGAAGCCCTCCCAGGGGGTCTCCAGGCGGTGGACGCCCTCCCGCGCCCCGCGCCGGTAGGCCCAGTCCACCTGGAAGGTGCGGTCGCCGCCGCCCCGCAGGGCCAGGTCCCGGGCCCCGGGCGCCAGGTCCCGCCAGGGGAGGTCCACGGCGAGGCCCAGCTCCCGGGCGGCGGCGGCGAGGGTGGCCATGAACCGGCCATCCGGCTCCTCCAGGTAGGCCCCGAAACGGGTGCCCGCCAGGGCGCCGCTCCCCAGGGGCCGGTCGGGGTGGGTGACGAGGCGCTCGGGGTCGCAGGTCTGGATGAAGCCCAGGCCCCGGCAGTGGCGGCAGGCCCCCCGCTCCGTGTTGGGGGAGAAAGCGGAGGCGGGCAGGCCCGTCCCCGAGGCCCGGGCGAAGAGCATGCGGAGCCGCTCGTCCAGCTCCGCCACCGTGCCCACCCGGGACCGGGGGTTGCGCCGGCCCTGGGCCTGGGACACGGCCACCGCGGCCCGGAGGTCCCGGGCCCGGGCGAAGACGGCTCCGCCGGGCCGGGCCAGCAGCCGCCGGGCCCAGGGGGAGACCAGGTCCGTGAACCGGTTCCGGCATTCGGCCAGGAGGGTGTCGAACACGAGGCTGGACTTGCCGGACCCGGACGGCCCGGTGACCACGGTGAGGCCCGTGGCGGGGAAGGCCGCGTCCACGCCCTGGAGGTTGTGGGTGGCCACGCCCTCCAGGACGAGGGGGGGCTCGGGCCCCGCCGGGGGCGGCGCGGGAGGGGGCACGTCCAGCCCCCGCAGGGCCTCGCCGGTGCGGGAGGCGGGGCAAGCGGCCACCGCGTCCGGGGGACCGGCGACCACCACCCGTCCGCCCCGGGGGCCGCTGCCCGGCCCCAGGTCGACGACGTGGTCGGCCCGGCGGATGACGGCGGGATCGTTGTCGGCGGCCAGGAGGGTGTGCCCTTCGGCCAGGAGGCGGTCCCAGGCGTCCAGGAGCACCTGGACGTCGGCCCCGTGGAGGCCCGTGGTGGGCTCGTCCAGCACGATGAAGGAGGTCCCCTTCCCCGCGCGGGCCAGCTCCGCCGCGAGCTTCACCCGCTGGGCCTCGCCCCCGGAGAGGGTGGGCGCGGGCTGGCCCAGGGCCAGGTGGCCCAGGCCGCAGTCGGCCAGGGCCCGGAGGATGCGCGCCAGGCGGGGCTGGTCCGCGAAGAGGTCCAGGGCCTCGTCCACGCTGGCGTCCAGCACGTCCGCGACGGAGCGGCCCCGCCAGGCCACCTCCAGCACCTCCGGGTGGAAGCGCCGCCCCCCGCAGGCCTCGCACGGCACCAGCACGGCCCCGAGGTGCTTCATGCCCACCTCCACCGCCCCGGCCCCCTCGCAGGCCTCGCACCGGCCCCCGGGCGTGTTGAAGGTGAAGTGGCCCTTGCCCAGGCCCCGGGCCTTCGCCTCCGGGGTCCCCGCGAAGAGGTTGCGCACCAGGTCGAAGGCGCCGGTGTAGGTGGCGGGGTTGGACCGCGGGGTGCGCCCGATGGGGGCCGCGTCCACCTTCAGGAGGCCCCGGGAGCCGAGGCGCCCGGCCAGCTCGTCCAGGAGGGAGGTCTTCCCGGCGCCGGAGACGCCGGTGACGACGTTGAGGCCGCCCTCCACCAGCTCCACCGCCACGCCCTGCAGGTTGTGGCGGCGCAGGTCCCCGAAGGCCAGCCGCCGCCCCGCCCGGACCTTGCGGGGGGGCGCCTCGGGCGCCGCCAGCCAGGCCCGGGTGGGCGTGGGTTCCCCGGGCCCCAGGAGGGCCTCCGGCGGTCCGCAGTGCAGCACCCGCCCTCCCGCCGCCCCGGGGCCGGGGCCCAGGTCGATGATCCAGTCCGCCCCCCGCACGATGAGCCCGTCGTGCTCCACCACCACGACGGTCTGGCCCTGGTCCCGCAGGCGCCGCAGCACCCCCAGGAGGCGGTGCGCGTCCGCGGGGTGGAGCCCCGCGGAGGGCTCGTCCAGGACCACCAGGAGGCCCCGCAGCTCGCCCAGGGCCAGGCCCAGCAGGCGCAGGCGCTGGGCCTCGCCGGGGGAGAGGGTGGGGGCGGCGCGGTCGAAGGTCAGGTAGCCCAGGCCCAGCTCCTCCAGGAGGGCGGTCCGGGCGGCCAGGTCCCGCCGGATGGGCTCCAGCACCGGCGCGTCCGGCCCCGCCGGCAGGTCCGCCAGGAAGCGGCCCAGGTCCTCCGCGGTGAGCGCGGCCAGCTCGGCGATGCCGCGGCCCCGCCAGCGCGCGGCCAGGGGCGCCGGGGCGAGGCGCAGCCCCCCGCAGGCGGAGCAGGCCGTGGTCCGCACGTAGCGCAGGATCGAATCGTTGCGCTTGCCCCGGAGGATCTCCTCCATGACCGGGAGGAGCCCCCGGTAGTGGCCCTCCTGGCGGGGGCGGGCGGTGATCCCCGTCCACTTGAGGCGGGATTCCAGGGGATGCTTGCCGTAGGGCACCTTCAGGCGGGTGGACCCCTCCAGGACCACGGTCCGGGCCTCCCCGGCCAGGTCCCCCCAGGGGATGTCCACGGAGCCGCCGTGGGCCCGGAGCACCTGGTCCAGGACGTCCAGGGTGACCTGGGAGTACATGAGGTAGCCGTTGGGCGTGCTCACGTGGAGCGCGCCCTGGCGCAGCGAGAGGGCCGGGTCCTTCACCAGGAGGTCCGGGTCCAGCGCGTCCTCCACCCCCAGGCCGGCGCAGCGGGGGCAGGCCCCTTCCCCGTTGAAGGAGAAGGCCCCCCGGGACAGGCGGGTCCCGTCGGGCGTCTCCCCCAGCCGCGCGAAGAGGAGGCGCAGCAGGTCCCAGACCTCCGTGAGGGTGCCCACCGTGGACCGGGGGTTGGCGAGCCCCGCGCGCTGGCCCGAGGCCACGGCGGGCCCGATCCCCTCCAGGCTGGCGAAGGCGGGCCGGGACAGGCGCCCCATGAACTGGCGGCTGAAGGACGGCAGCGTCTCCAGGAAGCGCCGCTGCCCCTCCCGGAAGAGCGTGCCGAAGGCCAGGGAGGACTTCCCGGAGCCGGAGACGCCCGTCACCACGGTGAGGCGCCCGCGGGGGACGCGCACGTCCACGTCCTGGAGGTTGTGCTCCGCCGCGCCCCGGAGCCGGATCCACTCGGTCTGTCCGTCCATGCCTGGATTCTACCCGCCTACCGGGGCCGGCCGTCGGGGAGGGCCACGGGGCCCCCGTCGGCGCGCTTGAGCCGGGAGACCAGGACGGAGCCCGTGCGGGTGTTGAGGATCAGCTTCCGGCCGAAATCCCCGCCCACATCCCGGGCGGTGATGGGGATGCCCTCTTCCGCCAGCAGGGCCGTGGCCACCTCGATGTTCCGGTAGCCCACCGTGAAGACCCCGTTCCCGTCGCCGATCACGTTGGCCCCCCCGAAGACCTTGGCCACCAGGCGCTCCCGGGCGCAGCCCATGTCCAGCATGCGCCGGACCAGGCCCGGGATGGCCACGCTGCCGTACTTGGGGGTGGCGAGGCCGTCGCCGTTCCAGAGGGCCAGCATGTAGTGGTTCATCCCCCCCGCCCCCATCCGCGGATCCACGAGGCACACCGCCACGCAGGAGCCGAGGACGGTCGTGACCAGGTGCTCCTCGCGGTGGGCGAAGAGCATGCACGGGTAGAGGTAGTGGCCGGGAGGCCCTCCAGAGGTCGGACCGGCCATCAGAACGCCTGGGGATCGTCGAAGATGAGGAGGTTGCCGTCCATGGATTCGGCGTCCATGTGGTCCAGGAAGGTCCCGGGGGGGAGCCGCACCTCGAAGGCCGCGCCGCCGCCGGGCAGGTTCTCCGCGGACACGGAGCCGTCCAGGAGGTCCGCGAGCGCCTTCACGACGGGCAGGATCAGGCCGAGGCCCGGCGCGGCGAGGCCGCTCCCGTCCCCGCCCCCGAAGCCCCGGAAGAGGTCCTGGCGGGCCTGCTCCTCCAGGGCCGGACCCGAATCCGCCACCCGGATCCGGAGCTGGCCCCCGGTCACGGCGACGGAGACCTCCACCTGCCCCGCCGGCCCCGAGCGGAGGGCGGCATTGGCCACCAGGTCCGCGAGGATCAGGTGGACCATGCCGCCGTCGGTGTCGAAGTGCGCCTCCTCCGCGGAGACCCGCACCTCCGGGTGCTGGGAGCCGGCCGCGCGGGAGCACGAATCGGCCACGTCCCGGGCCACGGAGGCCACGTCCACGCGGGACACGGTGGGCCGGGCCTGCCCGGCCTCCAGTTCCGCGGCGCAGAAGACGTTGCGGATCTGGAAGTCCAGCCGGGTCGCCTCCATGCGCACCAGGCGCGCCAGCTCCCGGCCCCGGGCCGGATCCAGGGCCGGGTCCAGGATGCGGTCGGCCAGGCCGATGATGTCGTTGAGCGGGTTGTTGATCTCGTTGCGCATGAGGGAGAGGAACCGGTCCTTCAGCGCCTCCGACTTCCGGAGCTTGTCGTTGAGGGTCAGGAGGCTGCGGTTCATGGCCGCCGCCTCCGAGAAGGCCTTCTCCAGGCTCAGGCCCTTCTCCTCGAGGGCGACGCCCCGCCGCCGGGCTTCCAGGTGGGTCCGGACCCGGGCCCTCACCTCCTGGAGGTGGAAGGGCTTGGTGATGAAGTCCACGGCCCCGCTGTCGAAGGCCCGCAGGGCGAGGTCGGTGCCCGCGAGCCCCGTGATGACGACCACCGCGGTGCGCTCCGCGCCCGGCATCGCCCGGATGGCGCGGCAGACCACGTAGCCGTCCATCCCCGGCATCGTCAGGTCCAGCAGGACGAGGGCCGGGGCGTGGGCGCGCACCGCCTCCAGGCCCGATTCGCCATCGGCGGCCTCGAGGACGTCCAGGCCCATGCCCCGCAGGTACTCCGCCAGGGCGGCCCGCAGGTCCCCGTCGTCGTCGATGATGAGGACCCGTTCGCGTGCGTCCATGAAAGCCTCAGCGAGCAATGAGTTCGGGGATCTGGGAGAGGGACACGACCCGGTCGGCGGCGCCCATGCGGATGGCCTCCTTGGGCATGCCGAAGACCACGCAGCTCTCCTCGTCCTGGGCGAAGGTCTGGGCCCCGGCCTGGCGCATCTCCAGGAGGCCGCGGGCCCCGTCGTCGCCCATGCCGGTCATGATGACGCCCCGGGCATTGCGGCCCGCGAACTTGGCCACGGAGCGGAAGAGCACGTCCACGGAGGGGCAGTGCCGGTTCACGGGCGGCGCGGAGACCACCTCGACCTGGTACTGGGCCCCGCTCCTGCGGACCACGAGGTGGCGGCCGCCGGGGGCGATGATGGCCCGGCCGGGCAGCACCCGGTCCCCGGTCACCGCCTCCTTCACTTCGATCTCGCAGATCCGGTCCAGGCGCTGGGCGAAGGCCGCCGTGAACTTCTCGGGCATGTGCTGGACGACGACGATGCCGGGGCAGGTCCGGGGCAGGGCGGCGAGGACGTATTCCAGGGCCTGGGTCCCCCCGGTGGAGGTCCCGATCGCCGTGAACCGGTCCGTCGTGACGGCCATCGCCTCGGACCCGGAGGCCGCGGCCAGGACCGCGTCCGCGCCGAGCTTGGGCGGCGCGGGCCGGATGAGCTTGGCCGCGCGGGCCGCCCTCGCGGCGCGGACCGCCTGGGTCAGGTCGTTGGAGGCGTCCTCCAGGAAGGACTTCACGCCCAGGGTCGGCTTGGTGAATATGGCGAAGGCCCCGGCCGCCATGGCCTGGAGGGTCGTCTCGGCCCCCTTCCCCGTCAGGGAGGAGCAGATGATCACGGGGGTGGGGCGCTCGGCCATGATCTTCCGCAGGAAGGTGATGCCGTCCATGCGCGGCATCTCCACGTCCAGCACGATCACGTCGGGCCAGTCCTTCTCCATCCGCTCCAGGGCGAAGAGCGGATCCATGGCGTGGCCGATCACGCGGATGCCCCGGTCCTTGCCGAGGATCTCGGACAGGGCCTGCCTGACGACCGCGGAGTCGTCGACGATGAACACCTTGACGGGGGCGGATTCAGGGGACACGGTACACCGTCGGACGAAGGGGCTTGAGCCCGTGATCGAGGCCCGTGAGGCTCTCGGAGTGGCCGACGAAGAGGAGGCCCCCGGGCTTGATCTGGGCCGCGACCGTCTCCACCGCCTTGAGTTTCTCGGCTGGTTCGAAGTAGATGAGCACGTTCCGAAGGAAGGCGACATCGAAGGGGCCCAGCTTCGGCAGGGTCTTCATGAGGTTGGCCTGGGCGAAGGAGACCTTGGCCCGCAGGGCCTTGCTCACCAGGAGCATCCCCTCGTGCTGGCCCTGGCCCTTGAGGCAGTGGGCCCGGAGGTGGGCCTGGGGGATCCCGGTGGCCCGCTCCATGGGATAGAGGGCCCGGCGGGCCCGCTCCAGCACCCGGGTGCTGATGTCGGTCCCCAGGACCGACCACTCGCCGCTGCCCAGGGTGTCGGCCAGGACCATGGCCAGGCTGTACGCCTCCTCCCCGCTCGAGCTCGCGGCGCTCCAGACCCGGAAGGGGAGCGGCACCGGCCGGAGCGACCGGATGTGGTTGGCCAGGATCTCGAAGTGCTCGGGCTCCCGGAAGAAATACGTCTCGTTGGTGGTCAGGAGGTCGATGGCGGTCTGCAGTTCCTGCGTCTCGGACGGGTCCCGGATCAGCTTGTAGTAGTCCCCGAACGTGGCGGCGCCCCGGTGGCGGAGGCGGCTGCCGAGCCGCCCCGTCACCAGGGCCTTCTTCTGGTCGGACAGGTTGATGCCCGTCAGGTCCTTCACCATCGCGCGGAACCGCGCGAACTCCGCGTCCGTGATGGCCGGGGCGGGCTGCGTCAGCCCCGGGAGCGGCAGGGGGCGGCTCACGCGGCGGGTCCCTCCCCGCCCGTTCCGGCGGCGAGGGCGGCCATTTCATCGATGGAGAGCACGTGGGCCACATCCAGGATGATGACGAACTTGCCGCCCACCTTCCCCACCCCCGCGATGAAATCGGATCGGAGGGAGCTGCCGAAGGCGGGAGCGGGCTCGATCTCGGAGGGGCCGATGTCCAGCACCTCGCTGACGTGGTCCACGATCACCCCCAGCTCCACCACATCCCCCTGGCAGGGCACCTCCAGGATCACCACGCAGGTGCGCCGCGCCACCTCGGTGGGGGGCCGGTTGAACCGCACGGACAGGTCGATCACCGGCACGACGGCGCCCCGCAGGTTGATCACCCCCCGGATGAACTCCGGCATCAGGGGCACCTCGGTGAGGGTCCCGTACTGGATCACCTCCTTGATGGACCGGATCTCCATGGCGAAGGCCTCGCCGCCCAGGTTGAAGGCGAGGTACTGGGCCTTCTGCTCCGCCTGGACCCGGTTCGCCTGGGCCCTGTTCCGCTTGTCCAGCCGCATGGCTTCGGCCATGGCATCCTCCCTCCACATTCTCACACGGGATGGGGCGCCCGGAGGCGCCCCCGGGGCGCTTCAGAAGCGGGCGAAATCCCGCTCATCCATCTCGTCAACCCGGGGCGCCGGGGCGGCCGCCTTCCGGGGGGCCTGGGCCGGCGGCGTCGCCTTGCGCCGGGGGGCCGACGCGCTGCTCCGCTGGGTATCCAGGCGGAAGAAATCAACCGTGCTCTGCAGTTCCATGGCCTGGGCGCTCACTTCCTCGGACGTGGAGGCCAGTTCCTCCGAGGCGGCCGCGTTCTGGGCCACCGCCTGGCTGATCTGCCCGATGGCGCCGTTGATCTGGCCGACGCCCGCGTTCTGCTCGCTGCTGGCCGCGGCGATCTCCATGACGAGGTCCGACGTCTTCTGGATGGAGGGGACGATGGTGTCGAGCAGCTTGCCGGCACGTTCGGCCAGGTCCACGCTGCCCTCGGCCAGCCGGCTGATCTCCTCCGCCGCCACCTGGCTGCGCTCGGCCAGCTTGCGGACCTCGGCGGCCACCACGGCGAAGCCCTTGCCGTGCTCGCCGGCCCGGCCCGCCTCGATGGCGGCGTTGAGGGCCAGGAGGTTCGTCTGGTAGGCGATGTCGTCGATGATGGCGATCTTCTGGGCGATCTGCTTCATGGCGCCCACCGTCTCGCGCACGGCCTCGCCGCCCTCGACGGTCTCCCGGGAGGTGCGGGTGGCGATGTCGCCGGTGACCTTGGCGTTCTCGTTGTTCTGGGCGATGGAGGCGCTCATTTCCTCCATGGAGGCGCTGGTCTCCTCCACGCTGGCAGCCTGTTCGCTGGCCCCCTGGCTCAGGGACTGGGCGGTGGAGCTGAGCTGCTCCGAGGCGCCCACGAGGGTCCCGGCGTTGTCCCGCACCTGGCCGATCACCTCCCGCAACTTGAGGACCATGTCCCGGATGGAGGCCATCATGCTCGTGGTGTCGTCGCGCGCCACCTCCACCTCCACGGTGAGGTCGCCGGAGGCCACCTTCTGGGCCACTTCGGCGGCATCCTTCGGTTCGCCGCCCACCTGGCGCCGGATGACCCGGGTGACCAGGAGGCCCAGCCCGATGGAGCCCAGGAAGCCCAGGACGTTGAGGAGGATCGTGGTCCCGCGGAACGAGCGGAACAGGGTCTCGTTGGCCTTGGTGTCGCTGTCGGCCACCTTGAGGTTGGCCTCGGTGATGGCCTCGAAGGCGCTGCGGATGCTGACGTACTTCGGCCGCACTTCCTCCAGCATGATCCGCCGCGCCTCGTCCTCCTTCTTGGCCTTGACGAGGCCCAGGGCCTTGTTCTGGAGGGCCACGTACTCGGGCCAGGCCGCGTCGAACTGCTTCCAGCCGTCCAGCTCCTCCTGGGACATCTGGGTGCTGCGCTCCTTCTTGACCCACTCGAGGACCGTGGCCCGGGCGGTGTCCATGCCTGCGATCTCCTTGTCGCGGGCCTCCTCGGTGCGGGCCGTCAGGGCGTACAGGAAGCGCATCTGGAGGGCCGCCGTCTGCACGACGCAGCCCGACATGTACCGGAGGGGCACGACGGCGTTGGTGTAGCTCTCCTTGGCCCGGTCATTGATCCTGGAGGCCCCGCCGAGGGCGATGGTCCCGATGATCACGGAGACGAAGGAGACGAGGACGAAGGCGAGCAGCAGTTGCGCGGCAAGCCGAAGGCGCCTGTACCAGTTCATGGGTCACCTGCCTTCAAGAATGGGTGGGGTGGGCGTGGGACCTCCGGGCGGCTCCACGCGGGGCCCGCCCGGCTTCTAGGCTGAAGAAATCCATGGTGGAGCGAAGTTCCATAGCCTGGGCGCTGACCTCCTCGGCCGTCGAGGCCAGTTCCTCGGAGGCGGCGGCGTTCTGGGCCACGGCCTGGCTGATCTGGCCGATGGCCCCGTTGATCTGGCCGACGCCCGCGTTCTGCTCGCCGCTGGCGGCGGCGATCTCCATCACCAGGTCGGAGGTCTTCTGGATGGACGGCACGATGGTGTCCAGCAGCGTCCCGGCCTGCTCAGCCAGGTCCACACTGCCGGAGGCCAGGCGGCTGATCTCCTCGGCCGCCACCTGGCTCCGTTCGGCCAGTTTCCGCACCTCGGCCGCGACCACGGCGAAGCCGCGCCCGTGCTCCCCGGCCCGGCCCGCCTCGATGGCGGCGTTGAGGGCCAGGAGGTTGGTCTGGTAGGCGATGTCATCGATGATGGCGATCTTCTGGGCGATCTGGTGCATGGCGTCCACCGTCTGGCGCACCGCCTTGCCGCCTTCCTGGGCCTCCAGGGCCGTCCGGGAGGCCAGGTCCCCGGTCACTTTGGCGTTCTCATTGTTCTGGGCGATGGAGGCGCTCATTTCTTCCATGGAGGCGCTGGTCTCCTCCACGCTCGCAGCCTGTTCACTGGCCCCCTGGCTCAGGGACTGGGCCGTGGAGCTGAGCTGCTCGGACGCGCCGACGAGGCTGCCCGCGTTGTCGCGCACTTGGCTGATGATCTCCCGCAGCTTGCCCACCATCCCGTGGATGGCGGCCATCATGCTCGTGCTGTCGCCCCGGGCGAGCACCACCTCCACGGTGAGGTCGCCGGAGGCCACCCGCTGCGCCACCAGGGCCGCTTCCCTGGGTTCGCCGCCGACCTGGCCCTTGATGAGCCGGGTCACGAGGAGGCCGAGCAGGATGGCGCCGGCCATGGCGACGACGATGGCGATGCCCATGCGCTGGATGGCGGAGGCGGCTGTCGCCTGGTTGTCGTCGGAGATGCGATGGGCGGCGTCCACGTTGACCTGAACGAGCTTTTCCAGGCAGGTGTTGACCTCGCCCCCGATCTGGACCACCCGCGCGCTGTACGAGACCGCGACGGCGTCCGCGAGCTTGTTGGCCTTCCGGGCCTCGATCATCGGCCGGGCCACCTCGGCGTCATAGGTGTCGAACAGGCCCAGCAGCCGCTCGAAATTGGTCTTGTCCTCGTCGTTCACATAGGTCTTCGAATAGGACGCGCTGGCGTCCTTGATCTTCTTGTCCAGGGTCGGAAGGGCCTCCAGGAGCGCGTCCAGCTTCGCCTTGTCCGGCGCGGCGATGAGCTTGCTGAGGGTGTTGCGCTTCAGCTGGAAGTTGCTGACGATCGCCACGACGTCCTTCATGGGGGCCATCGACTTCTCGTACATGAAGGCGTCGGCCTTGGCGAGGCGGTCGAGGTAGACCACGCCGATGAGCCCGACCACCCCCGCCAGGACGGCGATGGTGATGAACCCGATGAGCAGCTGGGTGGCCAGACGGAGGGACTTGAACCAGGACATGCGGACCTCCGGGATGGAGAAGGATCAGCGGTTGGTGGAGAGGGCCGGCAGGTCCCGGCCCGGGTGCGCGCGCGATTCGGAGGCGAGCTGGACCAGCTGGGGCACGTCCAGGACCAGGGCCACCCTGCCCGAGCCCAGGATCGTGGACCCGCCCACGCCCCGCAGGTGCTGGAACAGGCTCCCCAGCGGCTTGATGACGGTCTGGAATTCGCCCAGCAGCCGGTCCACGACGATGCCCGCCCGGGTCTCCCCGAACTGCACCACCACCACCCGCTCCCGCGCCGGGCGCTCCCCGGGCGAACCCAGCACCTCCCGCAGCCGCAGGAAGGGCAGCACCTCGCCCCGCAGGTTGATCAGATGGTTCTCCTCCGACTCCAGGAACGGGCCCAGGTCCAGGCACTCGATGATCATGTCCAGGGGCACCACGTACGTCGTGTCGCCCACCCCCACCATGAAGCCGTCGATGATGGCCAGGGTCAGCGGCAGGCGCAGCCGGATCGTCGTGCCCGCGCCCTCGTAGCTCTCCACCTCGATCGTGCCCCGCAGCTCGTCGATGTTCCGGCGCACCACGTCCATGCCCACGCCCCGGCCCGACAGGTTCGTCACCGCCGCCGCCGTGGAGAACCCCGGCTCGAAGATCATCGCGTTGATCTCCGCGTCCGACAGCTCCGCGCCCTCCTGCACCAGCCCGCGCTCCACGGCCTTCCGCAGGATCCGCGCCCGGTCCAGGCCGCCGCCGTCGTCGCTCACCTCGATGACGATGCTCCCCGACTCGTGGAACGCGTTCAGCGCCAGCGAACCCGTATCCGGCTTCCCCCGCGCCCGACGCACCTCCAGCGTCTCGATCCCGTGGTCGATGGCGTTCCGCACGATGTGCATCAGCGGGTCCGCCAGCTTCTCCACAATCGACTTGTCCAGCTCGGTCTCGGCCCCCTGCACCTCCAGGTCGATGGCCTTGCCCAGCTCCTTCGACACGTCCCGCACCACCCGCCGGAACCGCGCGAACGTCTCCCCGATCTGCACCATCCGCAGGCTCAGGGCGTTGTCCCGGATCTCCTCCACGAGCTTGTTCACCACCGTCAGGGACTCCAGCAGCGATCCGTCCCGGGCCCCCGCCGCGCGGGTCTGCGCGCTGGCCCCGGCGATCACCAGCTCCCCCACCAGGTCCACCAGCTTGTCCAGCTTGTCCGCCGAGACCTTCACGATCTTCAGCTCCCCGGCCTGGCGGTCCTGGGCCTTCTTCTGCTTCTCCAGCGCCGCCGCCACCACGGGGGCCGGCACGTCCTGGTCCTGCACGAGGATCGTCCCCACCTTCCGGCCGTCCTCCTCCTCCCGCTGCACCCGCAGCGCCTCGGCCAGGTCGTACTCGGTGATGCAGCCTCCGGCCACCAGAATCTCGCCCAGCAGGTGCTCCTCGTCGGGCAGCTCCCGGATCAGGGCCAGGTATTCCTCCACCTTGGCCTGGGGCGGGATCAGCCGGACCCGGCTCTCCTCCCGCACGAACTCGAACACGTCCTCCAGGGTCTTCCGGTCGGCGTCCGTCTCCAGGTCCATCTCCAGGCCCAGGTAGCACTGCTCCGGGTCGAAGGCCCCCCCGGCGGGGAGCCCGTCCAGGATCGCGTGCATGTGCACCATCCGGCCCAGGGTGCCCAGGAAGCGCACGAAGGACAGGGGATCCATGCCCAGCTGCAGCACCGTGGGGGCGAACCGCACCGACAGGTGCCAGTGGTCCCGGGTGCCGCCAGGGCGCGCCGCCACCTCGGGCCGGACCGGTTCGGCCAGGGTCGCCACGGAGCCCTCCAGCCAGGGCACGAGGGCCTCCAGGAGCCGGTCCCCTTCGGCGGCGAGTCCCTCGGGTTCCGCCTCCCCGGCCGAGATGCCCTGGATGAGGGCCACCAGGTGATCGTGGCAGGCCAGGAACAGCCCCACCAGCTCCCCCCCCAGCGCCAACTGCCCGCCGCGCACCCGGTCCATGACCGACTCCACCGTGTGGGCGAACCGCACGATGGGATCCAGGCCGAACAGGCCCGCCGACCCCTTGATGGTGTGCACCGCCCGGAAGATGGCGTTGATGGACTCGGCGGGCTCCGCCTGATCCTCGAGGCCCAGGAGGGCCTCCTCCATGGCCTCGAGGAGTTCCCGGCACTCCGCGATGAACGTCTGCTTGACCTGATCCATGTCCATGGCGCGGTCCTCAGGAAGGGTGGGAGGTGGGCGCGATGACGAGGGTGTCCCCGAACGCCCCCGTCAGGTGGAGCAGGTCCAGGACCTCCACCACCGCGGGGCTGTGGTTCCCGAAGGGCACGGGGGTCCCCGCGGCCTTGCCTTCCCGCTTGAGCCAGAGCAGGACCTGGATGCCGGCGGTGTCCACCTCCGTCACCCCGGACAGGTCCAGCTCCAGGGGCGCCTGGTGCAGCTCCTCCCGGAGCCGCGCCCGGGCCTCACCCGCCTCGAAGATCGTAAGCTCGCCCTCCAGCTTCAGCACCGGCCCCGAACGGATGAATGTCAGCATCGCCGCACCTCAGGGAAGGATGAGCTTGGAAACCGCCATCAGGAGCTGGTCGGGCTTGAAGGGCTTGACCACCCAGGCCCGCGCCCCCGCGGCCTGGCCCTCCTTCTTCTTCTCTTCGCCCGCTTCCGTCGTCAGCATGATGATCGGCGTGAATTTGTAGGCCGGCAGCGTCCGCACCGTCTTCAGGAACGTGATGCCGTCCATGTTGGGCATGTTCACGTCGCACACCATCAGGTGCACCTTCTGGCCCGTGAGCTTCGACAGCGCGTCCTGGCCGTCGCAGGCCTCGATCACCTCGTAGCCCGCCCCGGCGAGGGCGATGCCCACCACCTGCCGCAGGCTCACGGAATCGTCGATGATCATGATCGTCTTGGCCATGGCTCCACTCAGAAGAAGGTGATGTCGGATTCGTCGGACGCCCCCGCGCCCTCGCCGTGGTGCACGGCGAGCTGCTCCAGCGTCGTGTAGGTGCGCTCCAGGTCCCGGAGCCACGCGGCCGCGTCCAGCGCCCCGCCCCCCGCGACCTCCGCCGCGAACTTCTCCATGTCCGCGATCACGCTCTGCAGGATCTGCGAGACCCGGTCCTGGAACTGCAGGTGCACCAGCGTCCCCGAGATCTCCCGGCCCAGGTCCTCCCCGGCCTCCTCGAACCGCCGCGCCGAACCCGAAAGGTCCGTCGCCCCGGCCTGGATGTCCTCCACCACCCGGTGGATGGTCGCCTCCGCCCGGCGGATCACCTCCGCCTCCCGGTCCCCGAAGGCCTCCGTCTCCCGCAGGGTCTCCAGCAGCGACTGGTTCACCCACGCCACCTTGGTCGTGATCGCGTTGCCCGTCGTGCCCGAGCGCTCCGAGAGCTTGCGCACCTCGTCGGCCACCACCGCGAAGCCCCGCCCCAGCTCCCGGGCGTGGGCCGCCTCGATGGCCGCGTTCAGGGCCAGCAGGTTGGTCTGGTTGGCGATGGAGGCCACCTCCTCGCTCATGGCCCGCAGCTCCTCCGTGATCGCCGCCAGCCCCCGGATCTTCTCCAGCACCACGGCCCGGGCCCGGGCCCCCTCCGCCAGGTCCCGCACCACCCCCGCCAGGGCCTCCGACCCCCGGTCGATGATTCCCTGCAGCTCCCGGTTGCTCTCCAGCCCCGAGGTGTCCAGGGCCTTGCGCAGCTCCCCGTGCATGCCCGCGAACCGCGAGGCCAGGCCCCGGATGGCCTCCTCCATCTGCTGCCGGGCCTCGGCGGTCTGCCCCGCCCACACCGGCACCACGGCCTGGGCCACCTGGGCCAGGGGGGCCGCCCCGGGCGCCGGCGCGGGGGCCTCCGGGACGGGCGCCGGGGGGGCGCCGGCCGCGGGGGCCTGGGTGGCGAAACGCCGGGCGGCGACGGTGCAGCCGGCCGCCAGGACGCCTGCTAAGGCACCGGGCCACCGGAACCCCGAGAGCCCCCAGGGCGCCAGGAAGGCGACGGCCGGCAGGCCTGCGCGGCCCAAGGCCTCCGGGATGGACTTGGCGACGGCAATCACGGAAACGCTCCAGGAAGGGGTTGGCTTCAGGCTGGTGCCCACGATGGCACAGGTTTGAAAACAGGAAAGGGGAAAGCAATCGTAGAACATTTCATCGGAATATTTCCGACAAACTCAATCTTTGGTGGGTGTTGCAGTATTGAAAAATGCAATCCCCCCGGGCCCGGACCCTCCGGCGCCCCGCTGGGGTAAGCTGGAAGCCATCCCCCCGCTTCCGGAGGCCCCCGTGCGCATCCCTTCCCCGGCCGTCCTGGCCTTCGCCCTGGCCGTCCTGCCCGCGCTCGCCGCCGGCCCCAAGAAGACCTGGGATTTCGGGTCCTTCAGCTACGTCCGCCGCGCCCCGGCCGAGGCCGGCGCCGCCCCCAGCGCCCACCCGGCGGTGGTGGACCCCGAGGCCCTCGGCCAGGTCCTCGCCTCCGTGCGCTTCCAGTCCGGCAACACCGTGCTTCCCCTCTTCGCGCCCGCCGAGGCCGACGCCCTGGGGCGCGCCATGACGGACGCCCTCGCCTCCACCGGCCCGGGGGAGGACCTGCAGATCCTCGCCACCCGCAACCGGGAATCGGGCTTCTTCGCGGGCTCCTTCAGCGTCACCGCCCGGGCCTTCGTCCAGGACGGGCGCCTCCAGCTCATCGTGAACGAGGTGCGCCAGGACTGGATCTATGTGTACAACATGGATAACCGCATGCCCGACTTCGAGTACGGGTCTCGGGCCAAGGCGGGCCCCGCCACCCTCAGCGCCCCCGGCGCCGTGGTCGTCCGCCGTGATTGGCTGGCCCTGCCCCTGGCCAAGGCCGACGCCAGGTCCGCGCCGGCCCCGGCGCCCGTCGCCGTCCAGCCGAAGGCGGTCCAGCCCGCCGCCGCGCCCGCGGCCCCCCCGCCCAGTCCGGCCCGCCGGGCGACGGTGGAGGACCGCCTCCGGGACCTCAAGCGGTTCAGGGAGCAGGAGCTGATCACCGAAGCGGAGTACGCCCGGCAGAAGGCCGACCTGCTCAAGGAATTCGCCCAGCAGGGCAACTGAACCCACGCCCCCCCTCAGGCCAGGGCCGGGGCTTCCGCCCCGGGTGCCGCCAGGGCCGCCATCTCCTCGATGGAGAGGACGTGGCCCACGTCCAGGAGGATGACGAACCGGCCCCCCACCTTCCCGATGCCCGCGAGGAACTCGGAGCGGAGCGCGCTCCCGAAGCCAGGGGCGGGGTCGATGTCGGTCTCGGGGATGTCCAGGACCTCGCTGACGTGGTCCACCATCACCCCCAGTTCCACCGGCCCCTCCGGAGAGGGCACCTCCAGGATCACCACGCAGGTCCGCCGCGCGATCCCGGTGGGGGGGCGCCCGAAGCGCACCGAGAGGTCCACCACGGGCACCACGGCGCCCCGGAGGTTGATCACCCCCCGGATGAACGCCGGCATCAGGGGCACCGCCGTCAGGGCCCCGTACTGGAGCACCTCCTTGATGAACCGGATCTCCATCGCGAAGGCCTCGCCGCCCAGGTCGAAGGCCAGGTACTGGGTCTTCGGGACCGAGGCCTCCTGGGCGGCCTGGCTCCGGCTCCGCTTGTCCAGACGCATGGGTGCGTCCATGGCGCCCTCCTTTCCCGCTCCGGGACGGACCCGGTCAGAAGTTCGTGAATGAGCGCTCGTCCAGCTCGGCGTGGGCGGCCCGGGGGGCCACCCGCGCCCGGGTCCTCCGGGTCTCGGCGGGCTGGCCGGCCAGGTGGAAGAAGGCCATGGCCGACTGGAGTTCCTCGGCCTGGGCGCTCACCTCTTCGGAGGTGGAGGCCATCTCCTCGGAGGCCGCGGCGTTCTGCGCCACCGCATGGCTGATCTGCCCGATGGCGCCGTTGATCTGGCCGACCCCCGCGTTCTGCTCGCTGCTGGCGGCGGCGATCTCCTGGACCAGGTCCGACGTTTTCTGGATGGCGGGCACGATGGTGTCCAGGAGCTGGCCGGCGCGCTCCGCCAGCTCGACGCTGCTGGTGGCCACCTCGCCGATCTCCTGGGCCGCCACCTGGCTGCGCTCGGCCAGCTTCCGCACCTCGGCGGCCACCACGGCGAAGCCCCGGCCATGCTCCCCGGCCCGTCCCGCCTCGATGGCGGCGTTGAGGGCCAGGAGGTTGGTCTGGTAGGCGATGTCATCGATGATGGCGATCTTCTGGGCAATCTGCTTCATGGCGCCCACCGTGGCCCGCACGGCCTCGCCGCCTTCGACCGCTTCCTTGGCAGTCCGGGTGGCGATGTCCCCGGTGACCTTGGCGTTCTCGTTGTTCTGGGCGATGGAGGCGCTCATCTCCTCCATGGAGGCGCTGGTCTCCTCCACGCTGGCGGCCTGTTCACTGGCGCCCTGGCTCAGGGACTGGGCCGTGGCGCTGAGCTGCTCCGAGGCGCCGACGAGGCTGCCCGCGGTCTCCCGCACCTGGCCGATGACCTCCCGGAGCTTGGCCACCATCCCGTGGATGGAGGCCATCAGGCTCGTGGTGTCGCCCGGCGCCAGCGCCACTTCCACGGTGAGGTCGCCGGCGGCCACCCGCTGCGCCACGAGGGCCGCCTCCGCGGGCTCGCCCCCCACCTGGCCCTTGATGAGGCGGGTCACCAGCAGGCCCAGGACGATGGCGACGACCACGGCGGCGGTGATGGCGGCCCCCATCCCTTCGGTGGCGGAAGTGGCCGTCTTTTCATTGGCCTCGGACACGTGGTGGGCCGTGTCCAGGTTCACCTGGACCAGCTTGTCCAGGCACGCATTGACCTCGCCGCCCAGCTGCACCACGCGGGCGCTGTAGGAGATGGCCACGGCGTCGGCGACCTTGTTGGCGCGCTTCGCCGCGATGGTGGGCCCGGTCACCTCCCGGTCATAGGCCTCGAAGGTGGCCATGAGGCGCTCGAAGTCGGCCTTGTCCTCGGCGTTCACGAAGCCCCGGGCATAGGAGGCGCTGGCGTCCTGGATGGCCTTGTCGAGCCTGGGCAGGGCCTCCAGAAGGGCGTCCAGCTTCTCCCGGTCCGGGGCGGCCACCACCTTGCTGAGGGTGTTGCGCTTCAGCTGGAAATTGCTGACGATGGCCACCACGTCCTTCATGGGGGCCATCGTCCGTTCGTACATGTAGGCGTCGGCCTTGGCCAGCCACTGGATGTAGACGAGGCCGATGACCCCCACCACCCCGGCCAGGAAGGCGACGGTGATGAAGCCCACGAGGAGCTGGGTGGCCAGGCGAAGGGACTTGAACCAGGACATGGGTACCTCCAGAAGGGACGGGGTCGGGCACGGGTCTGGAACCGGCCATGGACCGGCGCACGGCCCCCCGCCCCGCGTCCGGGGACGCGGGTCAGGAACACCGGGCAGAACCCGGGGAGCTGGGGCCTAGGGACGCAGGTCGCACCTGCGGAACGGATCGACTGAGAACGATGGGGGAAGGCTAATACGGAAATTCCACCCTGTTAAGCCTCCCGGCACCCGGCCCGCCCCGCGGGAGTCCGCCCGGGCCCCGGCCCATCGGGCGTCCCCGCCACCCGTCGCCCCAACTGACCATCGGTCATCCCTCGGAATGCTCAGGCCGACATGTAAAAATGCATTTATATCCCGGCGGATACACCCCTCCACACCGCCATGCGGCGTCGATTTTTGCCTATTTGTTTAATTTCCGAAACGCCGATTTTTACCCAATTTCCGTCGGCGCGCAGGAGGAGGCCAGGGCCGTCATCTCTTCGATGGAGAGGACATGGGCCACGTCCAAAAGGATCACGAACCGCCCGCCCACCTTGCCCACCCCCGCGATGAATTCGGAGCGCAGGGCGCTGCCGAAGGCGGGGGCGGGCTCGATGTCCGCCTCGGCGATGTCCAGGACCTCGCTGACGTTGTCCACCAGGATGCCCAACTCCACCGTCCCGCCCTCCGAGGGCACCTCCAGGATCACGACACAGGTGCGCCGCGCCACGTCCGTGGGCGTCCGCCCGAAGCGGACCGAGAGGTCCACCACGGGCACCACGGCGCCCCGCAGGTTGATCACCCCGCGGATGAAGTCCGGCATCAGGGGGACCGCCGTCAGGGCCCCGTACTGGATGACTTCCTTGATGCACCGGATGTCCATGGCGAAGGCTTCGCCGTTCAGGTCGAAGGCCAGGTACTGGGTCTTCTGGGCCGAGGCTTCCAGGTTCGCCTGGCCCCGGACCCGCTTGTCCAAACGCATGGGTGCGCCCATGGCGCCCTCCTTTGTCATGCCGGGGGATCCGGTCCCGTCAGAAGTTCGTGAATTCGCGCTCGTCCACGTCAGCCTGGGCGGCCCGGGCCCGGGCCGGCCCGGGCTTGGCGGCCGCGCGGGCGCCGCCCGACCGCTTAGCCGCCGTCCGGGCGGGGCCGCGGTCCAGGTGGAAGAAGGCCATGACCGACTGCAGTTCTTCGGCCTGGGCGCTCACTTCCTCGGACGTGGAGGCCATTTCCTCCGAGGCGGCCGCGTTCTGGGCCACCGCCTGGCTGATCTGCCCGATGGCCCCGTTGATCTGGCCGACCCCCGCGTTCTGCTCGCTGCTGGCGGCGGCGATCTCCATGACCAGGTCCGAGGTCTTCTGGATGGAGGGCACGATGGCATCGAGAAGCTTGCCGGCCCGTTCCGCGAGTTCGACGCTGCTGGTGGCCACCTCCCCGATTTCCTGGGCCGCCACCTGGCTGCGCTCGGCCAGCTTGCGGACCTCGGCGGCCACCACGGCGAAGCCGCGGCCGTGCTCCCCGGCCCGGCCCGCCTCGATGGCGGCGTTGAGGGCCAGGAGGTTGGTCTGGTAGGCGATGTCGTCGATGATGGCGATCTTCTGGGCGATCTGCTTCATGGCGCCGACGGTGGCCCGCACGGCCTCGCCGCCTTCACCCGCTTCCTTGGCCGTCCGGGTCGCGATGTCGCCGGTGACCTTGGCGTTCTCGTTGTTCTGGGCGATGGACGCGCTCATCTGCTCCATGGAGGCGCTGGTCTCCTCCACGCTGGCGGCCTGTTCACTGGCGCCCTGGCTCAGGGACTGGGCCGTGGAGCTGAGCTGCTCCGAGGCCCCCACCAGGGACTCGGCGTTCTCGCGCACCTGCCCGATCACCTCGCGGAGCTTGAGGACCATGGCGTGGATGGAGGCCATCATGCTCGTCGTGTCGCCCCGGGCCAGGTCCACCTCCACGGTGAGGTCGCCGGCGGCCACCTTCTGGGCCACGTCGGCGGCGTCCTTCGGCTCGCCACCCACCTGGCCGCGGATCACCCGGGTGACCAGCAGGCCCAGGCCGATGGACAGGGCGAAGCCCACGACGATGACCGCCAGGGTGGTGCCCCGGAAGGACACGTAGAGGGCCTGGTTGGCCTTGGTGGCCTTCTCGGCGGCCCCGAGGTTGGCCTCGATGATCTCGTCGAAGGTCTTGCGGAGGGCCAGGTACCGGGGCCGCGCCTCCTCCTCCATCACCCGCCGGGCCTCATCGTCCTTCTTGGCCTTCGCGAAGGCCAGCCCCTTCTCCAGGACCGCCAGGTACTCCGGCCAGGCCCCGTCGAAGCGCTTCCAGGCCTCGGTCTCCGCCGGCGTCATGTCCGTGGCCCGCTCCTTCTTGGCCCAGTCCAGGATCTGGGTCTGGGCCTTGCCCATGTTCTGGGTCTCCTTGGCGCGGGTCTCCTCGCTGCGCGCGATGACGGCATAGAGGAAGCGCTGCTGCAGGGAGGCCAGCTCGATCAGGGCCCCCGACATGTTCCGGAGGGGCACCACGGCGTCCTCGTAGGTATGCTCGGCGCGGTCGTTGATGCTGCCCGCGCCGCCCAGGGCGATGCCGCCGACGATCACGGAAACCATGGAAACGCAGATGAAGGCCAGCAGGAGCTGCGCTGCGAGCCTGAGACGCCTGAACCAGTTCATGGGTCACCTTCGTTCAAGAAGAGAGGGGGGGAAGGGGGGCCCGGAGCCTGCGCGTTGCGGACATCCGGGAACGAAAGAAAAGCGTGAATGCACGTGCGTCAACGAACCCCAGGGGGGGGATGGATCAGGAGCCCTGGGCGAGGGCCGGGAGGATGCGGCCGGGCTGACTGCGCCCGCCCACGGCGAGCTGGACCAGTTCGGGCACGTCCAGGACCAGGGCCACCTTGCCCGAGCCCAGGATCGTGGACCCGCCCACGCCCCGCAGGTGCTGGAACAGGCTCCCCAGCGGCTTGATGACCGTCTGGAACTCTCCCAGCAGCCGGTCCACGACGATGCCCGCCCGGGTCTCCCCGAACTGCACCACCACCACCCGCTCCCGCGCCGGGCGCTCCCCGGGCGAACCCAGCACCTCCCGCAGCCGCAGGAAGGGCAGCACCTCGCCCCGCAGGTTGATCAGGTGGTTCTCCTCCGACTCCAGGAACGGGCCCAGGTCCAGGCACTCGATGATCATGTCCAGGGGCACCACGTACGTGGCCTCCCCGACGGTCACCATGAAGCCGTCGATGATGGCCAGGGTCAGCGGCAGGCGCAGCCGGATCGTCGTGCCCGCGCCCTCGTAGCTTTCCACCTCGACCGTGCCCCGCAGCTCGTCGATGTTCCGGCGCACCACGTCCATGCCCACGCCCCGGCCCGACAGGTTCGTCACCGCCGCCGCCGTGGAGAACCCCGGCTCGAAGATCATCGCGTTGATCTCCGCGTCCGACAGCTCCGCGCCCTCCTGCACCAGCCCGCGCTCCACGGCCTTCCGCAGGATCCGCGCCCGGTCCAGGCCGCCGCCGTCGTCGCTCACCTCGATGACGATGCTCCCCGACTCGTGGAACGCGTTCAGCGCCAGCGAACCCGTATCCGGCTTCCCCCGCGCCCGACGCACCTCCAGCGTCTCGATCCCGTGGTCGATGGCGTTCCGCACGATGTGCATCAGCGGGTCCGCCAGCTTCTCCACGATCGACTTGTCCAGCTCGGTCTCGGCCCCCTGCACCTCCAGGTCGATGGCCTTGCCCAGCTCCTTCGACACGTCCCGCACCACCCGCCGGAACCGCGCGAACGTCTCCCCGATCTGCACCATCCGCAGACTCAGGGCGTTGTCCCGGATCTCCTCCACGAGCTTGTTCACCACCGTCAGGGACTCCAGCAGCGATCCGTCCCGGGCCCCCGCCGCGCGGGTCTGCGCGCTGGCCCCGGCGATCACCAGCTCTCCCACCAGGTCCACGAGCTTGTCCAGCTTGTCCGCCGAGACCTTCACGATCTTCAGCTCCCCGGCCTGGCGGTCCTGGGCCTTCTTCTGCTTCTCCAGCGCCGCCGCCACCACGGGGGCCGGCACGTCCTGGTCCTGCACGAGGATCGTCCCCACCTTCCGGCCGTCCTCCGCCTCCCGCTGCACCCGCAGCGCCTCGGCCAGGTCGTACTCGGTGATGCAGCCCCCGGCCACCAGGATCTCGCCCAGCAGGTGCTCCTCGTCGGGCAGCTCCCGGATCAGGGCCAGGTACGCCTCCACCTTGGCCTGGGGCGGGATCAGCCGGACCTGGCTCTCCTCCCGCACGAACTCGAACACGTCCTCCAGGGTCTTCCGGTCGGCGTCCGTCTCCAGGTCCATCTCCAGGCCCAGGTAGCACTGCTCCGGGTCGAAGGCCTCCCCGGCGGGGAGCCCCTCCAGGAGGGCGTGCATGTGCACCATCCGGCCCAGGGTGCCCAGATACCGCACGAAGGACAGGGGGTCCATGCCCGTCTGGAGCACCGTGGGGGCGAAGCGCACCGACAGGTGCCAGTGATCGCGGCCCGCGGCCGGATGGCCCGTGGGTTCAGGCCGGATGGCCGCCGTCGCCACCTCCCCCTTCAGCCAGGGCACCAGGGCCTCCAGAAGCCGGTCCCCTTCCGCGCCGAGCTCCGGGCTGAGCTGCCCTTCGGCGTCCGTGCCCTCCTGGATGAGGACCACGAGGTGATCGTGGCAGGCCAGGAGGAGCCCCACCAGGTCGCCGTCCAGGGCCAGCTGGCCCCCGCGCACCCGGTCCATGACCGACTCGACCGCGTGGGCGAACCGCACGATGGGATCCAGGCCGAAGAGGCCCGCCGACCCCTTGATGGTGTGCACCGCCCGGAAGATGGCGTTGATGGACTCGGCGGGGTCCGGCTGCGCCTCGAGGCCCAGGAGGGCCTCCTCCATGGCCGCCAGGAGCTCCTGGCACTCCGTGATGAACGTCTGCTTGACCTGATCCATGTCCATGGCGCGGTCCTCAGGAAGGGGATTGGGTGGGGGCGAGGAGGAGGGTGTCGCCGAAGGCCCCGGCCAGGCGCAGCAGGTCGAGGACCTCCACCACCGCGGGGCTGTGGTTCCCGAAGGGCACGGGGGTCCCCGCGGCCTGGCCCTCCCGCTTGAGCCAGAGCAGGACCTGGATGCCGGCGGTGTCCACCTCCGCCACCCCGGACAGGTCCAGCTCCAGGGGCGCCTGGCGCAGCTCCTCCCGGAGCCGCGCCCGGGCCTCGGCCGCCTCGAAAATGGTCAATTCGCCCTCGAGCTTGAGCGTGGAACCTGACCGCGTGAACGTCAGCATGGCAACACCTCAGGGAAGGATGAGTTTGGAAACCGCCATCAGGAGCTGCTCGGGCTTGAAGGGCTTGACCACCCAGGCCCGCGCCCCCGCGGCCTGGCCCTCCTTCTTCTTCTCTTCGCCCGCTTCCGTCGTCAGCATGATGATCGGCGTGAATCTGTAGGCCGGCAGCGTCCGCACCGTCTTCAGGAACGTGATCCCGTCCATGTTGGGCATGTTCACGTCGCACACCATCAGGTGCACCTTCTGGCCCGTGAGCTTCGACAGCGCGTCCTGGCCGTCGCAGGCCTCGATCACCTCGTAGCCCGCCCCGGCGAGGGCGATGCCCACCACCTGCCGCAGGCTCACGGAATCGTCGATGATCATGATCGTCCTGGCCATGGCTCCACTCAGAAGAAGGTGATGTCGGATTCGTCGGACGCCCCCGCGCCCTCGCCGTGGTGCACGGCGAGCTGCTCCAGCGTCGTGTACGTGCGCTCCAGGTCCCGGAGCCACGCGGCCGCGTCCAGCGCCCCGCCCCCCGCGACCTCCGCCGCGAACTTCTCCATGTCCGCGATCACGCTCTGCAGGATCTGCGAGACCCGGTCCTGGAACTGCAGGTGCACCAGCGTCCCCGAGATCTCCCGGCCCAGGTCCTCCCCGGCCTCCTCGAACCGCCGCGCCGAACCCGACAGGTCCGTCGCCCCGGCCTGGATGTCCTCCACCACCCGGTGGATGGTCGCCTCCGCCCGGTGGATCACCTCCGCCTCCCGGTCCCCGAAGGCCTCCGTCTCCCGCAGGGTCTCCAGCAGCGACTGGTTCACCCACGCCACCTTGGTCGTGATCGCGTTCCCCGTCGTGCCCGAGCGCTCCGAGAGCTTGCGCACCTCGTCGGCCACCACCGCGAAGCCCCGCCCCAGCTCCCGGGCGTGGGCCGCCTCGATGGCCGCGTTCAGGGCCAGCAGGTTGGTCTGGTTGGCGATGGAGGCCACCTCCTCGCTCATGGCCCGCAGCTCCTCCGTGATCGCCGCCAGCCCCCGGATCTTCTCCAGCACCACGGCCCGGGCCCGGGCCCCCTCCGCCAGGTCCCGCACCACCCCCGCCAGGGCCTCCGACCCCCGGTCGATGATTCCCTGCAGCTCCCGGTTGCTCTCCAGCCCCGAGGTGTCCAGGGCCTTGCGCAGCTCCCCGTGCATGCCCGCGAACCGCGAGGCCAGGCCCCGGATGGCCTCCTCCATCTGCTGCCGGGCCTCGGCGGTCTGCCCCGCCCACACCGGCACCACGGCCTGGGCCACCTGGGCCAGGGGGGCCGCCCCGGGCGCCGGCGCGGGGGCCTCCGGGACGGGCGCCGGGGGGGCGCCGGCCGCGGGGGCCTGGGTGGCGAAACGCCGGGCGGCGACGGTGCAGCCGGCCGCCAGGACGCCTGCCAAGGCACCGGGCCACCGGAATCCCGACAGCCCCCAGGGCGCCAGGAAGGCCAGCGCAGGCAGCCCGGAGCGGCTCAGAACATCGGGCTGGGGGGACCGAGGGTGGATCAAGCGAACTCCAACGGGGAACCGCGCGGGGCCAGGAAATTCACGATCAGGAATGAATATGTTGCCAATTGAAACAAGAGGCTAATACAAACCCCTCCGTCCCGGAACCCTCCCCGGCGCGGCCGCCCCGGCCCTTCCCCATTTCCAAGTCCTTTATACAGAAGCAAACCAGAGCGCTGGCTCTTAATTGAATTCTTGAAAACAGGCATTAATACGATCGAACGACAGAATCAAGCTCATAAGTGCCAACTTGGCATTCATACAAGTCATTCCTAGGTTTTTCCCAGTTATTAAAATTTCGAAACAGGCCGCTTTTTCCTATTCGCCCAGCCCCTTGCGCAGCCCCTCCACCACCACCTCCAGCCGGGCCTCGAAACACGCCACGGCCGCCTCGGGCGGCCTCCCGCCCCGCAGGAGGGCCTCCTCCAGGTCCCGGGCGGCCCAGGACAGGGCCTCCGCTCCCAGGGTCATGGCCGTGGATTTCAGCGTATGGACCAGACGCTGGGCGGTCTCCAGGTCCCCCGCGCCCAGGGCCTGGCGGAGGTCCGCGCCCGCCCGGGCCTTCCCGTCCCGGAACCGCTCCAGCATGCGGCGGTAGACGTCCTCCCGGCCGGCGCAGTAGCCCAGGCCCAGTTCCGTCCGGATCCCCGGCAGGACCCAGGCGGCCGCGCCACCCCCGGCCGCGGGGGCCGCCGGAACCTCGCAGGGCGCCGACGCGGGGACCGGGGGATGGGGCTCCCGGGCCCGCAGGCGCCGGCGGGAACGCCAACCGGCCACCGCCAGGCCCGCACCGGCGGCCGCCGCCAGGAGGAGGAAGAGGAAAGAGGCGCCGTGCATGGAACTCCTGGAACGGTCTGGACGCTGAGGGCAGCGGGCAGGATGGCTTCGGGGCGATCCCGATGGGGACCGGGGTCTCCCCCATCTTGCCCCAATGCCGATGCAGGGCTTCCCCCTTCGCGTCGGAAGTGCGCTCAGGCATGGCGGGGCTTCAGGCCTGTCGCCCGGCTGAAAGCGCGATTATCTTATCCCGTGCCCTTCCCCGCGGGAACCGGCCGCCGGAGCCCCCCATGCCCGAGACGCCCCCCCAGGATCTCCACGCCCGCTTTGAAGCGCTGCGGGCCCACCGCTGGCGGCAGGCGGCCACCACCGCGGACCTGCGGCGCCGCCGGCTCGTGGCCCTTCTCGACGCCCTCATGGCCCGCCGGGCCGAGGCCCATGCCGCCCTCGCCGCCGATTTCGGCAAGGCCCCCGCGGAGGTGGACCTCACGGAACTCTACCCCGTGCTCACCGAGATCCGGATGGCGGTAAAGCGGCTGGGCCGGTGGATGCGCCCCCGGTCCGGCGGCCTCTTCCTGTCCTTCCTGGGCAGTTCCGCCCAGGTGCGCCCGGAGCCCAAGGGGGTCGTCCTCATCCTCAGCCCCTGGAACTACCCCCTCCTCCTCGCCCTGGGCCCCCTCGTCTCCGCCGTCGCCGCCGGCAACTGCGCGCTCCTCAAGCCCTCCGAGGCCACCCCCGCCACCAACGCCTTCCTCCGCGGCCTCCTGGCCGAGGTCTTCCCCCCCGGGGAGGTCGACCTGGTGGAGGGCGGGCCGGAGACCGCCCAGGCCCTGCTGGACCTGCCCTTCGACCACGTGTTCTTCACGGGCAGCCCCCGGGTGGGCCGGATCGTCATGGAGGCCGCGGCCCGGCACCTCGCCTCCGTCACCCTGGAGCTGGGCGGCAAGTCCCCGGTCTTCGTGGACGCGGACGCGGACCTGGAGACGGCGGCCAAGCGGATCGTGTGGGGGAAGTTCATCAATGCCGGCCAGACCTGCGTGGCCCCCGACCACGTGTTCGTCCACGCCTCCGTGCACGATGCCCTGGTGGAGGCCCTGGCCCGGGCGGTCCGGACGGCCTACGGCGCCACGCCGGAGGCGCGCCGGGCCAGCCCGGACTTCGCGCGGATCATCTCCCGGCCCCACCTGGACCGCCTGCGGGCCCTGCTGGCGCCCCCCTCGGGCCGGGTCGTCCTCGGCGGCGACTGGGACGAGGCGGACCGCTACTTCGCCCCGACCCTCGTGGCCGACGTCCCCCCCGACTCCCCCCTCATGGGGGAGGAGATCTTCGGGCCCATCCTGCCCGTGATCCCGGTGCCCTCCATGGCCGCCGCCCGCGAGCGCGTGATCACGGGCCCCCCGCCCCTGGCCCTCTACGTCTTCACGGGCACCCGCGCCGGGGCGGAGGCGATCCTGGCCGGCACCGCCTCCGGCGGCGCCTGCGTGGGGGACACCGTGCTCCACTTCGCCCACCCGGGCCTGCCCGCGGGCGGGGTCGGGGCTTCGGGCTTCGGGAAGGCCCACGGGCACCACGGCTTCCTGGCCTTCTCCAACGAGCGCGCGGTGCTCCGCCAGCGGACCCGCTTCGCCCCCATCCAGCTCATGTACCCGCCCTACACCCGGTTCGTGCGGCGCCTGGTGGACCTGACCCTGCGCTGGCTCTGATCAGCGGAAGAGCCAGCTCAGCTTCACCAGGAACACGTCGTCCGACGGCAGCCGCCCCAGGACCGAGATGTCCGAGCGCGGGCTCAGCGAGCCCCGGTCGTTCACGAGGGCGTCGGTGGCCACCCCGTGGGTGTAGACGAAGAACAGGGTGGAGCCGGCCTTGAACTCCCACCGCACGATGAGGTTCTCGTTCCAGAGGCGGTCCGAGAAGGCCGTGTCGCCGGCCGGGGCCGCGGGGGCCAGGGTCTCGTCGTCCACGTAGGCCTGGGTGTCCCGGAAATTCCAGTTGGCCAGCAGCCACTGGCTGAGGACCTGGACGGAGAGGCGCGGATTGAAGGCGTAGGCCACGCGCACCGTCTCGTTGAACTGGGACATGCGGCGCAGGCCGACGACGGGGATCGTCCCCTGGGTCTCCAGGTAGCGCTGCTCGCCCTCGGCCTGGACCCAGCTCGTGTCCGTGTTCACCTCGAAGGACTCGCCCAGCTTGATGGACTGGGACCAGGACGTGGTCGTGGTGGGGCCGCCCGGGTACCAGGACCGGTCGGCGCTGATGCGCACGTACCACGGGCGGTTGCCCGGGGTGTCGAAGCCCAGGTTGACCCCGTTGCTCCGGGGCCGGCGGAGGTACTTCTTGACGGGATCGCTCCAGGTGCGGAGCTCCCGGTCATCCTCCAGGGGGAGGTTGGTCCAGGTGCTGCCCCAGAAGGACCAGAACGTGGTGAGGTCCATGCGGGCCCAGGCGCTGGTGCCCTGGGAGAAGGCCCGCCCGGCCTGGTCCCGGCCGTACCACACGTCGGCGCCCAGCTGCCAGTTCCGGGTCCGGCCCAGGGTGGTGTCCCACTGGCGGACCAGGCTGAAGTAGCCCCGCTGCTGATCCGCCCGCGACAGGTAGCCCAGGTCGTTGGGGTTGAAGGCCTTCGTCGTGTTGTCGGCGTTGAACTCCATCTGCCAGCCCGAGGCCCAGCGCCGGTTGACCCGGACGTAGGCCTTGGAGCCGGAGGCCTCCTCGCCGTGGACCCCCGCGCGGCTCCCGGCCAGGCTCCATTCGAACACCGTGCTCCGGTCCCGGCTCTTGAGGGCCCCGTCGGCCTCGCCCACGAAGGCCGAGCGCCCCGCGGGATCCGCCTCCCGCACCCGGGACGCGAAGACCCCCACGCCGCTCCCCACTTCGTCCAGGCGCTGGAAGCCCCGGAAGGCGGCATACGAGGTGAAGGGCGCCAGGGCCAGCCCGTGGGTGGACCCGTCGGCCTCCCGCACCGTGCCGCGGGCGTTCTCCACCCCCGCGGCGAGGGCCCCGAAGGAGAGCCCGTTGTCCAGCTTGGAGGTGAACTTGGCGGCCCCGGCGATCTCGGCCGTGGCGGGCCCCTCCAGGAGGGTCTGGCCGTCCTCCAGGTCGGGGCTGGCCAGGCTGCGGCCGATGCGCCGGCTGTAGAAGAGGCGGGTGCCCGGAACCTGGAAGAGCTCCATGCCCTCCAGGAAGAAGGGGCGCTTCTCCGGGAAGAGGGTCTCCACGGTGGACAGGTTGAGCACGGCCTGGTCCACCTCCACCTGGGCGAAGTCGGGGCGGACGGCCAGGTCGAGGGAGGCGGAGGGGCTGAGGCCCAGGTGCGCGTCCAGACCCGTGTTCCCCTTCCAGCCGCGGTCATCGTACACATTGGCGGTGCTGGCCTTGCGCTGGAGGCTCAGGAAGGGGATCCATTCCCGGCGGAGGCGCGGCCGCACCCCCTCGATGCCCTCCAGGTCCGGAAACCGGCTGGCGAAGGCGTTCTCCCCCCGGGGGGGCAGATCCCAGTAGCTGGTCTCCCGCACGCTCCCGTGGGCCGTGCGGCTGAAGTTGATGCCCCAGACCTGGCGCTCGGAGCCGTTGGCCATGCGGAGGGCCGACAGGGGGATCTTCAGGACCGCGGTCCAGCCCCGGTCATCCACCCGGACGCCGCTTTCCCAGACCGCGTCCCAGCTGGCGTCCGCGGACGAGGAGTCCCCCGTGAAGATGGCGTCCCGCTGGACACCCGCGGCGTTGACCATGAAGCCGAAGGCGGTGCGCCGGTCCCGGCGGCTGTCGATGTACACCGAGAACCAGTCCGTCTGGCTGTCCTGGTCCCGGCGATGCAGACGCCGGGCCGGACCGTTGCCCGCCCCTCGGTCCATGCGGGCGCCCACGTACAGATAGTTGTCGTCGTAGAGCACCTTGACGTAGGTGGGCAGGGCCGAGTCCAGGCCGAACTCCGGCCAGGATTCCTTGAAGCCCGTCGCGGCGGGGGCCCGGTCCCAGTCCGGTTCCGCCATGCGGCCGTCAGGGCGGATGGGACCCCGGGCGCGGATGGCGATGAGGCCGGCGTCCAGGGGCAACCCGCCCGCCAGCGCGCCCAGAAGGGCGCCCGCCAGGACCCACCGACCCCACCGCCTCGACCGCTCGAAGTTCATGGACCTTCCCCAGGGTGCCCGGGAGGCCCCGGGGACCCTTTGATCCTAGCGTCATCGGGGCCACGCTCGGCAGGGTGCCTGTCTTTTCCCAGGCGCCCCCTGGCGGCTTCAGCGGCCCCGGAATTCGTCCATGGTGCGGTTCACCCCGAAGAACCCCAGGATGGCGTCGTAGAGGGTCGGCGGCAGGACCTTCACGGCCAGGACGGCCAGCACGAACCGGGGGAGGATCAGGCGCTTCCGGTTGGAGGCCACCGCGCCGAGCACCCGCCGGGCCACGTACTCGGGCCGGAGGATGGGCAGGAGCCACGGGAAGCGGGTGCGCACCCCCGCGAACATGCCCGTGTCGATGTAGAAGGGGCACACGAGGGTGGTGCGCACCGGGTGGCCGAGGCGCTTCAGCTCCAGGCGGAGGGATTCGTCGAAGCCGACGGCGGCGAACTTGGAGGCGCAGTAGTCGGTGAGGCGGGAGGTGCCGCCCAGGCCGGCGGCGCTGGCGAGGGTCACCACGTGGCCGCGGCCCTGGGCGAGCATGCCGGGCAGGAAGGCGCGGGTGAGCCAGAAGAGGGCCAGGGTGTTCACCCGGAAGGTGCGCTCGATGGCGTCCTCGGAACAGTCCAGGATGGGCCGGCCGGTGACGATCCCCGCGTTGTTCACGAGCACCTCGACGGGCCCCCGCTCCCGCAGCACCTGGTCCGCGGCCGCGAGGGTGGCGGCCCGGTCCGCCAGGTCCACGGCGTAGCCGGCGTGCCCTTCCCCCAGTTCGGCGAGGACCGCCGCCAGGCCCGCCCCGTCCCGGTCCAGGAGGGTGAGGCGGGCCCCCCGGTCCCGGGCGCCCAGGGCCATGAGCCGGCCGATGCCGCTGGCCGCGCCGGTGATGAGGACGTGGGCACCCTGCAGACGGGTCATGGGGGCTCCGGGGAAAAGGCCGGGGGGCCTCGCGGCCCCCCGGTCCGGGTTTCAGGCGGGTTCCGTCAGGCGGCGGCCTTCAGGGCGGCCAGGGTGCCCATCAGCTGCCCGATGGTGGCCAGGGGGTAGCTCGCGTTCCGCACGGTGACGGCGGCGCCGTCGGTGGGGAAGTCCGTGAAGGACCCGGTGGAGAGGTACTCGCCGGTCACGGTCCCGGAGGTGAAGTGGCCCCCGGAGGCGGGCGGGGTGATGAGGTTGATGAGGAGGGCCATCCACTCCTTCAGCTCCGTGACGGTGGCCACCGGCCCGTTGAGGTTGATCCGGTAGGCCATGGCCGCCGCCAGGTTGGCGCCGGAGACGGTCTCCGTCCCGGTCGGCTTCGCGTAGGCGGTGACGGCGGCGCCGAACTTGCTCTGGGCCGCGTCCATCATCAGCACGGCGTAGAGGTCGCCCGCGACCCGGTGCCGGATGGAGGTGGCGAGGGCGGTGGCGGTGCCGGTGCAGGCCAGGTCCGTGGCCCCGAAGCCCTTCACCTGGCCGATGGCGGCCGTCGCCAGGGCGAAGATCCGCGTGGGCAGCTTGATGGTGCCGGCGGCCGAATCCTGGGCCGCGAGGGTCGCGACCTCGCCCAGGACGGGGAGGTTCGCCGCGATCAGGGCGGGGGACAGCGTGGCCGCGGGGTCGTTGAGGGCCACCATGGCGGCGGCGTAGGAGTTCGTGGCCATGTCGCCGGTCAGGGCCGCGCCCGAGTCCGTGGCCAGCAGGGCCAGGTCCTGGAGGGCCTTGGCGGCCTTGGCGCTGCCCGCGGCGGCCTTGGCCGAGGTCACGTTCAGGACGGCGGCGGCGGTGGCGTACTTGAAGTAGGCGTACGATCCCGTGGCGTCCAGGTCGTAGGCGACCCCGGACAGGTTCAGGTAGTAGTCGGAGGGCGTCAGGTTGGTCTGGCTCAGCAGCTGGAGGGCGCAGAGCTTCTGCACGTCCGCGTAGGTGAGGTACACCGACATCAGCGGGTAGCCCACGGGGAGGGCCTGCGTGGTGTCGGGGGAGATGCCCAGGGGCAGCACGTTGTAGAGGTTGGCGAAGGAGATGGGGGCGTTCTTGTCCAGCCCGTCCCGGATGACGCCGGTGGGCACCACGCCGAGGACGTAGGGGTTCGGGTCGTAGCCCTTGCCGGCGAGGAGGCCGGCGGCGGTCGCGAGGGTCGGGCTGGCGGGATCCCCGTTCCAGCCCGCGGCGAGGAGCGCCTTCTGGACGATGCCGTTGGGGACGTTCCGCACGGAGTCGGCGCAGAGGTTGCCCAGGCCGCTGGGGCTGAGGACCGCGGTCTGGTCGTTGGAGCGCAGGTCCTGCAGGGTCGCCCCGACCGGGTGGTAGACGCCCTTGCTGATGTCGGTGGGGCTGTAGTCCGGGAAGAACTGGCTGAAGAGGGCGGACATCCCGTAGTTGAGGGTGGCGTCGGCCTGGCCCACGAACACGGTCTGGGCCCCGTCCCGGGGCGGGTTCACGCCGAGGCCCGCCAGGGAGGCGTCGGTCATGGCCTTGTTGGAGGAGGCGGTCAGGGTCGTGTTCTTGGCGGTCTTGTGCCAGGCCAGGTCCACCCGGGCCACGTTGGCGGAATACGCGCCGGCGCAGATCACCTGGGTGGTCCAGGCGCCGTTGGTCACCGCGCGGGCCGCGCTGGCGTCCGGGGAGGGGTTGTGGGTGTGGCCGGAGGCGATGATGTCGATGCCGGTCACGTGCTGGGCCAGGGTGATGTCCTCGCCCGTGGCGCCGCCGGTGGCCACGTCGGTGCCCGCGTGCGAGAGCGCGACCACCACGTGGCAGCCCTGGGTGTTGCGCAGGTCGTTGACGATGTTCTGGACGAAGGTCCAGTTGGCGCTGTAGTCCGTGAAGGTGACCGGCGCCGCCGCGGGCGCGGCCGCCGCGGCCTCCTTGCCCATGAGCCCGAAGAAGCCCACCTTCAGGCCGTTCGGGAGGGTCTTGGTGTAGGTGGCGTGGACGGCGGTCCCCCAGTAGGGGGCCAGGTCGGCGTTGCCGTTGAGGACCGTGTTGGAGGCCACGAGGGGCGTGCGGAAGCCGAACTTGGCCTGGGAGACGCTCAGGATGGAGGCCAGGCCCTTGGGCGTGTAGTCGAACTCGTGGTTGCCCAGGGCCGCGCAGTCGTAGCGCAGGGTGTCCAGGAAGAAGGTGCCCATGGGCTGCGCGCTGTCCGTGAGGTCGTAGAGGGTGCCCATGGTCCAGTCGCCGGAGTCGACCAGCACCACGGGGGTGGTGCCCGAGGCGGCCCGCACGGCGTTGACGTAGGCCGCCACCCGGGCGTATCCGCCGGTGGCCCCGATGTCCGTGGCGGACATGGGTCCGGTGCCCGCCGCGTGGTGGTGGACGTCCGTGGTCTGGAGGAGGGTGAGGGTGGCGCCGTCGGCCGGGTCGCCCACGGCCTTCGGCCCCTCCGGGGAGCTGAGGCTGCAGCCGGTCAGCAACGCGAAGAGGATGCTTCCGGCGGCGAGGGGGAATGCTTTCCTGTTCATTGCGGAACCGTCCTTTAGAAGTGGTAGTCGAGGCCGAGGGCGAAGATGAAGTACTGCTTGTTGTATTCCTTGGTGGGCGAGATCGTCACGCCCTGGGCCGCGAAGGC
Source organism: Mesoterricola sediminis (assembly GCF_030295425.1). NCBI lineage: Bacteria > Pseudomonadati > Acidobacteriota > Holophagae > Holophagales > Holophagaceae > Mesoterricola > Mesoterricola sediminis. The sequence goes on along the minus strand of NZ_AP027081.1, from coordinate 552,892 downwards.
GGCCTTCAGCTGGGCGTCGCCCGCGTCGGCGTTCTTGTACTTGGTCTGGAAGGCGGTGTGGGCCAGGCCCACGTTCAGCTTGAGGCCCTTCGACACCTCCACCTGGAAGCCCGTGCCGATGGACATGTAGTTGGCGTGGGCGCCGGGGACGCTGATGTCCAGCGTGGAACCCTGGCGCTGGCCGATCTGGTTGAAGTTGACGCCGAGGGAGAAGAGCCAGCGGGGCGTGGCCTGCCACTCGACGGCCGCGCTCTCCTCGTAGGTGTTGCGGTAGGCGTCCTTGGCCTTGATGCCGAACTGGGGGTTGTCCAGCTTGTCGAAGTTGACCGACTTCTCCAGGTAGGCGTTGGCGCCGCAGCTCAGGCGCACCTCGGGCGAGAGCTGGTACCCGACGCCCATCCGCACCACCTGCGGCAGGTCCAGGTGGGCCTTGGCGCCGTCCACGAACAGGCCGCCCCCGTCCTTGCCGTCCTTGACCTTGGTCTTGAAGTTCAGGGGGGTGGCCATCTCGTAGGTGAGGCTCACCACCCACGCCGGCGTGGGGGTCCAGTTGAGGGCGACCTCGCCGGAGAAGCCGTTGGCCGTGTCCTCGACGTCGATGACCACGCGCTCGTGGGTCCGGAGGTCGTGGTTGTAGAGGTTGTAGGTGCAGTACCCGTCGACGCTGCCGACGATGGCCTGCCTGGAGGTGACGAAGCGCGCCGCGGCCGCCACCGACCACCGGGGATCGAGCTGGAGCGCGCCGCCCACCCGGAAGGCCACGTAGTACGAGGAGCCCTTCAGGTAGGAGTTCGAGGGGAAGTACTCGGTCCCGAGGCCCGCGGCCAGGGCCTGGGCGGGCGTGGCCCCGTGGGCCAGCGCGTCGGCGCCGATGACCGTGGAGGTGGAGGCCTGGCCGTAGCCCGCCAGCTGCTTGCCCAGGAGGTCGAGGGTCGGCAGCCCCTCCTTCCACTCGCGGATGGCGGTGGCCCCGATCGTCTGGATGCCCACGAAGGCCGCCCAGTCGCCCTTCTTGTAGGCGGCGTAGAAATTGGGCACGAGGAGCACCGGATTGTCGGAGGTGTAGGTCCGGTCCCCCACCACCGGGTTCCCGATCGTGCGCACGGTGGCCTTCTGGAAGATCATCTGGTCGCTGGCGTTGAAGGTCCAGCCGTCCTTCAGGCGCGGGGTCGCCGCCATGTTGTAGTAGACGATGTCGGCGTTGTCGACGGCGCTGTTGCGGTCGAACATGCGCATGTATTCCGCGCTCTGGTTGCTGTTGTAGAAGATCCCGCCGGCCGCGGCGGGTGGCGCGAACCCCAGGACCAGCGAAGCGAAAAGCAGCCCTTTCTTCATTCACGTACCTCCTGTGGGGGCCTGGGGTTTCCAGGACATGGAAACCTTCCGCACGCTGGCGGAGTGGGCGGTTGAATTGTTTTGGGGGGATGTTAGACCCAGGGTCGGCGCAGGTCAAACACTTACGCTGGAATAAAAAGACACGGACCTCGCCTTCAGGCTTGACGGGTCCGCGCGCCAGCTTCCATGATCCGGGTGTCCTTTCCTGCGAGCGAGCCATGGCCGACGTTGTTCAAGATCCCGCGTGGCAGCCCTTTGCCGCCTATTCCGGCACGGGCCCCGGCGTGCTCGTCTCCCACGGTTTCACGGGCAGCCCCGGAAGCATGCTCCCCCTGGCCCGGCGCCTCGCCGAGGCGGGCTGCAACGTCGAATGCCCGCGCCTCACCGGGCACACGGAGCACTGGCGCGACCTCGTCCCCGCCACGGCCGAGGACTGGCTCCGCGACCTGCGCGAGCCCCTGGCGCGCCTCAAGGCCCGGAGCTCGACGGTGTTCGCCGTCGGCCTCTCCATGGGCGGCGCCCTCGTCCTGCGCCTCGCGCAGACGGACCCGGACCTGCGCGGCGTGGCCGTCATCAACCACGCCCTCTACTTCGGCAACCCCCTGGTCCCCTTCGCGGGCCTGCTGAAGCGCATCCTGCCCTCCACCCCCGCCATCGCCTCGGACATCATGGACCCCGGCGTCCGCGAGCCCAGCTGCGACCGGACCCCGACGGCGGGCGTGGCCCAGGTGTACCGCCTGGCCCGCATGGTGCGCCGGGACCTCCCCTCCCTCCGCCAGCCCCTCCTCATCCTGAAGTCCCGCCAGGACCACGTGCTGCCCCTGCGCAACGCGACCCGCACCCTGGCCCTCGCGGGGTCCGCGCGCAAGGAGCTGGTGTGGCTCGAACGCTCCTATCATGTGGCCACCCTGGACTACGACCGGGACCTCATCGCCGACACCTGCCTCGCCTTCTTCCAGCGCGTCCTCCGGGAGGAACCATGAAAGCCGTCCCCGCCCTCCTCGCCCTCTGCCTCGCCCTTCCCGCCCCGGGGGTGGAGGTCGGACGCCGGCTTCCCGAGGCCCGGGTCGCCGCCCGCGGCCTCCTGGTGCCCCGCACCCGGGTGGAGGGGGGGCGCATGGTCCTGGACGGGAAGGAGATCGCCTACCGCCCCTGGAGCAGCGCCGAGGGCTCGGGCCGCGTCCGCACCTTCTACCACCTGGCGGCCCGCATGGGCGTGGACGACATCAACAAGGCGTACATCGACGCCCTCATCGCCGCGAAGCTCCCCGAGCTCCTCCCCGACGGCGCCTACAAGACCGTCACCATCCTGGACCTCTCCCAGGCCAATTTCGTGACCCGCGGCATCGGCGCGGGGCGCCTGGAGAAGAGCCAGCGCGAGACCCCCTACGCCCTGTTCGTGGCCGACGCCTCCGGCGCGGCGCGGGCCGCCTGGGGCCTGAAGCCCGGCGAGTCCGCCGTGATCGTCCTCGACCGGGACGACACCGTGCTCTTCTTCAAGGAGGGCCGCCTGACCGCCGACGAGATCGCCCGCGCCGTCGGCCTCATCCAGGCCCGCCTCCGTCCCTGATCACCAGACCGAGAGATGCACCTCGGCGACCCCCGGCACGTCCTCCAGGCGCGCCTCGCGGCCGTCCCGGGTGCGGAGGCGGCCCCGCCACAGGCCCGCCAGCTGGCGGAAGTTCACCTTCATCCCCGGGAGCCAGGCGCGCTCGCCGCGGCCGCCCAGGGGCCGGAAGCGCAGGTCGACCCGGCCGTCCTCGGTGAAGACGCGCCAGTCGCCGCCCTCCGGGCGGTCGGGGTCCACCTCGAAGATCACCTGGGCCACCCGCTCCCGCCGCCCCCCGATCCAGAAGGCGTCCTCGGGGTAGTAGGACTCGTTCACGAGGGCGGCGAAGTTCGCCCCGACGGGGGTGCCGTCCTCCAGGAACCCGGCCAGGGCGCCCCAGTACCAGTTCGTGTGGCGGTTGAAATAGCCCGCGGACCAGTCGACCACCGCCGCCGCGGGCCCCTTCAGCTCCCGGCCGTCGAAGACGGCCCGGAAGGTTTCGGGCACCAGGGGGGCCGCCTTCTCCGTGAAGGTGAAGCGCCGGGGGTCGCCGCAGCTGGGGTTCACCACCCGCAGGGGCTGGTCCTCGAACCCGAAGGGGAAGCGCGCGTCCAGGGCCAGCCGGCCCCCGAAGGCCGCCTCCACCTCCAGCCGGCCCCGGGCGTGGCTCTTGGCCAGGTCCAGGCGGCAGCCCCGGCCCGCGTAGTGGATGGCGTGGGCGTCCGGGTCCAGGGGGAACACCAGGCGGGAGGGGAGGTCCTTGAGGGACCGCTCCCAGCTCCGGCCGGTCCGGAGGTCGCAGAAGAACCCGAACACGTTGGCGGCGTAGCCCAGGCGGACCGCCGCGACGGCCACCAGCCAGTCGGGACCCAGGAGGCCCAGGTAGGTGAACCCCCCCAGGGCCAGCCGCCGGCGTAACCTGCCGAGGGGACGCCCGAAGAAGCCCCGGAGCACGAAGGCCTCCGGATTGAACACCACCGGCCCGTCGAGGCAGCCGTAGCCCACCCGCCCGTCGTCCTGGATCAGCTGGAACATGCGGGGAGTTTACCGGAAAAGCCGTTGACGGCTTCCGGAAATTCCGTAACTTGTCTATACAAGATCTTGTCTATACAACCTGGAGCCCCCATGATCCGGACCACCCTCGCCGCCTCCATCCGGGATGCCCTCCGGGAGGGCATCCAGGCAGGCGTCTGGCAGGACCGCCTGCCCTCCGAACCCGACCTGGTCCGGCGGTTCGAGGCCAGCCGGGAGACGGTGCGGAAGGCCCTGGCCATGCTGGAGGCCGAGGGGCGCATCACCCGCATCCACGGCAAGGGCACCTTCATCGAGGAGCCCCTCAGCTTCAACCCCCTCTCGGGCATCCTCTCCATCACCCAGGAGCTGGCCCGGTCCCGGCACCCGGTGGCCAACCGGGTCCTGGGCGGGGCCTGGATCCCCCCCGGACGCATCCCGTCGGCCTTCCTCCAGGCCTTCTTCGAGGGGGAGCCGCGGGTCTTCGAGCTCCGGCGCCTGCGCCTCGTGCGGGACGAGGTCCTGGCCGCGGAGACGAGCTGGTTCCGGGCCGGGGCCTTCCCCGGGGTGGAGACGGCGGACCTGTCCGGCTCCCTCCACACCCTCATGACCGGCCGCTATGGCCTCGCCCCCCAGCGGGTGCGGAACCGCTTCCAGGCCCTGGACTTCCGCGCCAAGGAAGCCCGGGAGGCCGCCCAGGCCCTCGGCAGCCGCCAGGCCATCCGGGTCGAGCGCGCCCTCCTCCGGGGGCGGGAGGTCTACTACGCCGTCAGTTTCACGCTCCGCACCGATCTGTATCCGCTGGAGTTCCTGCAGCTGCCCGGGAGAACGGGCGAGGAGGTCCTGTGACCCGCGAGCGCACGAACGATTTCGCCGTGGACGGCACCCCCCTGGCCTGGAGCGCCCTCGACCGGGACCGGGAGCTGGACCGGGCCGCGGCCACCGACGTCGACCTGGTCATCCTGGGCGGGGGCATCACCGGCGCCGGCATCGCCCGGGAGGCGGCCCTGCGCGGGATCCCCTTCCTGCTGGTGGACAAGGACGACTTCGCCGCCGGCACCTCCAGCCGCTCCTCCAAGCTCGTCCACGGCGGCATGCGCTACCTGGCCCAGCGGGACTTCGCCCTCGTCCGGGAGTCCACCACGGAGCGCAACTGGCTCTGCGCCGCCCTGCCCAACCTCGTCCGGCCCATCCGCTTCCACTACTGCGGCTACCTGGGCGGCAAGGACACCCCCGGCCGCGTGCGCCTCGCCCTGCGCCTCTACGACCTGCTCTCCAACACCTTCAGCCGCTACCGCATGCCCCGCCACGAGCTCCTCGCGCCCGAGGAGCTCCGGCGCCGGGAGCCCGCGGTCCGCGCCGAGGGCGTGGCCATGGCGGGCGACTACTACGACGCGAACGTGGACGACGCGCGCCTGACGATGGAGGTCCTCAAGGAGGCCCGGGACCTGTCCGGCGGCCGCAGCGCCGCCCTCAACTACGTGGAGGCCCTCGCCATCCGCGAGGCCGCGCCGGGCCTGCGGGAGGTGGACCTCCGGGACGCCTTCACGGGCCGCGCCTTCACCGTGCGCGCCCGCTGCGTGGTCAACGCCACCGGGGTCTGGGCGGGCGGAACGCTGGCCCGGGCCGGGGGCCCGTCCGGCCTCATCCGGCCCACCAAGGGCGTGCACCTGGCGGTGCCCAACGCCCGCGTCGGCAACCGGGAGGCCTTCGTGATGCGGAGCCTCGACGACGGCCGCTCCTTCTTCGTGCTGCGCCGGGGGGACATCACCCTGATCGGCACCACCGACACCGACTACCAGGGCCCCCTCGAGGCCCCCTTCTGCACGGCGGAGGACGCCGACTACCTCCTGCGCACGGTGAACGCGCGCTTCCCCGAGGCCCGGCTCACCCGCGACGACGTGCTCTCCACCTACGCCGGCATCCGCCCCCTGGTGCGCCAGGAGGGGGTGGGCGCCTCGTCCGTGTCCCGGCGCCACGTGGTGCGGGACGAGGGCGGCGGCCTCGTCACCGTCGCCGGCGGCAAGCTGACCACGTTCCGCCTCATGGCCTGGGACGTCCTGCGCACCTGCTCCGCCCGCGGGTACCTGCGCCCCCTCGGACGGAAGGAGGCGAAGCGCCACTTCTCGCGGCGGCCCCTCAAGGCCGGCCTCGCCTGGGAGGCCTTCGGCGCCGCCCTCCGCCGCCTGGACCTGGAGGGGCTCCTGCCCGGGCCCGCGCTGCGGCACCTCCACCAGCAGTACGGCCAAGGCGCGCTCCGGATCCTGGCCGCGGTGAAGGCCGACCCCGGTTCGGGCCGCCCCATCCTCGAGGGGCACCCCTGGTGCGCCGCCGAGATCGAGCACATCCTGGCCTACGAGAACGCCCCCACCCTCATGGACGTCATGCTGCGCCGCACCGAGATGCAGATGATCGTCTCCCACCGGGACCAGCCCGCGCTGGCCGCGGGGGTCGCGCGCATCCTGGCGCGGGCCTACGATTGGGACCAGGCCCGGACGGACCGCGAGCTCGCGGACTACCTGGCCTACGTGCGCCGGACCATCCTTTTCGAGCGGGACGCCCATGCCTGACACCCTCCTGGCCCTGGACTGCGGCACCCAGAGCCTGCGCGCCATGATCTTCTCGGCGGACGGCAGGCTCCTGCACAAGGTGAAGGTGGAGTACGAGCCCTACGTGAGCCCCCGGCCCGGGTGGGCCGAGCAGGACCCCGAGCTCTACTGGCGGAGCCTCTGCGAGGCCGTGGCCGCCCTCAAGGCGGAGGCCGGGGAGGCCTTCGCGGCCGTCCGCGGCGTCGGCGTCACCACCCAGCGCGACACCCTCGTCTTCCTGGACCGGGAAGGCCGGGTGCTCCGGCCGGCCCTCACCTGGCTGGACACGCGCAAGGCCCGCGCCGTGTACCGGCCCGCCTGGTGGCGGGCCCTGGCCTACCGCGCGGTGGGCATGCTGGAGGCGATCCAGAAGACCCAGAAGGAGGGCAAGGCCAACTGGGTCCGCCAGAACCAGCCGGAGATCTGGGACGCCACGGCCTGGGTGCTCCAGGTCTCGGGCTTCCTGAACCAGCGCCTGACGGGCCTCTTCCGGGATTCCGTGGCCAATCAGATCGGCCACATCCCCTTCAACTACAAGAAGATGCGCTGGTGCCGCAAGGGGGAGCTCGCGGCGCTGCTCTTCCCCATTCCGCTGGAGCGCCTCCCGGAGCTGGTGCCGGCCGGCACCCCCCTGGGCGCCGTCACCGAGGCGGCTGCACGGGCCACCGGCCTTCCCCAGGGCCTGCCCGTCATCGCCTGCGCCTCCGACAAGGGCGCCGAGACCATCGGCATCGGCTGCGTGGGCCCCGACATGGCGAGCCTCTCCCTGGGCACCACCGCCACCGTCCAGACCACCACCCCCCGCTACGTGGAGCCCATCCGCTTCATGCCCCCCTACCCCGCCGCCGTGCCCGGGCACTACAACCCGGAGGTGGAGATCTTCCGGGGCTACTGGATGATCTCCTGGTTCAAGCGCGAGCTGGCGCCCCAGGACGTGCAGGAGGCCCTGGCCCGGGGCGTGGCCCCCGAGGCGCTCCTGGACCGCCACCTGCGGGAGGTGCCGCCGGGGAGCATGGGCCTGGTCACCCTCCCCCACTGGGGCCCCAGCCTCAAGCTCCCGGGCACCAAGGGGGCCATGGTCGGCTTCGGGGACGTCCACACCCGGGGCCACCTGTACCGCTCGGTCCTGGAGGGCCTCGCCTACGGCCTGCGGGAGGGCCTCGAGAAGATCGAGCGCCGGAGCGGCGTCCGCATCCGCCGCATCGGCATCTCGGGCGGCGCCACCCAGTCCGGGGAGATCTGCCAGCTCACGGCGGACATCCTGGGCCGCGAGCTGACCTGCGGCGAGACCTTCGAGACCGCCGGCCTCGGCGCCGCCGTGCTCACCGCCGCCGGCGTCGGGCTCCATCCCGGCATCCCGGCGGCGGTCGCGGCCATGGTGCGCCACGGCCGCGCCTACGCGCCCCGGCCCGAGGTCGCGGGCCTCTACGACCGCCTCTACCGGCGGGTCTACCTGCGCCTCTACGGGCGGCTCAGCCCCCTCTACCGGGAGATCCGCGCCATCGTCAACTACCCCGAACGCGCCGCCGACGAGGTCCCATGAGCCGCCGCGAGCCCCTCCCCTGGATCCACGAGCCGCCGCCGCCCGGTTCCTGGCGTTCCATCTTCAAGTGGGGCGACCCCGGCACCTTCAAGCACCCCAACGCCCGGCTCTGCGACCTCATGCGCCGCACCTTCGGCCTGGACGAGGCCGCCTTCCGGGAACCCCGCCGCCCGGGCCTGGCCCCCGTGGCCTTCCCCGAGCCCCCCGGACTTCCGGAAGGCGTCCTGGCCGCGTTCCGCGCCGTCCTCGGCGAGGGCGGGGTCGAGACCGGCGCCTACGCCCGGCTCCGGGCCGGGACGGGAAAGACCATGCTGGACCTCCTGCGCCTGCGGGAGGGCCTGGCCGTGGACCTCCCCGCGGCGGTGCTGCACCCCCGCAACCACCACGAGGTGCGCCGGATCCTGGAGATCTGCGCCCGCGAAGGGATCCCCGCGACCCCCCGGGGCGGCGGTTCCTCGGTCACCCTGGGCCTCGCGTGTCCCCGCGGCGGCGTCACCCTCGACCTCACCCGCCACATGCACAAGGTCCTCGCCCTCTCAGAGGCGGACCAGACGGTGACGGTGGAGGCGGGCATGTACGGACCCCACCTGGAAGCCGTGCTGAACGCCGCGCCGGAACTCTTCGGCACGAAGCACCGCTACACCTGCGGCCACTTCCCCCAGTCCTTCGAATGGTCCACGGTGGGCGGCTGGGCCGTGACCCGGGGCGCCGGCCAGAACTCCACCTACTACGGGAAGATCGAGGACCTGGTGGCGGCCCAGACCTTCGCCGCGCCCGCCGGCGACCTGCGAACCCGGGCCTGGCCCCGGGCGGCCCTGGGCCCCGACCTGGACCAGCTGCTCCTGGGCGGCGAGGGGGCCTTCGGCGTGCTCACCGAGGTCACCCTGCGCATCTTCCGCCACCTGCCGGAGACCCGGCGCCGCTACGCCTACCTCTTCCCGGACTGGGAGGCCGCCTGCGGCGCCGCCCGGGAGGTGCTCCAGGGCGAGGACGGACGCCCCTCCGTCTTCCGTCTCTCCGACGCGGAGGAGACGGACATCGCCCTCAAGCTCTACGGCGTGGAGCATCCGGTCCTGGACACCCTCCTGGCCCTGAAGGGCCTCAAGCCCGGCCGGCGCTGCCTCCTCCTGGGCACGGCCGACGGCGAGGACGGCCAGACCCGCGTCACCGCCGCCGCCGTGGCCCGGGCCGCCCGGGCTGCCGGCGCCCTGTCCCTCTCGGGCCTGGTCACCCGCGCCTGGGAGCACGGCCGCTTCAAGGACCCCTACCTCCGGGAGGACCTCCAGGACGCCGGCATCCTCACGGACACCCTGGAGTGCTCCGTGACCTGGAGCAACCTGGCCCAGGTCCACCGGCGCGTGCGGGAGGCGGTGCACGCCCGGCCCCGGACCCTCTGCATGGCCCACATGAGCCACGCCTACCCCCAGGGGGGCAACCTCTACTTCATCTTCATCACGGCCATGGAGGACATCGCGTCCTACCTGGCCTACCAGGCCTCCATCCTGGACGCGATCCGGGCCAGCGGCGCCAGCCTCAGCCACCACCACGGCATCGGCCGCATGACGGCGCCGTGGCTCGAGGGCCAGCTGGGGTCCACGGCCATGGATCTCCTGCGGGCCCTCAAGGCCCACCTGGATCCCGGCGGCATCATGAACCCCGGCGGCACCCTCGGCCTGGACCTGCCCGGGGCGGCGCGCCGCTGAGCGCCTACTTCTTGTAAGTCCCGGCGCCCACGATGAGGCCGTCGCACAGGACGATGTAGCTCGTCTTCTGCTCCATCTTCCCGGAGAGGGGGTTGGGGTACTTGTAGTCCACCCAGCCGCTCCCCTTGGCCTTCGCGAGGCTCACGAACTCCCGGATGATGAACTTGCCGTCCGGGTCCTTGAGGTCCCAGCGGTTCTTGCCCACCAGCTCCTGGGTGTTGTAGCCGATGGCCTTCACCACGCCGTTCAGGTCGTAGATGAAGATGTAGAGTTCGCTGCCGGAGCCCACGTGGAAGACGCCCTGGTTGGTCTCCTTGATGAGCTTCTCCATGCCGTTGGCCTTGGCGTAGGCCACGGCGCGCTTCACCAGGGTCTCCGCCTGGGCCGGGGTGGACTGGGCCGGAGCGGCGAGGGCCGGCAGGAGTACGAGCGCCGCGGTCAGGAACATGCGCATGGCGAACCTCGAAAAGGGTGGGGGGAAAGTGCAACCAACATACCCACCTGCCCCGGTCCGCGCCATTGATCATGCGATCAGCCCATCGGCGGTAACCTGGGGGGTGGAGGTTCCCATGTCCGCCCACATCGTCGTCGCCACCATCCACGCCCGCCCCGGCTGCGAGGCCGCCCTGGAGGCCTCCCTCGCCGCCCTCGTGCCCCCCAGCCGCGCCGAGGCCGGCTGCCTCCGCTACGACCTCCACCGGGACGTCAACGACCCCCTGACCTTCGTCTACCTGGAGGCCTGGGAGAGCGTGGAGGTCCACCAGGCCCACATGCGGACCCCCCACTTCCTGGCGGCCCGCAAGGCGCAGGAGCCCCTCGTCGCCGCCCGGGAGGTCCGGATCCTGGCCCAGGTCTGACCCTGACTCCGTCCGGTAGCTTATGAGGCCGGGTGGGTCGGAACGTTGGACTAGGGTGTGTTCGTAATCTTGGATAGTAATGGCTAATACCCATCCGTGCCGGAGCATGGAGGAGCTGGAATAGTGAGTCTGTGCTGCAGTGCCTGATGGCGCCGCGCATTCGCAGCATCCTATTGGAACGCGGAGGCGCGGAGGATCTCGCTGAGGCTCGCGGAGAAAGGATCAAGCCCACAAGCCCCCTCCACTCGATATCCAGGAAAACCTCCCGCTTCACCTTATGGCCGGCCAGTCTCAGGGAGTGCGCCAGACAGACCTTGTAGGGATCTTCCAGGAGTCCGTGCCCCAGAGCCTTCTGGATCTCGATGGCCTCCCCGATGATGGCCTGGGTGATCTCCTTGTGCGGATGATCCTCCCCGTCGACCTCTCCCCAATGCCTTCCCATCACGCCTCCCGTTGGGACGTGTCATTGGGAGGTGGCAGGTTCCAGGAGCGCTTTCCTCCGCGACCCTCTGCGAGATCCTCCGCGCCTCCGCGTTTCATAGGATCAATGAGGATCCGGAACGCTTGTCACCCTCCGCTCATAGCCTCAGCCAGATCACGATGCAGGCCAAAGCCACCTGGGCTGAGAAACTTCGCGCCGTTTTGTCGAACCTGGTGGCCAGCGCCCTGAACTGTTTGAGCTTGGCGAACCCATGCTCGATGGCATGGCGGGCCTTGTATAGGTGTGAGTCCCAGGCCGCCGGATTCTTGCGCCGGGGATGAGGTGGGATGACGGCTGTCGCACCCATGGCCTCGATCGCCTTCCTTACCGGGTTCCCATCGTAGGCCCGATCTCCGAACCCGTACTCTGCCTGCCAACCGCACAGCAATCCTTCAGCAGACCGGCTTTCATGGGCTTGCCCCGGAGTGACCAGGAAATCCAAAGGATTACCGTGGGCATCGCAGATCAAATGGATCTTGGTCGAGCATCCACCCCGAGATCGTCCGAGCGCCTGGTTCCAGAGCCCCCCCTTTTGCCTGCTGAAGGTTGATGAGCGCGAATGATGGTGCCATCCAGCATGACCCACTCCAGGTCGGCTTCCTTGCGCAGGAACTCCAGGATCCTTTGCCACACGCCGCGCTTGGTCCAGGCCTCAAATCGCGTGTACACGCTTGTCCAAGGTCCAAATTCCTCCGGCAGGTCCCTCCACGGCGCCCCAGTCCTGTGCCTCCGCAGGATCGCCTCCACCATGGGACGGTTGGGGTGACGGGATCGCCCCATCCCTCCACGCTCTGGCGGAAGGAGCGGTTCAAGCTTTGCCCACATGGCATCGGTCAGGAAACGTCTCGGCATCGTTACCCCAGGAAAATTCGTGGTGTACGAGCCTTTACGTATGAGTACAAGTTAACTATTTATCAAATCTATAGATTCCGAACACAGCCTAGAGCCGGCGCCCCGGCTTCCAGGCGGGTTTGGCCGGGGCGTCCGCGACGGCGGCGCCCAGGTTCAGGGTGTACTGGCACTGCTGGACCATGCCGGACAGGTCCCAGGCGGGGTCGTATTCGTCCGTGACCTGGTGGTAGCGGGCCCCCATGGTGGCCGCCTTGGCCCGGGAGGCCTCGGGGTCCTTCACGTAGGTCCGGCCGCCCCCGATGGAGAAGGCGGGCACGCCGGCCTTGGCGAAGGGGAAGTGGTCGCTCCGGAAGTAGCCGCCCGCCGTGTCCACGCCGGCCGGGGCCAGGGTGAGGCCCATGGCCTGAGCCACCTGGGCGGCGGACTCCAGGAGGGTCGTGCGGTCCGCGCCGGCCACCCCGATGTCCCGGGTGGCGCCCACCCAGTTCAGGCTGTCCAGGTTGAGGTCGGCGGCGGTGCGCGCGAGGGGCCACAGGGGATCCTTCACGTAGGCCTGGGAACCCCAGAGGCCCTGCTCTTCGGCCGCCGTGAAGAGGAACATCTGGCTCCGCTTGCGGGGGGCGGCGGCCGCCGCCTGGGCCATGGCCAGCAGGCCGGCGCAGCCGGAGGCGTTGTCCACGGCGCCGTTGTAGATGTCGTCGCCACGTCCGTCCGGCTTTCCGGAACGGCCGAAGTGGTCCCAGTGGGCCGAGTAGATCACCACCTCGTCCTTCAGGACCGGGTCCGTCCCGGGGATCACCCCGGCGACGTTGAACTGGTCCTGCACCTTCACCTCGGCCTCCAGGGTCCCCTGCAGGCGGGCCGCGAGGGGCACCGGCCGGAAGTCCCGGCGTTCGGCGGCCCTCCGCAGGGCGTCCAGGTCCTGGCCCCCGGCGGCGCAGAGGCGACGGGCCGCGTCCTCGGTGATCCAGCTCTGCAGGGCCAGGCCAGGTTCGGCCGCCAGCTGGAAGCGCCAGGTGGCGAAGCTGTTCACGACCACGGACCAGCCGTAGCTGGCGCTCGGCGTGGTGTGCACCAGGAGGACCCCCAGGGCCCCGTGGCGCTTGGCTTCCTCGAACTTGTAGATCCAGCGGCCGTAGTAGGTGAGGGCCGCGCCCCCGAAGCGGTCCGGTTCCTCGGCGGTCGGCTGCGGGTCGTTCACCAGGGCCACCAGGACCTTCCCCCGCACCTCGGCGCCCTTGTAGTCGTCCCAGCGCTCGTCGGGGGCCGTGATGCCATAGCCCACGAACAGGAGGGGCGCGTCGAAGGCCTGGCGGGCCTCGGGCAGGCCCGTGCACCAGGCGGCGTCCTGCCCGGACGCCAGGGGCAGGGGCTGGCCGGCGCCCGCGACCCGGAGGTCCGCCCGGGTCACCCGGGTCCCGGCCAGATGCACGGCTTGCCGGTAGCTGCCGCCCACCGGCTGGAGGCCCAGGGCTTGCAGCTGGGTCTCCAGGTAGCGGACCGTGAGGTCGGCGCCCCGCTGGCCCGAACCCCGGCCTTCGAACAGGTCATCCGCCAGGAGGGACAGGTGGGCCCGCAGGGGCGCCTCCTGGACCTGGGGGGTTCCGGCCGACAGCGCGGCCGCGAACAGGAGCATGGCAGGCAGGCAATGGCGCATGGGGATCTCCATGGCCATGATACCTCGTAACACGACGCCTCGTCAGGGTCGAGGGGAGGTAGATCGAATCACCTGAACGATCGTGTCCCGTTCCTTCGTAACGGCAAGGGTATGTAAAGAACCCTTGCCAGCACGAAGGATCGGAACAAGGGGCTCCGGTGATGCGATCCAGCCACCCTAGGTCCAGCGGGTGATCATCTCCCGCAGGGCGCGGCTGGTGTAGGGCTTGGAGAGGAAGTCGTCCATGCCGGCCTCCCGGCTCCGGGCCATGTCCTCCTTCGTCGCGTTGGCGGTCAGGGCCACGATGGGGACCCGCGGCCGGCCGGCGTCCGCCTCCAGGCGCCGGATGCGCCGCGCGGCCTCGAAGCCGTCCAGGTCCGGCATCATGCAGTCCATCAGGATGAGGTCGAAGGTCTCGTGGCGCGCGGCCTCCACGGCCTCCCGGCCGTCCCCGGCCAGGTGGCAGGTGCAGCCCAGCTTGGCCAGGAGGGTCGCCGCCAGCTTCTGGTTGACCAGGTTGTCCTCGGCGAGGAGCGCCCGGATGGGGCGGATGGGCGCCTCCGGGACCTCCGGAACGGCTGTCGGGCCTTCGGCCCGGGGGAAGGGGGCCTCCAGGAAGAAGCAGGAGCCCGCCCCCGGCCCGGTCTCCACGCCGACGCGCCCGCCCATGAGGTCGGCCAGCCCCCGGCAGATGGCCAGACCGAGGCCGGTGCCGCCATAGCGCCGCGTGATGGAACCGTCGGCCTGGGTGAAGGGGGTGAAGAGCCGGTCCACGTCCGCCGGGTTCATGCCGATGCCCGTGTCCTTCACCGCGAAGCGGAGGGCGCCGTCCGGCAGGGTGTCCAGGCTCACCCGCACGGACCCGGCCGCGGTGAACTTGAGGGCGTTGCTGATGAAGTTGGCAAGGATCTGCCGGAGACGGACGGGATCGCCCAGCACCCAGGGGAGGGGCGCCCCGGGGCCCTCCACGATCAGGTCCAAGCCCTTCCGCTGGGCGTTCTCCCGGTACAGGGCGGCCGTCTCCTGGACGATGCCCCAGGGGTCGAAGGCCACTTGTTCCAGCTGCATCTTCTCGGCCTCGATCTTGGAGAAGTCCAGGATCTCCTCGATGATGGCCAGCAGTTGCCGCCCCGAGCCGATGACCGTCTGGGCGTAGCCCGTCTGTTCCTCGTCCAGGCCTGTCTGGATCAGGAGCTCCGTCATGCCCAGGACGCCGTTGAGGGGCGTCCGGATCTCGTGGCTCATGGTGGCGAGGAAGCTGGACTTGGCGGCGTTGGCCACCTCGGCCTGGCGCTTGAGCTGGAGGGTCTGCACCATGTCCGCCTCCCGCTGGCGGATGGCGCGCACCAGCACCGCCAGGGCCCCGCCGATGGCCACGAGGGCGGCGGCGGTGAGGGCGAGGATGACCTGCACCAGGTGGCGCCAGTGGGCGAGGATGAAGGCGTCCGTCAGGGTGAGGCTCACGACGAGGGGATGCCGGTTGACCACCCGCGCCGCCATCAGGAGGTCGGGCCCGCCGCGGCCCGCCGCGGGATCGGGGCCGTAGCGGGTTCCCGCGGACGCGCCCCCGGCCAGGATCGCCAGACTGGGGTCCGCCCCTTCGGTGCGGCCGATCTCCGCGTCCACCCGCGGCCACCGGGTGAGCAGCACCCCGTCGCGCCGGTGGAGGGCGATGGAGGCCCCCTCCCCCAGGTTGCCGGCGAAGCGCTGGTAGAACTCGGTGAAGACGTCCACGGACATGCCCACCAGCACCAGGCCCAGGAAGCGGCCCTGCGGGTCCTCCAGCCGGCGGCTCAGGTAGAAGACCCACTTGCCGTTGCCCTTGTTGCGCACCGGCAGGCTGATGAACTCGCCCAGGGCGGGGTCGGCCCGCCGCGCCTGGAAGTAGTCCCGGTCCGCGAGGTTGATGGGCGGCGGCGGCCAGCTGCGGGTGAAGTTGATGACGTCTCCGTTGTCCGCCACGATGGTGGCCACGTCCACCTGGGGCATGTCCCGCGTCTGGTCCCGGAGCATGCGGAAGGCGGCCTCCCCGCCCAGGCGCCGCCGCAGGTCCTGGGGGTCCCGGGCCCGGGCCTCCCGCACATCGTCGGCGATGCGGTCCAGGGCAAGGCAGGCGGCCGCCATGTTCTGGTAGACGTGCTCCGCCAGGGCCAGGGTGTGGCTGTCCATCTGCTTGCGCCAGATGTTCACCTCCCGGTGCCGCAGGGTGAGGATGGAGCCGGCGGCCCCCGCCATCACGAGCAGGACGAGGAGGAGCCCCAGCACCAGCGCGAGCTGGCTGGTGGCGAGGCGACCCTGCTGCCGGGACGCGAGGAGGGGAGGGAGCGGGCTCATGGGTGGCAAGGGATCGTGGCCTCAAGGATAAACCAAAGGCCCCCCCCCGCGCTGGTTCGGAACTTTTGCCGGCCGGGGCTCATTTTTGGGGCGGTGGAGTCAATGAATATTAAATACATGCCCGCCGCGCTGGTGGCCCTGGCCCTCCCTTGCGGGTTGGCCGCCCAGCCGGCTTCCATTTACCCGAACGGTCCGGCGACGGTCTTCCACCTGGGCGCCGGCGGGCACCTGCTCCTGCGGGTCCTCGCCCCGGGCGGAACCGGCCAGGAGGCCGTCACCTGGCGCCTGGCCGGTCCCGGCCAGCTCAGTGTCCAGGACCAGGGCCGCTGGGACATGGCCTTCCGGGCCCCGCGCGCGGGCGGCGGCACCTCCGTGGTGACGGCCAGCCTGGCTTCGGACCCCTCCCGCCAGGTGGCCTTCACCGTCCATGTGGACCCTCGGCCGGCGGAGGCCCTGCCCCGCCGGGTGGACCTCCGCCCCGGCGGCACCCACCCGCCCGCGGACCGCCACCAGGGCCTCTGCAACAACTGCTACGCCTTCTCGGCCCTGGGCGCCCTCGAACTGGAGCTGGCCCGGGTGTACGGGATCCAGGCGCGGCTCTCGGTCCAGTTCGTCAACGAGCTGATGCGGGCCGGGGGCGAGGACCCCTGCCAGCCCAACTACTTCGGCACCGTGCTCGACCGCCTCAACCAGGCGGGGATCCTGGTGCCCTGGTCCAACCCCCACGCGGCCTTCGCGGAGCGCGCCCAGCACGCCTCCCCCTTCCCCGTCGGCCGCTTCCCCTCGTACCGGCTGGTCCACGTGGGATCGCAGCCCCTCGACACGGCCCTGTGGTCCGACGCGGACATCGTGGACGAGGTGTGCGGCCTCCTCGCGGAAGGCCGGCCCGTGATCCTGAAGCGGGGCGGCCACTACATCACCCTCGCCGGCTACGACCGCAGCGCCCCGGACCCCGCGGCCCACCGGTGGATCGCCCTCGACAGCCTCCACCCGCTGCCGGGCCCGCCCGAACTGGACCACCTCCTCACCCTCTACCCGGAGGGCGGCTGGAACGCCTTGACCCCCCGGGGGGAGCGGCGCTACACCTTCGACGTCATCTCCGACCTGGACGTGGACCTCCGGGCCCCCGCCCCGCCCGCCCCCGTCATCCGGGCCGGCGCCCCGGCCCTGGCCGAGGGGCAGCCCTTCGAACTGGTCGCGGACGTGGGCGGGGATCCGCCCGTGACCTACCAGTGGTTCCGGAACGGGCACCCCCTCCCGGGGGCCCACGGCGCGGTGCTCCAGGTGGCCGCCGCCCGCGCCGCCGACGCCGGGCAGTACGCCGTGCGCGCCGCCAATCCCTACGGCGACGCCCTGAGCGCCGAGGTCCGGGTGACCGTGACCCCCGCGGCCGCCCCGGAACTCCGGGTGGAGGCCCCCCGCACCACGGTGGTGTGCGGCGCCCGCCTGCGCATCCACAGCACCTTCGTGGCCCACCCGCGCGCCCCCGTCCACTGGAGCGCCTCGGGCGGGCGCTTCCGGGATGCCGGGCCGGGCCATGTCACCTTCGTGGCCCCCGATCACCCCGGTGCCGTGACCCTCACGGCCCGGGCGGAGGGTGCGCACGGCCTATCGGGCACCCTCACCCTCCAGGTGAAGAGCCCCGACGTGGACGGGGACGGCCGGGTGGACCTGGCGGACCTTGCCCGCCTGGCGGCCGCCCTCGGCACCGCCCGGGGCGACGCCCACTACAACGACGCCGCCGACCTGGACGGCGACGGCCGGATCGATGCCCTGGACGCCGCCCTTCTCCTCGACCACCTGGATCGCCTGCCATGACCCTCCGCGCCCACCTGTCCGGCCTGCTCCTTCTCGCCCTCGCCGCCTGCGGGGGCGGATCCAGCGGCGGCCCCGGCCGCCCCGCCGCGCCCCCCTCGCTCACCTACCGCGACCCCGCCCCCACCGGGTTCCGCCTGGAGGCCGATCCCGCCACCCAGGGCACGTCCACCCTCGTGCTGCGGCTGGTGGGACCCGCCGGCACCGCCCTGCGGGGCGTCACCCTCTTTCTGGAGACGGACGAGGCCCGCGCCGGGTGGGGGGACGTCCCGGGCACCTCCCAGCGGTTCCTCAACCACGGCCCCCTCGAGCCGGGGGTGGACCCGCCCAGCCTGGCCCGGGGCTATCGCCGCGGCGGCCGGCTCCAGGTGGGCGTCTTCCACCGGGAGGGCGCCAGCCCCGTGCTGGGCGCCGGCCCCCTCCTGTCGGTGGCCCTGGCCGCCAGGGCCGGCGCCGCCCCCGGGCCCCTCGCGCTCCGGCACACCCGGGCCGCCCTCTTCGTGGACGGCGCGCGCCACATCGTCGAGGTGCCCGTGGCCCTGGGAACCGTCACCGCCCGTTGAGGCGGAGGGAGTTGCCGATCACCGAGAGGCTGGAGAGCACCATCGCGCCGGCCGCGAGGATGGGGTTGAGGACCCCCGTCATCGCCAGGTAGATGCCGGCCGTGTTGTAGAAGAAGGCCCAGAAGAGGTTCTGGCGGATGACCCGGAGGGTCCGCTCCGCCTCGCGGAAGGTCTCCTCGATGCGCCCGAGGCTCCCCCCAAGGAGCACGATGGGCGCCGCGTGCTGGGCCAGGTCGGCCCCGGAGCCCAGGGCGATGCCCAGGTCGGCGGCGGCGAGGGCCGGGGCGTCGTTGACGCCGTCCCCCACCATGGCCACCACCGAGCCCCGGGCCTGGAGGCGGCGCACCGCCTCGGCCTTCTCCGCGGGCGGCACTTCGCCCAGGCACTCGTCCACGCCCAGGCGCTGGCCCATGTGGGCCGTCGTCGCCCGCGCGTCCCCGGAGAGGAGGAGGGTGCGCACGCCCCGGGCCTTGAGCGCGGCCACGAGGTCCGCCGCGTCCTTCCGCGGGGCGTCCCCGAAGGCCAGGGCCCCGCAGGGGACCCCGTCCACGGCGGCGAAGACCACGGTGAGGCCCTCGGCCTGCCAGGCGGAGGCCTGGGCGTTGGTCTCGGGCGTCGGTTCCGCCCCTTCCTTGTCCATCATGGGCCGGTTGCCCACGGCCACCCGCCGGCCGTCCACCGTGCCGGCCAGGCCGAGGCCGGGCCGGACCTCCACCTCCGAGGCGTCCACCAGACGCAGGCCCTGGCTCCGGGCGTGGGCCACCAGGGCCCGGCCCAGGGGGTGCTCGGAGTAGGCCTCCAGGGAGGCCACCAGGTCCAGGTGCGCCAGGGCCTCGCCCCGGATGCGGAAGACCCCCTCCGTCACGGTGCCGGTCTTGTCGAGGATCACCGCGTCCACCTTGCGGAAGGTCTCGAGGACGCCCACGTCCCGGATCAGGATGCCCCGCCGGGACGCGGCCCCCACGGCCGCGGTGGTCGCCAGCGGGGTCGCGATCCCCAGGGCGCAGGGGCAGGCGATGACGAGGACGGCGATGGCCCGGAGCATGGCCTCGGTGCCGCCCAGCCCGGCCACCAGCGCGCCCGCCAAAGTGCCCAGGGAGAGGACCAGGACCGTCGGGATGAAGAGCCGGGCGACACGGTCCACCGTCCGCTCCAGGCCGCTGCGGTTGGCCAGGGCCGTTTCCACGGACCGGACGATCTGGGCCAGGGAGGAGTCCGTCGAGGCGTGGGTCACCCGCACCTCCAGGACCCCGGCGCCATTCAGGCTGCCGCACACGACCGGGTCCCCCGCCCCCTTGGGCCGGGGCTCGGATTCCCCGGTGATGACCGATTCATCCACGTCCGAGGCCCCCGCCACCACCTCGCCATCGGCGGGGATGCGCTCACCCGCCTTCACCAGGAAGACCATCCCGGGCGCCAGGGCCTCGATGGCCAGGAAGCGCTCCTCGCCCTCCGTCCGGACCCGGGCCTTGCGGGGCAGCAACCGATGGAGCATGGCGATGGCCCGGGCGCTGCGCTCCTTGGCGGAGCGCTCCAGGGCCTTGCCCGTGAGCATGAGGGTGACGATGGCGCAGGCGGTGTCGAAGTAGTAGTGCCGGCCGCCCAGGACGGCCTGGACCGAA
The DNA here is from genome assembly GCF_030295425.1 of Mesoterricola sediminis. Taxonomy (NCBI): domain Bacteria; kingdom Pseudomonadati; phylum Acidobacteriota; class Holophagae; order Holophagales; family Holophagaceae; genus Mesoterricola; species Mesoterricola sediminis. The sequence goes on along the minus strand of NZ_AP027081.1, from coordinate 532,982 downwards.
CTGTAGAGGAAGGCCGCCCCCACCCCCGTGGAGATCAGGGCCTCCAGGCGCAGCTTGCCCTGCCGGAGGCCGTACCAGGCCAGGCGGTGGATGGGCCAGGCGCTCCACGTCACCGCCGGCAGGGCCAGGGCCATGAGGATGAAGGGCACCGCCCGCCGGGCCCCGTCGGCGATGTGCTCGAAAAAGCTGGCGTAGACCACCAGGCTGAAGAGCATCACGTTCATCCAGAGGAAGAAGGCGATGCCCAGGCGGAGGGTCATGTCCTGCCAGTCCTTGCGGTCCGCCTCCCCCGCCTCGCCCTGGGGCCGGGCCCGGTAGCCCAGGGCCGCCACCCGGGCCGGGATGACGTCCGGCGGCACGTACTGGGGGCAGTACTTGATGCGGAGGAGGTCCGAGGTGAAGAGCACATCCACGGCCACGACGCCGTACTCCCGGGCCAGGGCCTGCTCCACCAGCCACCCGCACGACGTGCACCAGAGGCCCGAGAGCTGGTAGAGCTCCTCCCGGGTCGGCGCGTCCTCCGGGAGGGGGGGTCGGCCCTCCGTGGTGCGGCCGATGAGCCCCAGCTTGAGGCTCTGCAGGTAGAGCTCCGTCGTCCGCAGGTCCGTCCCCGCGGCTACCGCCCCGCTCTCCACCAGGATCGCGTACACGTTCATGCAGCCGTGGCAGCAGAAGGTGCGCTCCGCCTCCAGGAACACGCGCGCGCAGGCCCCCGTCCCCGCGGGGGTGCCGCACAGGTCGCAGGGGATGGCCGGGGCCATGGTCAGCGGGTGGTGACCTGGCCCTGCTCGTCCAGCATCACGATGGTCGCCCGCCGGGTGATGCGCCAGGTGACGACCAGGATGCCGATGAACAGGACGCAGATGGCCCCGAAGAACAGAAGGTAGGGCCGTCCGGCCTTGCGCGTCGCGTCCATGATCAATTCCTCCCGGCCGGCATGATGAACATCATATCCGCCCCGTCCGAGGCGTTCCGGTCCGAGGACTGGATCATCACCCGGATGGGGTTCAGTTCCTGGGCGCCGGGCCAGGTGGCCGGCGCGATGATATCGAAGGTCCGCTCCAGGGTCTGCCCGGGCCCCAGGGTGAGGGGATTCGGGTCCAGGCCCACCTGGACGCCCGGGAGCCGTTCGACCCACACCTTCACCTCCACGGGCCGGGAGAGCCGGCTCGCCAGGTTCATGCGGACCCGGTTGGCGATCCGTCCGTCCGGAAGCCGGGTGAACAGGGTCGTGCGGTCCGAGTTCAGGCGCATCAGCACGGGCTTCCGCCCGTGGATGGCCACACCCAGGGCGCAGAGGTAGGCCACCATCACCGCCAGGATCGCGACGCGCTTGGCGTCCCGGATCCCCCAGCGGCGGTACCAGGGTTCCCCCCGGTCCTGGGCCTTCCCCCCGCCCCAGGAGTACGAGATCAGGCCGGGGTGCCCCACCCGCCGGAGCACGTCCTCGCAGGCGTCGATGCAGTCGCCGCAGTGGACGCACTCGATCTGGAAGGGCCCCTTCCGGATGTCGATGCCCATCTCGCAGACCCGCACGCACTTGTTGCACTCGATGCAGGCCGCGGAGGGGTCCCGGTACTCCACGAGCAGGGACTGGCGGTCCTGGAGGAAGCCCTGGATGTACCCGTAGGGGCATATCGTGGTGCAGAACTTCTGCCGCAGGAGGGTGAAGTCCAGGAAGGTCAGGAGGGTCACCACGGCGCCCGTGAGCCCCCCCACCGTCACCAGGTCGAAGCGGAGGAGGCGGTGGAGCAGGTCCCTGGGCTCCACGAAGTAGGCCGTGAAGATGAAGGCGAGGACCACCGAGGCCGCCGCGAGCGCCGCCAGGAAGATTCCGCGGCCCAGGGCCTTCCGCGCGCCGGCGCCGCCCCGGGGCAGGAGGCGCCCCGCCGCGTTGGCCGCCCAGCGCTCCACCGAGACGCTCCATTCGCTGAAGATCATCTGGGGGCAGGCGTAGCTGCAGTAGATGCGCCCGTACACGATGGCCATGGCGGCCACGACGAACATGGCGAACATGGTCGCGAAGAACAGGATGCTGAACTCGCTGATGAGGATCTCGGCGCCGCCCAGGAACACCCGCTGGCGGGGGATGTCCACCCGCATCAGGTTGGTGAAGGGCAGCGCCAGGAAGACCAGGAAGCAGAGCAGGTGGACCCGCTTGCGCAGCTTCAGGTGGTCCTTCCCCGCGGGGGGGAGGGGCGCCCGCTTCTCGGCGAGGAGCCAATGCCTGGCAGGTCGGGTCGCTTCGCTCATGATTTGTACAGGATCCTCGGGTTGGGCGAGGGCACGGTGACGCACTCCTTGTAGTGGTCGAACCGCTTCATGGTGATGGCCTGGGTCGGGCACCGGGAGGCGCACATGGCGCACCGGATGCACGTGCTCTCGTCCTTCAGCATGATGCCGCCCATTTCGTCCTTCTCTTCGGCCGTCATGGCCTGGTACTGGCCGAAGCTCAGGTCCACCCCGGCCTCCTCCAGGCGGGAGAAGGCGTCCTCGTCCTTGAGCCGGCTGAGGCCCACCAGCTTGATGAGGTTCTCGGGGCACACGTCCACGCAGCCGTTGCAGGCGATGCAGGTGGAGGTGTCGAAGACCGTGTTGATGTTGCAGCGGAGACAGCGGGCGCCCTGCTGGCGGGCCATCTCCTCCGGGTAGCTCAACTCCACGATCTCCATGGAGTTGGCGCGGATCTCGCTGTCCAGGGCCGGGGCGTTGCAGCGCTCGGCCCGGTGCCAGCCCTCCGCCATGGTGTAGACGGCGGGGACCCAGCGCTTGCGGACGACGACGTCCGTCCGGGTTCCCCGGAGGAAGTCGTGCATGGACCGCGCCGCCACGTGGGCGGAGGCGATGGCGTCGATGAAGAGCCGGGCGCCGTGGGCGATGTCGCCGCAGGCGAACACGTCCGGGGCCGTGGTCTGGTAGGTCTCGCGGTTGACCTTGATGAGGCCCCGCTCCACCTCGACCCCGTCGCCGGGGGCCAGGAAGGAGAGGTCCGAGGCCTGGCCGATGGCGAAGACCACGGTGTCCACCGGCACGTCCTCCAGAGCCTCCTCGTCGAACCTGGGATTGAAGCGGCGCTGCTCGTCGAAGACGGAGAGGCACTTGACCATGCGCATGGCCTTCACCTTGCCGTTCTCGACGACGATCTCCCGGGGGCCGCGCCGGTTGTGGAGGCGGACCCCCTCCTCCTCGCCCTCGTGGATCTCGATCCTGTCGGCGGGCATCTCCTCGAGGGACTCGAGGCACATGAGGTGGATCTCCTTGTCGCCGGAGAGGCGCAGGGCGCTCCGGGCGACGTCGTAGGCGACCTTCTCCCCGTGGCTCATGTCGTCCAGGGCCGCGGCCTCCTCCAGCGCCTCGAAGGGCCGCAGGGCGGACCGCGCGACGTCGTAGGCCACGTTGCCGCCGCCCACCACCATCACCCGGCGCCCCATCTCGAGGGGCTTGCCCTCGTTGAAGGCCCGCAGGAACTCGATCCCGTCGTAGACCATGGGGGCATCGCCCCCGGGGATGCCCAGCTTCCGGCCGTTGGGGAGGCCGACGCCCAGGAAGACCGCCTTGTAGCCCTGGTCCCGGAGCTGCTGGATGGTGAAGTCCCGCCCGAGCTTCATGTTGCACTTGAGCTCGACGCCCATGGAGAGGATGGCCGAGATCTCGTGCTGCACGAGCTCCCGGGGCAGCCGGTAGACCGGCACGCCCGTCATCAGCATGCCCCCGGGCTGCGCGTCCGCCTCGAAGACCGTCACCTTGTAGCCGATCTGGACCAGATCGTGGGCCACGGTGAGGCCCGAGACGCCGGCGCCGACCACCGCGACCCGCTCGAAGTCGCCCCGGTTGGGGGGCAGCATGCGCTGGTCGCAGAACTCACGGTACTTGGCGTAGTCCCCCGTCTCCGGCCCGAACTTGTCCGTGACGAACCGCTTGAGGGCGCGGATCGCCACGGGCTCGTCCAGGGACCCCCGGCGGCAGTTGGCCTCGCAGGGGGCCCCGCAGACGCGGCCGCAGATGGACGCGAACGGATTGGTGGCCCGGGCGGCCCGGTAGGCGTCCTCGTACCGGCCTTCGGCGATGGCGGTCACGTAGGCGCATGCGTCGGTGTTCACCGGGCACGCGTATTGGCACTTGACCATCTCCAGCCAGTACTGGGAGTCGTCCGGTACCCTGAGCTGCCAATTGCTGTCCACGGTGCTAGTCCTCCTTGAAGGCCTTGAACGTGAAGATCACGGTGATCACCACGTAGATCAGGGCCAGCGCGGCCACGAAGTACTGCAGGGCCGGGCTGGTCTGCGAGACCTTGTTGAACTCCTGGACGAACTTCCCGCGGGTGGCGTGGTGCACGTCCCCCATCATCTGCAGGACGATGTAGGCCGTGCAGCCCAGGCCGATGACGGGGAAGGCGAGCTTGAGGAAGGGGGGGATGTCCGTCCCCTTCCGCTCGGTCATCCACCCGCCCGCGTATTCCTTCATCTCCTCGTGCTCACTCATGGGATCTCCTATCGCCGTCGTCTTCAAGCATCCGGAACTTGATGTCCTCGCCGTTCTTGCCCCAGTAGCCGTCCCGGACGGTCTTCAGGAAGAAGAAGACCGCCAGGGCGAACATGAGGGCGAAGAACAGGTAGGCGAAATAGACACTGGGCCAGGTGTAGTCCATGGCTACTTCTCGTAGTCGTTGTTGGGGCGCCAGTCCTTGGCGCGCCCGAGGGTCTGGAGGTAGGCCACCATGGCTTCGAGCTCCTTGGGATCATTGGCGATCCAGGGGAACATGGGCATGATGGAGCCCTTCACGAGATCCCGGGGGTTGCGGAAGTGGGTGCGGTGCCACTGGGTGTCGTACTTCCCGCCCACCCGCGCGAGATCGGGGCCGGTGCGCTTGGTCCCGAACATGTGCGGGGAGTCGTAGACGAACTCGTCGGGCGTGGAGATGGGGGCGGCGACGCCCTTCCAGCCGTAGCGGATCGTGTCGGCCTGGAGGGTGCGGATCTGCTGGGTGTGGCAGTACCAGCAGCCCTCGCGGATGTAGATGGCGCGGCCCTTCAGCTCGAGGTCGGTCAGCCTGCGCAGCTGGCCCGTGGGGCCCTTGGCGGGGTCCGCGTTCTGGAAGGGCCTGCCCCAGCTCTTGTCGACCATGGGCGGCACGACCGTGGTCAGCAGGCCGCCGATGAAGAAGAGCACGAGGGAGGCGACGATGGCCCAGACGGAGGAGGTGTCGGCTTTTCTCAGCATGTTCGCTCCTTTCGGGCCGCTAGGCCGCAGCCTCGGTTTCGGGTCCCAGCGCGGTGGCCATGATGTTGTAGGCGAACATCACGATGCCGAGGAAGATCATCACGCCCGAGAAGAACCGCACGGTCCAGATGGGGCCCAGGGCCACCACGGTGTCGATGAAGGGGATGCTCACGTTGTTCCACTGCCAGCCCTGCCAGAAGCCGCCGAGCCAGAGGGTCACGAAGAAGCCGAGCCCGCCGACCATGATGAACCAGTAGCTCCAGTTGGCCAGGGCCTGGGAGAAGAGGTTCTTCCCGAAGATGCGGGGGGCGGCGTAGTAGGTGCCGGCGATGGCGAAGAAGCTGAAGGCGCCGAGCACCGCCATGTGGGCGTGGCCGGGGATCCAGTCCGTCTTGGAGACGATGGCGTTCACCGTGCGCAGGCTGTGCATGGGGCCCTGGAAGCAGGTGAGGAGGTAGAAGATGACGCCGGACATGAGGAACTTCAGCTCGACCTTGTCCCGCAGCTGGTGCCACTGGCCCTTCATGCTGACCAGGAGGTTGTAGACCACGGCCCACACGGGGATCAGCAGCATGAGACTGAAGGCGATGGCGATGGTCTGCAGCCACTGGCTGATGGGCCCGTGGAGCATGTGGTGGGCGCCGGTCCAGACGTAGACGAAGGCCAGGCTCCAGAAGCCGACCATGCTCAGCTTGTGGGAGTAGAGCGGGGTGTTGGAGACGCGGGGGATGAAGTAGTAGGCGATGCCCAGGCCCACCGGGGTGAAGATGAGGCCCACGGCGTTGTGGACGTACATCCAGTTCAGGTTGGCCTGGTTGACGCCGGTGGCGAGCAGGGTCGCGAAATTGCCCGTGAGGTAGACGAAGGCCGTCCAGAGCAGGCAGCCCATGATGTACCAGATGGAGACGTACATCGCCTCGTACTTGCGCTTGAAGACCGTCATCAGGACATTGCCCGTGAACATGAGCCACGCGATGACCACGAGGACGCTCAGGCTCATCTCCAGCTCGCCGTACTCGAAGCCCTTGTTGCGTCCCGCCAGCAGGCTGACGACGGCGCCCAGCACGATGATGTTCCAGAGGATGGCGTTGGCCAGGGCCAGCTTCTCGCTCCAGAGCTTCGTCCCGCAGAGCCGGGGCACGATGTAGTAGGTCAGGCCCATGTCGGCGCAGAGGAGCCAGCCGAAGAGCATGCCGTTCACGTGGAGGGGGCGCATGCGCCCGTAGGTCAGCCATGGGGTGGTGGCCATCAGCTCGGGCCACACGAACTTGGCGGCGATGATGATGGCGATGATGCCCACGATGAAAAAGTAGGCCACCGAGCTGACCATGAACCATTTGGCGGCGGTATCGGCGTGGACGAGCGCGCCCGGCGCCGAGGACCCGGCTTCTGCCTGGCTGTATTGTTCCTGCATTACTGGCCCCCCTTAGGTTTGGGATTGAGGTTCCGGATGAAATTGACCAGGTCGCCCACGTCGTTGTTCGTCAGGCCGTAGTCGATCCAGTTGGGCATGGCGGTCCCCTGGACGCCGTAGAGGATGGATTCGAAGAGCCGGCGGTCCTGGATGCCCGCCAGGAAGGCGGCATTGCGGAGGTTGCGCGGCTTGGGGAGGATGTCGAGGCTGTTGGGGCCCTTGCCGTCGCCCTTCTTGCCATGGCAGCCGGCGCAGCGGTTCACGAAGGTCGCCTGGCCCCGGGCGATGGATTCGGGGCTGGACGGCACCGGGTTCACCGCGGGCACGTCGTGGGGCTTGGGCTCGGTGCGGGGCTCCTTGACGAAGGTCGTCTGGATGTAGCCCAGCAGGTCCTTGGCCTTCTGCTCGTCCAGGAGCTTGCCCCAGGCGGGCATGGAGGTCCCGGGCACGCCCTCGCGGATGGACCCCACGAGGCGGGCCATGGGCTTGGAGCGCATGAAGGCGGCCTTGGTGAGGTCCCGGGGCGCGGGATCCAGGTGCTCGGCGATGGGGCCGAGGCCGTCGCCCTTCTCCCCGTGGCAGCGCACGCAGAGGGCCTTGAAGGTGGCCTCCGGCGTGGGCAGGGGCGGCGGGACCTTGAGGCCCGCCAGGTAGGCGGTCATGGCCTTGAACTCATCCTCGGTGAAGCGGAAGGCCGGCATGATGGAATCCGGCAGGTAGGCCTTCGGGTTCCGGAAGTGGCCCTCGATCCAGGTGGCGTCCTTGAGCAGCCCCTCGAAGGAGAGGTCCGGCGCGACTTGGCCGTCCCGGGCGCCCAGCTTGTGACAGGCGGTGCAGGCCCGGTCGACGACCAGCTGCTCGCCCTGCTTCACCATGGTGGCCGGCTGGATGGCCACCGGCTTGATGTGCGCCTGGACCAGCTCCGCGCCGCCGGTGGCCCGGATGCGGTAGCGGTCCATTTCCGTTTCGGAGAAGTTCTTGCCCTTGCGGCTCTTGAGGAAGATCACGAGGGCCTTGATGTCCTCGTCCTTGAGCATGTTGAACTTGGGCATGATCGACGTCGCCAGGATGCTCTTGGGATCCTTGATGCGGGCGTAGATGTAGTCGACCTTGAACTTCCGGCCGACCTCGGAGAGATCGGGGCCGATGGTGCCGTCGGAGAGGCCCTCGATGCGGTGGCAGCCGAAGCAGTTGCTGGCGTAGAAGAGGTCCATGCCGCGGCGGATCGTGGGCGTCCCCTTGAAGTCGGGGGAGGGGTGGCACTGGGCGCAGTTGGCCTCCATGTACTCCTTGCCCTTGAGCATGGGGCGGAAGTCCTTGCGCCAGTTCTCCTGGGTGGTGTAGCCCAGGAGGGGATCGGGCCAGAACTCGTCCTCGCCGTGGGCGTAGAAGGGCGAGAGGCCCCGGCCCTGGCCGTCATGGCAGACGGTGCAGCCGAACTCGTTGAACTTGTGGCGGCGCTCCCACTTGCCGTTCTTCTGGACGTCGCCCATGGCCGTGGAGTACGGATGGGTCTTCAGGGGGTGGGCGTAGGCGGCGAAGCGCGGATCGTCCACCGCCATGTGGCAGGTGATGCAGCGGTCGACCCGGGTCTCCCCGAAGTCGGCCACGACGGTCTGCTCCACCCGCGGCTTTCGCGCGTCCAGGGCCTGGCGCTCCGCGTCGGTCTTGGCCAGGCCGCGGGCCTGGTCGAAGTAGGCGATCTGGTGGCGCTCCCACCTGTGGGAGAACTGGTTGTAGAAGACGATCCCGTGGATCACCAGGATCAGGAAGGTTCCGATGGCGAGTGCGAATCTCATGGGTTGGACCTCACCAGGGCGTCACGAAGGCCCAGTTGGGACCCCGGAAGAACGTGCCGATGATCACGAAGATCACATTCGCCAGCACGAAGGACAGGAAGATGGTGTTGGCCAGCAGGCGATCCCGGCTGAACCACTTGCCGACGCCCTTGGGACCGCGGTCCAGGTAGGGGGTCGCCAGCAGGAGCATGACGAAGATGCCGGGCACCCCGATGCCGCCCCAGAAGGCCGAGTAGCTGACCATCTCCTGGAGGCCCAGGAAGTACCAGGGCGCCTTGGCGGGGTTGGGGGGATGCATGACGTTCACCGGTTCCTCGAGGGGCGCGTTGAAGAGCAGCGCCAGCACGAGGACCGCCGACAGGGTCAGGACGAACACGAAGAGCTCGGCCATGAAGAGGTGCGGCCAGCTGTAGACCGTGTTGTCGGGGATGTTGCCCACCTTCGTGAGCGGACCGCGCACCAGGCCCTGCAGCCCGTAGGTGCGGCGGGGCTCCAGCAGGACCGGCTTGGGGTCCGGCGTGCCGGCCGCCATCATCTCCATGGGCGGCGTGGGATCCGAGTCGGCGGGCCGGGAGAGGCCGCCGTCCTTGCGAATGCGCCAGAAGTGGATGGCGATCATGAGCGTGAGCACGGCGGGCAGCACGGCCACGTGGAGCACGTAGAAGCGCAGCAGCGCCTCCTGCCCCACGGTGGAGCCGCCCATCAGCAGGAACTGGATGTCCTTGCCCACCACCGGGGCGTAGCCCGCGATGGCGGTGCCCACCGTGATGGCCCAGAAGGCCAGCTGGTCCCACGGGAGCAGGTAGCCGGTGAAGCTCATGAAGAGGGTGAGCAGGAACAGGATGACGCCGACCACCCAGTTGAACTCGCGGGGCTTCTTGTACGAGCCCGTGAGGAACACGCGGCAGAGGTGGAGGAAGACGAAGGCCACCATGCCGTGGGCGCTCCAGCGGTGCATGTTCCGCAGGATGGTGCCGAAGGCCACCGTGCCCCGGAGGTCCAGCATCCGGTCGTAGGCCTGGGCCGTGCTGGGCACGTAGTAGAACATCAGCAGGATGCCCGTGGTCACCAGGATCATGAACAGGAAGAACGAGATCAGCCCCAGGCCCAGCGTGTAGGCGGGGCGGAGGGAGTTCCTGTGGACCTTCACCGGATGGATGTGGAGGAAGAAGTTGGTGAAGCTGGTGCTGGACCGCTCCAGGTCGTTGCCCGGGATCGGATTGCGGAAGATCGACTTCCACACGTTCCCGGGCAGCTCCTTGAGCGCCGTCACGATGGAGGGGTTGGCGTTGGCGCGGCTCATAGGGTCAGGTAGCTCCCGGATGCGACTTCGATGTCCTTGTCCACCTCGATCTCGCCGTTGGGGGCCAGCGCGATCTTGTACCAGGGAAGGGGCTTGGGCGCGGGCCCGCCGGTGACGGTGCCGTCGGGATCGAAGCGGGACCCGTGGCAGGGGCAGGCGAAGCCCGTGTCGGCCAGGCCCACGATGCAGCCGAGGTGGGTGCAGGTCGTGGAGATGGCCGCGATGCGGTTGCCCTCGCGGACGATGCAGATGCGGCGCGTGTCGAGGGAGATGCGGGTGCCGGGGGGGAAGTCCTCGGGCTTGCCGATGGAGAACCGCTGCGGCGCGCCGTAGGTGGCCCTCGGCTTGATGAAGACGAAGTTGGAGACGGCGCTCAGGATGCCCGAGCCCACCAGCCCGCCGCCGGTGATCCAGGCCAGCGCCCTGCGGCGCGAAATGGCGGTGCGCGTTCCGCCGTCGCCGCTACTTCTCTTGAGATTGACCGCCATCCGCAGCCTCCCTTGGTGATTGCCTTGTACTTTTGGCGTCCGACCAGAAGACCTGGTACTTCGCGTCCTCGATGTCCTTGAACCAGCCGCGCTTGACCGCCGCGACGAAGAACAGGGCGGCGCCCAGCCCCATGAGGAGACTGGCGGCGATGGTGACCCAGGTCAGTTCCATCGCGATGCGCTCGCGCCGCGGCCACAAGCCGCGAAAGGCGTGTCGATCTGCCCCGAAGGGGACCAGCACTTCATCCAGGACCTCGTTGATTGCGTGCGACTATCGTCGTGATTTCGTAGCTATTTCACAAGACACTTTTATCGCATTTGTGATGATTTTGGTAACATTTCATGCAAGCTGTTTGTATTCAACGAGTTCCAGATATAATTAGGACTTCCGGGTCCGTTGTATTCCGGACCACCGTCGGGATCCTGAGACCCAATCTCTCCCGTTTCCCAGGGCGCCAGGTCCGGCGGTCCCCGGGTGGATCCGGGCGCGCCACGGCCGCCCGGTCAACCGGGCGCATGGCCGCGCCCGGGCGCGGCGGCGGTGTCCCGCCTCAGGCCTGGAGGACCTCCCCGTGCACCTTCTGGTGGGCCACGATGTGGCCGTGGGGCCCCTCGGCGAGGGCGCCGAAGTGGATGCCGTCCAGGTGCCGCTCGAGGGCGAGGGTGGCGCCGGCCCACACGGACTGGACGGGGCAGCCCGCCGACAGGGGGCAGCCCTTGTGGCCGTCCACGCAGTGGTTCAGGGCGACCTCGCCCTCCATGGCCCGCACCACCTCCAGCAGGGAGATCTCGGAGGCCTTGCGGGCCAGGCGCAGACCCCCCGAGGAGCCGCGGGCCGAGGCCAGGATGCCCTTGGCGACCAGGGGCCGGATCAGGCGCCGAACGAAGGGCATGGGCAGGCTGCGCGACTGCGAGATCTCGGCGATGGAGACCTGGGTCCCCTCTTCCAGGCAGGCCAGATGCAGCACCACCCGCACGGCGTAATCGGTCTGTCGCGAGATCCCTAGCATGGCGGCCTCTGGTCCACGGTCCATGATGGCACACCCGGAGGGCCCGCCGGCCCGGGAAAGGCACGTTCCAGGTCACAAATGGGACGGCCGAGCCTTGTCCCCGCGGGGGCCTCTCCCCCAGAATGCCCAGAGCCCCCCGGCCGAGGATGGCCGGTCGCCTGGAGAACCCCGTGCCCGAGTCCGCGTCCCACCGGCAGTTCTGCCGCACCCACCTCCGCTTCGCCCTCCTCATGCTCATCGTCGCCCTGCTGGCCGGCATCTCCTTCCAGGAATCCGGGCGCAAGGTCCTGGTCACCGCCGAGGTCCCCGCGGGCGCGCACCTGGAGTTCATCCTCAGCCTGGCCCTCGTCCATGGCCACCTGGTCGTCATGGGCGTCCTGCTGCCCCTCGCCTTCACCTGGATGCTCCACCTGGCCGGCGTCCTCGGCCTGGGGACCGTCCCCCCCCGCGCGCTGGCCTGGGGCACCCGCCTCTACCTGCCCGGCGTCTGCCTGACCTCCCTGCTGATGCTGGTCAAGGGCTACCACCTGGTGCTGGGCGTCCGCCACGGCCACACGGACTTCGCCGCCCTGAACGCCAGCTTCCTGGGCGGCAGCCACGCCCTGCGGGTGGCCGCCTTCGGGTTCGCCCACGCCCTCATGGGCGGCGGCCTGGTGCTTCTGGCCTGGGCCTTCTGGAAGGCCCTCGGCAGCCGGCAAGCCGCCTGAAGCCCCGGACCCCTTGGAAAAAGAAGCCGCGCTTTCGACGTAGCCCAATAGATGCAAGGATCTATAATGGAGGAACTTCCCCACCCGGGGATGTTCCCTTGCGTCCAGGATGCGGCCGGGCCTTGTGCCTGGGCTGATGCTCGATTCCCTCTCCAACCCGAGCCCGAGGTCATCCATGAAGCTCCGCCACCTCTTCCTGATCTCCCTAGCCTCCCTGGCCCTTCGGGCGGAGTTGGCCCCCGAGGTGCAGGCCAAGATCATCAAGGCGATCGTGGCTTCCAGCGGCTCCAACAAGATCGCCTGCAGCGACGGGTCGCTGAAGGGCCCCCTCGAGGCCGCGGGCCTCGTGGTCGACAGCTCCGCCCCCATCGTCTACACCAACAGCCCCGCCGAGGCCCGCAACTTCAAGACCTTCGGGCGCCTCATCATCACCGAGAAGCGGGAGCTGGCCAACTTCGCCGCCGTCATCATCGTGGACGACGGGGGCCGGCCCAAGATCATGCTCAACACCACGAACCTCAAGACCGCCAAGGTCCAGCTCAGCGACGCCGTCCTGAAGATCGCCGAGAAGCTCTGATCCGGTAGGCCATTCGTTCGTTCGCGCCTTCCGCGCGCCCCCCCGCCCCGGTCCCCGCGACGCTCGCCGCGGGGGCCGGGGCGGAAAGCGGAGGGGAGGCCGGGTAACCCCCCTCTTTTCAGATCCGCCTCCCGGCCCTGCGTCACACATTCCGGACCCGCGATGGCGAAATCCCCCAGCCGGGTATAGTTGATTACGAGGTCTATCCCCTTTGACGAGGAACGCCATGCCCACTCCGACATCCCGCTTCCGCGCCGGCGCCACGTTGGCCGCCGCAGCGGTGGCCCTGGCCCTCCTGGCGGCCTGCAACAGAGACCAGGTCAGCCGTTCGACCCCGGCCCCGGCCCCGGGCGCCCCGCCCCAGGGCATGCCGCCCGCCGGCATGCCGTCCGGCATGGGCGGCGAGGTCCCGCCGCCCCCCGCGCCGACCCATCCCCTCAAGTGGGCCCTTCCCAAGGGCTGGACGGAGACGGGCGGCGGCGGCATGCGCTTCGCCACCCTCAACCCGCCGGGGCCCGGCAAGATCGAAGTGTCCGTGGTGAACCTGCCCGGCATGGCCGGCGGCGAACTGGCCAACGTGAACCGGTGGCGCGGCCAGATCGGCCTGGAGCCCCTGGACGAGAAGGCCCTCGCCGGCGCCCGCCGGACGGTGAAGAGCAAGGCCGGCGCCATCGCCGTCTTCGACTTCACCAGCCAGGGCGCCTCCCCGACGCGGATGATCGTCGGCTCCCTGACCACCGCCGACGGGAACACCTGGTTCCTGAAGCTGGTCGGCGACGCCCCCGCCGCCGAGAAGGCCCGCCCCGACTTCATGCGCTACCTGGAGAGCCTGCACCTTGATTAAAGACAAGCTTCTTCGCCTCTGGAACGGCCTGGCTTCGATGCAGGTCACCATCGTGTCCATGGTCCTCCTCATGGCCCTGGTCCTCCTCTGCACCCTGGCCCAGACGGACCTCGGCACCTTCGGGGCCGTGCACGTCTACATGCGCTCCTTCGTGGTCAAGCGCTGGTTCACCGGCATCCCCTTCCCCGTCCCGGTCTTCCCGGGCGGCGCCCTCGTGGGCCTGGTCCTCGTCCTGAACCTGACCGCCGCGCTGATCAAGCGCATCGACTTCAACTGGCACAAGGCCGGCATCTGGGTCGCTCACGCCGGCCTCATCCTGCTGGTGGCCGGCGAGTTCTCCACGGGCGCCTTCCAGGTGGAGACGAACATGTCCATCGAGGAGGGGCAGACCGTCAACTGGCTGGAGAGCCCCCGCGAGTTCGAACTGACCGTCACCGACGTCACCGACCCCGCCAGGCCCGAGGCCTACGGCATCCCCGAATCCCTCCTGAAGCAGGGCAAGGACCTGCCCCTGCCCGGCACGCCCCTGACGGTCCGGGTCAAGGCCTACTACCCCAATTCCACCCTCACCCGCCTCGGCCCCGGCGACGGCGCGCCCCTGGCCACCCAGGGCGTCGGCACCGGCATCAAGGTGGCCGAGGCCCCCCTCGCCGCCACCGAGACCGAGGTGAACCTCGTCTCCGCCGTGGTGGAGCCCCTGGCCGGGGGCCGCAGCTACGGCACCTGGCTGGCCTCCAACGGCATCGGCGCGCCCCAGAGCTTCATCGCCGACGGCCGCACCTACACCCTGGCCGTCCAGAACCGCCGCTGGTACCTGCCCTACAGCCTCACCCTCAAGAAGTTCAGCCACGACCTCTACCCCGGCACGAACATCCCCAAGAACTTCTCGAGCCTCGTCCACGTCTCCAACCCCTCCCGCAACGAGGAGCGGGACGTGCTCATCTACATGAACCAGCCCCTCCGCTACGAGGGACGCGCCTTCTACCAGGCCTCCTTCGGGAAGGGCGACAAGCTCTCCATCCTGCAGGTCGTCCAGAACCCCGGCTGGCTCATTCCCTACATCAGCTGCACCCTCATCACCTTGGGCCTCCTCATCCACTTCGGACTCACCCTGCGCCGCTCCATGAAGCGCCGCCAGGAACAGAAGGTGAACGCATGAACCTGAACCGCCTCGCCAAATGGCTCCCGGCCGTCCTCGCCCTGGCGGCCGCGATCTTCGCCATGCTTCCCCCCCGGCCCGTGCGCGGCATGGAGATCGAGAAGTTCTCCCGCATGCCCGTGCTGGAAGGCGGCCGCGTGAAGCCCCTCGACTCCGTGGCCCGCAACGCCCTCCTCGTCCTCCGCGGCAAGCAGAGCCTCCGCCACGAGGGCCGCACCGTGGGCGCCGACGAGTGGATCCTGGACGTCATGTTCCGGCCCGCCGTCGCCGACCAGCAGCCCGTCTTCGTCATCAACGACCCCGACGTCCTCGGCCTCATGGGCAAGGCCCAGAGCTCCGACCGCTACTACAGCTTCGCCACGATCGCGCCCCACCTGCAGGAGATCGCCCGCCAGGCCCAGACCGCCCACCAGGTGGAGGGCATCAAGCGCACCCGCTTCCAGAGCGCGGTGGTGAACCTGTACGACCGCCTCGAGCGCTACCACCGCCTCCGCAATTCCATCCAGCTCATGGACACGCCGGGCCTCTACATGGAGCTCAGCAACCTCCAGGGCCCCGAGGCGGCCGCCCGCCACCAGGCCCTCACCGAACTGGCCCTCTTCCGGCCCCTGCCCCCCCTGGCCGGCCAGAACCCCGACGCGTGGCTGAGCGTGGGCGAGGCCCTGGACCAGGCCGCCGCCGGCAGCATGCACCCCGGCCTGACGCCCCTCGCCCGGGCCGGCGCCGCCTACGTGCTCGGCGACGCCGCCAGCTTCAACGCCGCCACCGCCGACCTGTCCCACCTGGTGAGCAACGCCCGCCCCGACGCCCTCAGCAAGGCCGGCAGCGAGCTCCTCTTCAACCGGGTCGAACCCTTCTACCTGGGCATGATCGTCTACCTCCTGGCCCTGGGCGGGATCTTCTTCTCCTGGCTCGGCCGGCGTGAATTCTTCCAGGAAGGGGCCTTCTCCTTCCTGTGGGGCGCCGCCATCATCCACACCCTGGGCCTGGCCTCCCGCGTCATCCTGCAGGGTCGTCCGCCCGTCACCAACCTCTACTCCTCCGCCGTCTTCGTGGGCTGGGGCGCCGTGGTGCTGGGCATCATCCTCGAGCGGATGTACCGCAAGGGCTTCGCCACCGCCGTCTCGGCGGCCGCGGGCTTCGCCTCCCTGATCATCGCCCACCACCTGGCGATGGAGGGGGACACCATGGAGATGATGCGCGCCGTCCTCGACTCCAACTTCTGGCTCGCGACCCACGTGGTGACCATCACCATCGGCTACAGCGCCACCTTCCTGGCCGGCGCCATCGCCATCGCCTACACCCTCCGCAAGCTCTTCAGCCGCGAACAGGACCCCGCGACCACCCGCGTCCTCGTGGACATGACCTACGGGATCATCTGCTTCGCGCTCTTCTTCAGCTTCATCGGCACCGTCCTGGGCGGCATCTGGGCCGACCAGAGCTGGGGCCGCTTCTGGGGCTGGGATCCCAAGGAGAACGGCGCCCTGCTCATCGTGCTCTGGAACGCCGTCATCCTCCATTCGCGCTGGGCCGGCTACGCGCGGGAGAAGGGCATCATGGCCATGGCCATCTTCGGCAACATCATCACGAGCCTTTCCTGGTTCGGCGTGAACATGCTGGGCGTCGGCCTCCACAGCTACGGCTTCACGGACGCCGCCTTCTTCTGGCTGTTCACCTTCATCGGCAGCCAGCTGGTCCTCATCGGGCTCTGCATGCTCCCCGAGACCTTCAGCCTCCGGGGCAGCAAGGCCTGACCGCCGCGCCTCCCCGGCCCCCGAACCCCGGCCTCCGCGCCGGGGTTCGCCGTTCATGGGCCCCCCGCCCTGTTGCGGGCATCACAAGCCCGGGCCCCGGAGCGCGCCGCGCCCACCTTTCCCTTGATCGCGGCGGCGGCTTTCCGGAAGCTGGACCCATGCGGCCGCTCGGATCGGCCGCGCCGAGGTGTCCCGTGGTCGTGCGATCCTGCAGCCTTGCCCTTGTCCTCTGTGTCTCCGCCTCCGCCGCCGGCAAGCGGGGCTTCACCATCGAGGATCTCTACCGCCTGCGGGAGCCCGCCCATCCGGTGCTTTCCCCGGACGGGACCCGCCTCGTCTTCGAGGTGGCCACCCAGGACCTCCGCAAATCGACCCGCGCCACCCACCTCTGGATGGCCGACCTGAGGACCGGTTCCGTCCGCCAGATCACCTACGCGGGCGGCTGGAACGGCAGCGCGGCCTGGTCCCGGGACGGGCGCACCCTCACCTTCGTCAGCAACCGAGAGGAGGGCACCCAGCTCTGGTCCATGGACGCCTCCGGCGGCGAGCCCCGCCGCCTCACGTCCTTCGGCCCCGGCGTCGCCGCTCCCGAACTCATCCGGGACGGCAAGGCCGTCGTCTTCCAGGCCACCGTGTTCCCCGAGGCCCTGGCCGACGAGGCCCTCAACCAGGAGCTGTCGGAGCGGCTGGAGAAGGGTCCCGTGCAGGCCCACCTCGCCGATTCCCTCATGTACCGCCACTGGGCCGAGTGGCGCGACTGGCAGTACACCCACCTCTTCCTCCAGTCCCTGGAGGGCGGCAAGCCCGAGGCCCTCACCTCCGGCAAGGTGGACTACCCCGACTTCCGCCAGGCCTTCGCCGTCTCCCCCGACGGCCAGGAGCTCTGCGTGACCGCCAAGGACGTGGCCGATCCCGCCCGCGCCACCAACGACGACCTGTTCCTCATCCGCCTGGACGGCGACCGCAAGCCCGTGCGCCTCACGGGGGCCAACGCCGCCTACGACGGCGCTCCCGCCTATTCGCCCGATGGCCGCTACCTCGCCTACACCTTCCAGCGGATCCCCGGCTACGAGTCCGATCGCTTCCGCCTGGGCCTGTACGATCGGAAGACCGGCGCCTTCCGCGCCCTGACCGAGGGCCTGGACAACTGGGTCGAGGCCTTCCGCTGGGCCCCCGACGGCGCCTCCATCTGGTTCACCCTCCAGGAGAAGGGCCGCAACCCCCTCCTGAAGGTGGACGTGGCCACGGGCCGCGTCACCCGCATGCTCGAAGGCTGGACGGTCAAGGACTTCGTCCTGGCCCCCGACCAGAAGTCCGTCTACTTCGTGGCCAGCAGCATCGGGCGGCCCGCGGAAGTGTGGCGCTGGACCGTGGGCGCCAAGGCCCCCGTCGCCGTCACCGACCTCAACGGCGAGGCCATGCGGGACGTGGACGTGCGGCCTGCCGAGGAGATGTGGGTCAAGGGCGCGGACGGGACCCCCGTCCAGGTGTGGATCGTCAAGCCCCACGGCTTCGACCCCGCCCGCAAGTATCCCCTCGTCCTGAACGTGCACGGCGGACCCCAGATGATGTGGGCCGACACCTTCCGGGGCGACTGGCAGGTCTACCCCGGCGCCGGCTACGTGGTCGCCTTCCCCAACCCCCACGGCTCCACGGGCTTCGGCCAGGCCTACACCGCGGCCATCAGCAAGGACTGGAACGGCAAGGTCATGGAGGACATCGACAAGGTGGCCGACGCCCTGGCGGGCCTGCCCTACGTCGACGCCTCCCGCATGGGCGCCATGGGCTGGTCCTGGGGCGGCTACGCCATGATGTGGCTCGAGGGGCACTCCAAGCGCTTCAAGGCCCTGGCCGCCATGATGGGCGTGTACGACCTGCCCGCCATGCACGGGGCCACCGAGGAGCTCTGGTTCCCCGAGTGGGAGCTGGGCGGCACGCCCGCCTCCGCCCGGGAGGCCTATACCCGCATGAACCCGGCCGCCGCCGCCGGCGCCTTCAGCACCCCCTGCCTCGTCATCACCGGCGAGCGCGACTACCGCGTGCCCTACACCCAGAGCCTGGCCTTCTTCACCGACCTCCAGACCCGGGGCGTCCCCAGCCGTCTTCTGGTTTTCAAGAACGACGGGCACTGGCCTGACAAACTCAAGTCCATGCCCGCCTACTACAACGCCCATCTGGAGTGGTTCCACCGCTGGCTGGGAGGCGACCCGGCCCCCTGGAGCACCGAGGCCCTCGTCCGCAACCGGGTGTTCGGCGCCCCCAGGGACTGAGACTCAACATTCCATAAAAACGAGACCGCCGCTCCGAAATTCGGAGGTGCCAGCCCTCCCAGGGATTGCATAATGAGGGAAATCCCTCAGGAGGTCCCGTGTCCGGCAATCAGACCCAGGTGGAAGTCGCCATCGTCGGCGGCGGCATCGTCAGCGCGACGCTGGCCACCCTGCTGGCGGAACTGCAGGACGACATGCGGATCACGGTCTTCGAGCGCCTCGGCGATGTCGCCGAGGAGAGCAGCCAGGCCATGAACAACGCCGGGACCGGGCACGCGGCCAACTGCGAACTCAACTACACCCCCGAGAAGGGCGACGGCAGCGTCGACATCGCCAAGGCGCTGACCATCAATGGCGCCTTCGAGGTCTCCCTCCAGTTCTGGAGCCACCTGGTGGAGCGGGGCATCATCCCCGCCCCCTCCGCCTTCCTCAACCCCTGCCCCCACCTCAGCTTCGTCTGGGGCGAGGCCAACACCCGCTTCCTGCGCACCCGCCATGCGCGCCTCTCGGCCCATCCCATGTTCGCGGACATGCGCCTCACCGAGGACCGGGCCCAGCTGGCCGAATGGATGCCCCTGGTGATGGAGGGGCGGGACGACGGGGAGCCCCTCGCCGCCACCCGCGTGGACCGCGGCACCGACCTGGACTTCGGGGCCCTCTCCCACCTCATGTTCGCCCACCTGAAGACCCTCCCCGGGTTCCAGCTGAGCACCTCCAGCGAGGTCCGCGACATCCGCCGCGACCCCGACGGCCGGTGGCGCCTCTTCGTGGAGCGCGAGGGCGCCTCCTCCCTGGAGGTCACGGCCCGCTTCGTGTTCCTGGGAGCCGGCGGCGGCGCCCTGCCCCTCCTCCTCAAGACCGGCATCGAGGAGAGCCTCGGCTACGGCGGCTTCCCCGTGAGCGGCCAATGGCTGGTCTGCAAGAACCCCGACCTGGTCCGGCGCCACGCCACCAAGGTCTACGGCAAGGCCACCATCGGCGCCCCGCCCATGTCCGTGCCCCACCTGGACACCCGGATCATCGGCGACTCCCGCGCCCTCCTCTTCGGGCCCTATGCCGGCTTCACGACCAAGTACCTGAAGGAGGGGTCGTACCTGGACCTCTTCGCGTCCATCCGCGGCCACAACGTCCGCCCCATGCTCGCCGCCGGCTGGGACAACCTGGACCTCACCCGCTACCTCATCGGCCAGGTCCTCCAGAGCCCGGAGGACCGCGTCCGCACCCTCCGCACCTTCGTCCCCACCGCGCGCATGGAGGACTGGGACCTGGAGATCGCCGGCCAGCGCGTCCAGATCATCAAGCGCGACCCCGAGAAGGGCGGCAAGCTCGAGTTCGGCACCGAACTCGTGGCCGCCGCGGACGGTTCCCTCGCGGCCCTCCTGGGCGCCTCCCCCGGCGCCTCCACCTGCGCCGCCACGATGGTCGGCATGATCCTCCGCTGCTTCCCCGAGCAGGCCAGGAGCGACGCATGGATGGCCCGCATCCGCCAGATGGTCCCCAGCCACGGCCACGACCTCAGCAAGGACCCCGACCTCCTCCGCACCATCCGCGACCGCAACGACCAGGTCCTCGGCCTGGGCTGAACCCCAGGCGCCTTCCCGCAGCCGCTGCCCAGCCCCCTGGAGCCGCAGACGGCACCTCCGTGCTCCAAGCCTCTCCGCGGCGGTTCGGGCTGCCCACCCTCGCCGCCTCCACCCCTTCCTCGCGCTCCTGCCGACCCTGGCCCGATTCCCGGCCTTCGCCCTCGACCTGGCGCCTGCCGTCGTCGGCCACGCTCGGCTCCCAATCCCTCGCCTCCATCCCCAGGACCTGACCTCAGTTTGGCCATTCCAGCTCGCCCGGCCTTTAGGCCATTGGGCCCCCTACCAGCCGCAAGGTCCCTCCAGCCCGAAGCCTCTGCGGCTCGGGCTGGAGGGCAGGGATTCACGAACGAAGTTGGGCGGACAGACGACCCTCATTTGCCTTCCAGCTTTCGAAGGAGCTCCCTCCCCCCCTGGCTATCCAGCGTGGCGACATCCCCATCGTGGTATTCCGACAGGGACTTCTCAACGGAACCTTGGACATCAGAGCGCCACGCCCAAAGCTGATTCTCGGGAATGGCGACCATCGGCACGAGACGGTAGGTGCCGTCTCCGAGGGGTTCAATGCTAACGGGCTGACCGGCCTTGAAGCTGGCAGGCAGCATTACGCGACGACGAGCATCAGGCACAAGCATCATGGGGGACCTCCTCATGGAGAGGTATACCCATTTGGGGAATAGGGCCACCCCCATGCCCGAAAGTGGGATCCATACCCGGGCAGCGAGCCCGGTGTCAAGCGACATCAAAATTGACCCACCAGGCGACACGAAAACTGACCCACCTGGTAGTTGGGAACTGAAGCCGCCGGGGTGTCCGGAGCGGAGGCCGTAGGCCGTAGCGCAGGACATCCCGGCGGGCGCGGCCATCATCCGGCCACTTCCTTGGCTGGCACGACGCCAGCCCGGCGCTTTTCCTTGAGGCGGTAGCTCTCTCCCTTGATCGTCACGATATGGCTGTGGTGCAGGAGCCTGTCCAGGATGGCCGTCGCGACCACCTCGTCCCCCAGCATCTCTCCCCAGGAGCCCACGGGCTGGTTGCTGGTGATCATCAGGCTGCCCTTCTCGTAGCGCTTCCGCACCAGATGAAAGAACAGATGCCCGGACCGTCGCTCCATGGGCAGGTAGCCGAGCTCGTCCACGACCAGGACATGGGGGCGGGCGAATACCCTCAGGGCCTCATCCAGCGCCCCGTGGTCCGAGGCCGCCGCCAGTTGGTGGACCAGGTCCGCGGCGTGGATGAACCTGGCGCTGTATCCCTGCTCGATGGCCTTCCGAGCCAAGGCGATGGCCAGATGGGTCTTTCCCACGCCCGGCGGCCCCAGGAGCAGGACATTCGTTGCGTTGGCGACGTAGCGTCCCGTCTCCAGTTCCGTCACAAGGCGGCGGTCCAGGCTGGGCTGCAGGCTGAAGTCGTAGTCCTCCATGCGCCGGTCCAAGGGGAACTTGGCCATCTGGATCCGCATCCGGGCCCGCTTCTGGTCCTTGCTTTCGATTTCCTCCCTGATCACCAAGTCGAGAAAGTCCAGGAAACTCATCTCGTTCTGGGCCCCGCGGTCCAGGAGGGTGTCCAGGCGCTCCCGGGTGCTGACCAGCTTCAGCCGGGTCAGGTGACGCTCCAGACGTTCGAGCCGGGGATCTACCATGCCTCACCTCCCACGATGGCGGCGTAGTGGGAGAGTGGCCGCCGGATCTCGCTGGGTTTGCCCACCCGGGCGATGCCGTTGGTGAAGCTGACGGCGTGACCAGGATCCTCGATGACTTGGCGGCGTCCTGGATGGACCGGATGCTCCGCGATCACCTGGTCCTGGCAGAACACCTGGATGGTGTCGGCCTCGACGGTCACCTCCAGGGTGGCCCCGATGAACTGGGGCGGGACGCTGTAGCGGTTGGTATCCACATCGATCCGGCCATCCGCAGCCACCGTCCGGGACAGGTGGCGCACCAGGAGGTAGCTGGGATGGTTCCCAATCGGGCGCAAGGCCGCCTTCTCCGCCGGAAATCGATCTATCGGCCTCTCGCCGATGGTCCCGTGGATTCGGGTGTCGGCCACGTTGAGCATCCACCAGACCAGATGCTCATCCAGGGCCTCATCGGATTCCCAGCCCTCGCGCCCAAGGGCATTCCCCTTGGCATAGCCGACGCTCCGTTCCACCTTGCCTTTCGTTTTCGCCCGGAACGGCTGGCAGGCCCTGGGCACCGTCCCCCAGTGACGGCAGAAGGCGTCGAATTCCGGATGGAAGACGGGGATACCTCCCTTGCGCCTGTCCACCAGGGGCTTGGCATTGTCGGTCAGGAGGATCTCCGGGACGCCCTCGAAGTGCTGGAAGGCCCGTTCGATGCCCATGATCCAATCCCGCTGGCGGAGGCTCCCGGAGATCTCGATATAGCACCGCCGGCTGTAGCCGAGGGTCGCCACGAACACGTAGCGCTTCTGCCGGACTCCGCCGATCTGCAGCCACTTCTCCCCGAAGTCCACCTGCATCTGCTTGCCTGGCGGGGTCTCGAACCGGACCGTGGCCTGCTCAGCCCTCTCGTAGCTCTGCCGGAAGGGGCGGAGGGCCCTCTCGACGGTCCGCAGGCTCACGGAGACTCCGATGGCCTCCAGTTCCTGGCGAAGGACATCGGCATTCCGGACCCCTGCGTTGAACTGGTTCTGGATCCAGAAGTAATACCTGTCCAGGAGGCCGGCCCGGGAGCCGTTTCCATAGCTTCTGTCCGGCCCTCCACGAAGCCAGTCCCGGACCGTATTCCGAGAGAGGCCGACCTCCCGGGCGATCTTTCGGATCGACCAGCCCAAGTTCTGCAAAGCAAATATTTGGGCCACTGCACCGTCTCCGAGCATTCTGGCCTCCGGCTTATGGAGACCAGCGTCCCGCGGTTCGAACTCCATGCCCTCCTCCTTTCGGGGGGGTGGGTCAGAATTCGTGTCGCAAGTGGGTCAGTTTCGGATGTCGCCCGATACCCGGGAATTATGCATAGGTTTTTCGCTTTTCTATACATGCCTGGAGGGAGACACAAAGAGATGTGGCCTTGAACCCATGGATTCGGAATCCATCGGTCAACACGGCCTGCCTCACGCCCTTCCTTCTTTAGAAGCTAGACAGCATGCAGCTCCAACTTGGACGCTGGGGGTTGGGAGGCCGCTTCTCCCGCATGCACCAGGGTTCTGCCCGCCGAAAGTTGCCGCCTGCTGCGTGGTTCGACCCGGGTCCCTCCCCGCGCAGGCCCACGGGGCGGCCAGAGCCCCCGTGGATCCTCCGCTGCGCCCGTCCCGGCCCACCACCCCCCGGCCAGGGGCATGGGCCGGGCGCCGAGACGCCTGGTTCCTGCGGTCCCTGACGCCGGGGTGGGGCGGCGCCTCCCACGGGCGCCCTCGCAGCCAGGGGCATGCTGCAGCGCAGTGGGATGGCCGCATGCGTCAATCCGAACCCTGGCGAGGGAGAGCCGGACGGCGCACTGGAGATGCAGCGCTGGGCCGCTGTCGCCCAGCGCCGCCCTGGATACCGCCACCCCCAACGGAGCCGGCCATCCGCGGCGGGAGACATAGCGTACCCGTTATGTCCAGGCAGGCGGCGGGAGTTTTATTAAGCGCTCAGCGGCGGAGCCGATGAGGGGTTCAGCAAAACCATTCGCGATAATGCGCATTATCGCGAATGCGCCGCCTGCCGACCGCCGCGGATGGCCAATGATGATGAACGGCACCCTGGAGGGACACGCGCTGGGCCCTCAATGCCGGCGCCGTCCGAGGCATCCGCCTACCCTCTGCACGACCGCGTGGGACGGGGCACCTCACGGGCGCCTTCATGCAAGGCGGCGAAGCCCAAGGAGCCGCAGGCGACGCCGCCGTGCCGCAGCGCAGCGGAGGCGCGGTCCCGGGGAGGGGGAGCCGGTTGGCGCAAGATTGGGCACATGCGACATAGGCCCAAGTACATCTCCACCCTCACTCAGTCGATCCTTTTAATGTCCAATAGATCCAGGAAGGATCTTGGGTTTCCCCCATATTCCGAGGCTTCTAAGCCCAACGATATCGCTGGCCCGCCGGGCGTTCCCTCAAACCGCCCTACGAAAGATACCTTTCGACCTCTCACGACGTAGACCCATTGAATTCCATTCTTGTTGTAATTACCCAATTGCCGGTTTTGAGGCGCTGGATCGTCTATGTAATTGGCGATACAACCCTGACCAATCCTCGAACCCTTAGGCATAATAAGCTCAAACAGAAAAGCTTCACCATGCTGCTTTTGGATCTTTCGAAGTTTAAAATTTCCGGCGATGCGAATTTCAACACCCACGCCCCTTAGAACACTCGAAGGCTGCCCATTAGCTACTAGACATTGACACACCAATGTTGCTAACAAATTAAGACTATTTCTTCTCATCGTTCTTCCTTTTAATTTCATTTTCGGGAACGGAAAGGCCGTTTGGGTTTTCTTTCTTGAACAGCTTCTGGGTAGCGGAATTGACCATTTGTTTGAGATCAGTTGGGCTCACCCTCCCCTTCTTAGGATCAAACATGACGTCGTTCTTGCCACGGTTGTCTGTGTTCCCAAGTCGGTCTTTACCGCCAGATTCACTGTTGGGTACAATAATTCCATCAACAATTTTGTATGCATCCAGTGCACCAGCGAAATGCAAACCTTCATGCCCTGATGTTTCCGACAAAGATTCATTACTAGGTTCGGAGCCACAGAATATGTTGGCGACCATTTGTCCACCCCGTGGTTCGACAGCAGAAACACCTTCCTTGTCGATAAAATTTACAATGTTAGTAGTTCCACCCTTAGCATCAGCTGCTGTGTCGACTCGGAAAGTGACATTTATATCACCAACTTTTTGGCTCAACCTTTCGACCCCCTGGGTGAAGGCCATAATGCGATCAGCCGTTACGGCGCCAGCATAGGAAACAGGGATGGTTACAACCATATTATTGCCATTTATTGCAATTCGTGCGAATTGACCCGTTGCATCAAAAAGCATTACGGGATTGTTCCGAACGTAACTGTAGATGTTCCAACTCTGAGTATCTTCGAAGTGCTGGTCCCTCGCCGGATCCGGGCTCGCGAATCTTCCATACATCGGGAGATAGAACCGCGCCTGCATGTAGATGAGCCCCGACGGATCGGTCTGCTCGTAGTTGGCGAACCCTTTGCCAAGATTCATTTAGCTACGGCAATACGAGATTGCCACGCTGATTGACATTTCCTCTTTCCTCTTTTATTCGAGGGCGAAATTGGTTTCCGATAAACAAGTCGGGAAACATGCCCCGAAAGACATCAAGGATCATAGATTGTGAATTCCGATCTATGGCATATTGCTTATCGCGGTATTCGACACTAGTTGCACCGGCGTGAATCCAAAAAGCAAACGCTACTTCATCAATTTGAATTTCCACCTTTAGTCTGTAATTTTTTGGAAGCCTGGTATTGGCCTTTTGAGATTTTGCCACTGTCATAAAAAGCAAGCCACATAACAATTCAGCGTCCTTGCGAGCCGACAAACACTCCTCTCTGCCTGATCCGACAGCAATGTCTTGAGAAAGACTCACCTGTGTGTTAACCAGAGGATTTAGCCCTCTGATACATATTCCATCGGTTCCAGCAAAAGAATAGATGCTGCAACACAAAAAAAATAAGCAGCGCGGAAATCTCATCTTTGCCCCTTTCGCCTGGCTTCCTCTAACCTCTTTTGGACTGTGGGTTCGACAGGATTCCTGCTTGTACTATCCTTTACTTTTACATCATTTCCAGTCGAATTCTTTCTTGATGGCTCCCCCAGCTGTTTGGCAATTTTATTTTCTTTCTCAACAGCCCGTCTTTCCTCCTTGTTGTCGTAAGGAGGGGCCGCGCTTCGATCTATTCCTTTCTCGCCTACTCGGTCCTTTTCCATTTTGTGAATGATCTCATGCGCAAGGGCGAGGGCGGGGGATTGCACCTCTCCGGTTTCTGACGTCCTGTCATTCGGGTTATCAATCACCGCAGTGCCTATTTGCGGATTCCATTGAATTTCGTCACCTGCGCTATTTGTATAATAAACCCGCGTATCGACCTTCAAATCAAGGTTAATGGTATCGGAGTTTTTAATCATGTTAATGTAATTAACAATTTCCCGCCCAGCTTGGCTTTTAGCTAGATATGCCATTGCCCGATCAAGTTCCGCAGTGGCATTACCCGATAGAACAAGTTTTTGTCCATCCGGATCAAGGAAGGAGACGGGGTTGTTTTGGACGTAACTGTAGATGTTCCAGGATTGGGTCTGCTCAAAGTGTTGGTCCCTCGCTGGGTCTGGTGACGCGAATCTTCCCCACATGGGCAGATAGAACCGCGCCTGCATATAGATGAGCCCCGACGGATCGGTCTGCTCGGCATCAGCGCTCTGATGCCTCGGTGGTCGCCAGCGGGAGAGAATTCCTTATGGGACAAGGATTTTCAAAGATCGTGGGACCATTGTAGCCCGGGAGACCCCCTGACCCGACTTTCCAGCGCACTTCAGCGTCCTTGGGCGGCTAAAGAAGGAAGCACAAGCAGAGAGGCCGGCCCATTCCGCCCGGCCTCCCTGGCTGCCCCGCCCCCGTTCAGTCCTCCGGATCCTCCTCGGCCTCGAGCTCCAACTGCGCCAGCAGGTCCTCGACGGTAGGCTCCGGGTCCTCCTCCAGCCTCCGCTTCACCGACTCCGGCAGCTTCCCGGGGTGGGTGACCGCGTGGATGGCCTTCAACTGGCGGATGCTCACCTGGGTGTAGATCTGGGCCGTCGTCAGACAGGCGTGGCTCAGCATCCCCTGGATGAACCGGATGTCCGCCCCGTTCTCCAGCATAAGTGTCGCCATGGTGTGCCGCCAGATGTGGCAGCTGCCGCGCTTGGCCCGAGTCCCGTCAAGTGGTGTAGCAAGAGCGGCCAGCGAAGCGCCGCCGTACCCGTATGACCAAATTTCAATGAAATGCTGCTGATGATGGGCCTTTGGCCGGGGCGGTGTGGAAAACGCGGCAGCGTTTTCCAGGCGAAGCCTGTGGGTGTGGGAAGGTTTGTACGTTGCCCCCCTGGACACTCCGTCTGGATGGTGACCCATCCCCGGAAAACAGGGCCAGTTGAGACGTCAGTTCAACGCCAAAGGAGGGCATCTTGGAGGGGAGCCCATCCAAGAAGGCCATCGCGCCGATGTTCCACGATTGCGTGTCTTCAAAGTGTTGATCCTGCGCCGGATCCGGGCTCGCGAACCGTCCATACATGGGAAGGCAAAAGCGTGCCTGATATGGATCAGGCATTATGCGTCGATCTGTTCAGCCAAGCGAAAGTAAGAAAGGCAATTGCTGAGAGCACTTGGAAAAGGTAAATCCAGAACGCCCGACGATGCCTTTCTCCACCCTTTAGAGCTTGGGGTCCGAGTGGGTAAAACAAGCCAATTAGAGCTACCCCAGAAAAAACAGATACTCGATACCCCGTCGGTCTTTTGGTCAGAACCCATACGCCTACCGGCAATACCAGTGACAACAAGCAGGCAAGAATGAGTCGTTCTTTTTGGCTAATTTCAGTCATTTCACTGTCCCGCCTTAAGTTCTTTGTTGGCTCGGTGATTGGCAGTGTTTACGACCATCTGCCCAGCAGCCTTGGTTGCGTTTGTCGCCTCAATCTTTGAAACCTCGTTCGTCAGTTTCGCGGCAGCGTTCAGTCTGCGCGATGCACCAGCAAAACTTGTGCTCTTCTTTGCTGCAGCAGTCAGCTGCCCCGCTCTCACGGCCTTTGCCCCCCTACCGTAAGCTGCGAAACCTTATTCAACCCAGCTTCAACGAGATGCCCGCCTACCCCACTTACTACTGCATCCGTTACCCCTTGTTGGACTGAATACTGGGCTGCATTGGGATCAACCGCAGTTTTCGTTGCGCTCGATACAACTGCGATTGCCGACTTGACGGCAATGCGCTCAAGGGTCCCCTTTATTGCTGATGCGCCCGAGGTGGCTGCCCCCTCAACCGCACTGATTGCGACCTGGGTAAGGTTAATGTTCTTGACTGCCTGCATCGCATTGCCCGTTTGCATGTAGCCAATTACGAATTGGGTTCCCGCATCTGCAACCGCGCCTATTGCAGCACCAATGACATAGTTCCAAACCTGCCCATCTGGATCGATGCGCATTGTTGGCTGATTTTGAGTGTAGCTGTATATGTTCCAGCTCTGCGTTTCCTCGAAATGCTGATCCCTCGCCGGATCCGGGCTCGCGAATCTTCCATACATCGGGAGATAGAACCTCGCCTGGATATAGATGAGCCCCGACGGATCGGTCTGCTCGGAATCTGCGCTCTGATGCCTCGGTGGTCGCCAGCGGGCGGGAATCCCTTATGGGACAAGGCTTTTCAAAGATCGTGGGACCATTGTAGCCCGGGAGACCCCCTGAGGCGACTTTCCAGCCCAGCGCAGCTACCTTGGGCGGCTATGTCTAACTCCCACCCCGCTTCGCTGCACCCTCTCGGACGAAACACGCATCCATGAGGGGCGCCGGTACGGAGGTCGGTTTGCCTATGGTGCGGACAAGCCCGTTGTCTAGCTGGACCGGGGACCCTTTGCGCACCCTATTCTGCTGCCCTGGGCGGTCTTGGCCCTGGAGCGCGCCTCTTAGATTTCGGACACCAGGGTCCCACGCCGGCGCCTTTTCAAAGGAGGTCGGACGTGGAAGTCCTGCATGCCCGCTGTGCCGGGCTGGATCTAGGCAAGGAACTGGTGGTGGCATGCCGCCGGGTGGTCGGTTCGTCGGGAGCCACCTCAGAGGTCCGGAGTTTTGGAGCGTCGGTCCGGGAACTGATGCGCCTCCGTGACTGGCTTGAGGAAGCTGGCATTACCCATGTCGTGATGGAGGCGACCGGCGTGTACTGGAAGCCCGTCTGGCACGCCCTCGAGGACTCTTTCGAGTTGATCCTTGCCAATCCCAAGCACGTCAAGCAGGTGCCGGGGAGGAAAAGCGATGTCAACGATGCCCAATGGCTGGCGGACCTCCTCGCCCACGGCTTGATCCAGGCAAGCTTCGTCCCACCCAGGGCCACCCAGGAGTTGCGAGACCTGACCCGAACCCACAAGCAACTGACCCGCGAGGTGGCCCGCCATGCGTTGCGCATCCAAAAGGTCCTCGAGGATGCCGACATCAAGCTCTCAGGGGTTCTCACGGATGTTCTCGGAGCCAGTGGCAAACGCATTCTCAAGGCCATCGTGGGCGGTGAGCAGTCCCCGGAGATCCTGGCAAACCTTGCCCTGAGGACGGCCCGAAAGAAAATACCGGAGCTTCAGGAGGCCCTGGGCGGCCACATCCGGTCCCACCATCGGTTCCCGATTGGCATCCACTTGGCTCAGATTGAGGCGATCGAGGGCTCCATTGCCCAGGTCGAGGGTCGCCTGGAGGAGCACCTCAAGCCTCAGGCTGAACAGGTGCGTCTTCTATGCACCATCCCTGGAATCGGCCTCATTGCCGCCCGGACCATCCTGGCGGAGATCGGATCAGACATGACGCGTTTCCCAACGGTAGGCCATCTGGTCTCCTGGGCAGGATTCTGCCCCCAGATGCACGAGAGCGCCGGCAAACGAAAAAGCACCCGCATCCGGAAAGGCGCACCGTGGCTCAAGGAAATGCTTGTCCAATGCGCCTGGCCAGCCATCAAGGTCAAGGATTCCTACCTACGCGCCCGGTTCAATCGCCTCAAGGCCAGACGGGGATCCAAGAAGGCGATCGTCGCCATCGCTGCGGACATGCTTCGGGCGGCCTACTTCATCCTCAAGCGGGAGGTCCCCTATACAGATCTCGGGGGGGACTACTACGATCGCTTGGATTCCAACAAGGCCAGGGCAAACCTCGTCCGACGGCTCAAAGCCCTGGGCTACGAGGTCCAGTTAACTCCAGTGGCTTGAACTCGCTCCGACTCCCCGGGGGAGATGTTTCCTCTTAGGCAGGCGGCGGGAGATATTAAAGAGTCGGCCCTGCATTACGTACAACCAGCAAATAAATCAGTAACTTGATGAAACATTTCAAGTATGAGGTACACAAGATAGTAGGGGGCGACCCCCCGGATTCCGGTGTACCGACGAAGCCCAAGCCCAAGGCAACCACCCACGAACGCCCCCTGATGGGAACCATGCGCCTGGACCTGGCCCTGGACATGAACCACGAGCTGGTCCGCCTTGCCGCGGCCATCGATTGGGATGCAATCGCCGCTGAATTCCGGCCCATGTACTGCCCCAACAACGGCAGACCGGCGGTCCCCACCCGGCTCATGGCCGGCCTCCAACTCCTCAAGCACACCTTCAACCTCTCCGACGAGCTGACCGTTGCCCGCTGGGTTGAGAACCCCTACTGGCAGTTCTTCTGCGGCGAGGAGTTCTTCCGCCATGACTTGCCCGTTCATCCGACCCAGATGACCCGCTGGCGGCAGCGGATCGGCGAGAAGGGCGTGGAGAAGCTGCTCCAGATCACGATCGAGGCGGGCAAGGCCACCCGGACCATCACCGAGACGAGCTTCGACAAGGTCATCGTGGACACCACCGTCCAGCCGAAGAATGTGCAGCACCCCACCGACGCGCGCCTCTACCGCAAGGTTCATGCAGCCATGCTCCGCGTGGCCAAGGACGAAGGTCTGGTCCTGCGCCAGAGCTACCGCCGGATGATGGACCGGGCCTTCCGCAAGCACGGCGGCCATTCCAAGGCCAGGCAATTCAAGCGCGCCAAGAAGGTCCTGAAGAGCCTGAAGACCATGGCCGGCCGGGTGATGCGCGATGTCGAGCGGAAGATGTCCGATGTCGCCTTCGACCGCAACAAGCGGACCATGATTCTGGCGGAGCTCATTCTCGGTCAGACCCGGCTCACCAAGGGCAAGATCTACAGCCTGCATGCACCCGAGGTGGAGTGCATCGCCAAAGGGAAGGCCCACCGCCCCTACGAGTTCGGGGTGAAGGTCAGCCTTGCCGTCACGCACAAGGAAGGCTTCGTCGTCGGCATTCAGACCTGCCCGGACAACCCCTACGATGGCCACACCTTGGAAGGTCAACTCGACCAGGTCGAGCGGCTCACAGGCAAGGTTCCGGCCCACACCTTCGTTGACCGAGGATACAAGGGGCATGGAGTTCCCGAGGAACGAAGCCGGGTCCTGATCAGCGGCACCCGGAAGCTTGGCTACACCCTCAAACGCCACCTACGACGGCGATCCGCTGTGGAGCCGGAGATCGGGCACATGAAAGCGGATGGGTTGCTGGGACGGAACTTCCTCAAGGGCATGGCAGGGGACGCGATCAACGCGATCCTCTGCGGGGCCGGGCACAACATGCGGAAGATCCTGGCCCGACTCAGGGCCCTTTTGTACCTGCTCACCAGCAACGCCTGGGAGGCCCTACAATCCCTTTGCCGTCACCTGGAGGTGCTCCGGTTTCATCAGGAGGCCTCTGGGGCCATCTGAATGCCGTGAGGGGTTTCGCAGGGTCGACTAATTCAAGCTGGGCTCATTTATGTTGGGAGAATTCATGAAGTGCCGAAGCCCTAGGTCAGAAGAACTTGCGCTTCTGATAGTTTTGTTAAAAAAAGGCAACATCATCGTTCCGCCGGATTGGGTTGATACTCTGCTCGTTAAAGAACAAGCCGATGGTGGAATGGGCAGTCTCCTGCTGGGACCTGATGGCAACTTTGACCCCCTGAGGCGCATGGGGCGGGTTGCTAGCGAAGTCCAATTTAAGGATTCTGATGGTGTTGATGTTTTAGCATCTTTGAATCTAGATGACAAAGATAACTTGTTCGAGCTTAATATCTGGAAGGTTAACTTTTCACCACTTAAGGCATGGCCGTATATTGATATCACATAGTCGCAATCAAGGTTCAAATGTAATCAAGGATATGTTGGTCCATCTGAGAAGCATATTTAGTCGACCCTGCGAAACCCCTCACGGCATTCAGATGGCCCCAGAGGCCTCCTGATGAAACCGGAGCACCTCCAGGTGACGGCAAAGGGATTGTAGGGCCTCCCAGGCGTTGCCGGTGAGCAGGTACAAAAGGGCCCTGAGTCGGGCCAGGATCTTCCGCATGTTGTGCCCGGCCCCGCAGAGGATCGCGTTGATCGCGTCCCCTGCCATGCCCTTGAGGAAGTTCCGTCCCAGCAACCCATCCGCTTTCATGTGCCCGATCTCCGGCTCCACCGCGGATCGCCGTCGTAGGTGGCGTTTGAGGGTGTAGCCAAGCTTCCGGGTGCCGCTGATCAGGACTCTGCTTCGTTCTTCGGGAACTCCGTGGCCCTTGTAGCCGCGGTCGACGAATGTGTGAGACGGAACCTTGCCCGTGAGCCGCTCGACGATAGAGTCCCAGGGAGTGGTGTAAGAGCCGGGTAGGCAGACAGATGGCCACCGTCCTCCGTATGTTTGTTTTTGCGGAAACAACATAGGAGCGGAGAACGATGGCCAGAGAAAGTGTGGAGGGTCTTGGGGCCCTGGGCAAGGCTTTGGAGGAAGGCAGCGGGGATTTCCTGCGCCAGCTCGTGATGATGACCCTGGAACGGATCATGGCAAGCGACGTCACCGCTCTCTGCCAGGCGGAGGCCGGGGAACGTTCGCCCTTGCGCGAGAATCAACGGAACGGGTACCGGGACCGGGCCTGGGAAACCCGCCTGGGGACGATGCCGCTGCGGATTCCGAAGCTTCGTCAGGGAAGCTACATGCCAGACTTTCTGGAGCCGCGCAGAAGCTGGGAAAGGGCCTTCCTGAGCGTGGTCTCGGAAGCCTACGTGCTCGGGATCTCCACCCGCAAGGTGGAGCACCTGGTCGAGGCCATGGGGGCCAAGGGGATGTCGAAAAGCGAAGTCTCCAGGCTGGCCAAGGACCTGGATACCGAGGTGACGGCGTTTCGTGAAAGGCCCCTGGAGGGCCCCTACCGCTACATCTGGCTGGACGCCATGTATCCGAAGGTTAGGGAAGGTCAGCGGGTGGTGGGCCTGGC
This sequence comes from Mesoterricola sediminis, assembly GCF_030295425.1. Classification (NCBI taxonomy): domain Bacteria; kingdom Pseudomonadati; phylum Acidobacteriota; class Holophagae; order Holophagales; family Holophagaceae; genus Mesoterricola; species Mesoterricola sediminis. The sequence goes on along the minus strand of NZ_AP027081.1, from coordinate 499,912 downwards.
AGTGCTCGTGGCCATTGGCGTGAACCAGCAGGGATACCGGGAGGTGCTGGGCCTGGAAGTTGCTGATGGCGAGATGGAATCGGCGTGGAGCGGCTTCCTGGAGGGCCTGGTCAAGCGCGGGCTGAAGGGCGTCGAGCTGGTGGTTTCGGACGCCCACACTGGGCTGAAGGCGGCGGTGCGGCGGGTCCTGAACGGTGTCTCCTGGCAGCGGTGCCGGGTTCATTTCATGCGGAATGCAGCGACGCGGTTGCCCAAGGCGGCGCAGGAGGAGCTTCTGGACCGCCTGAAGCAGGCCTTCCAGGCGCCCTGCAAGGAGGATGCGCAGCGGTTGTTCGCAGCCCTGGCCCTGGATACCCAGCGCAAGCACCCCGGCTTCTCGGCCCTGCTGGACGAGGCGGTGGAGGACGTCCTGGTCTACATGGATTTCCCCAAAGCCCACTGGCGAAAGATCCACTCGACCAACGTGCTGGAACGGGAGAACCGTGAGCTTCGCCGGCGATCCGACGTGGTGGGCATCTTTCCGAACCGGGCCGCAGTGCTGCGCCTTCTGGGCTCGTTGCTCGCGGACCAGCATGCTGAGTGGGTTTCTGCCCGGTTCCCTTACTTGAAGGTGAAGGCGTGATGGCCCTGGGGCGAGGTCGCGACCCACCCGGCCGGGGCGGTGCGCGGGCATGGAAAGGCTGATGGATTGCCCGCTGGATTTCGCTGCGCGAAACGGGCCTCCGGCCCGCCCTCCGGGTCCACAGGCAACGCCCCTGCGGGGCGCCCTTCGGGTCCACAACCTTCCAACACCCGCGGGCTTCGCCTGGAAAACGCTGGCGCGTTTTCCACACCGCCCCGGCCAAAGGTCCATCAGCAGCAGCATTTCATTGAAATCGGATCATACGGGTACGGCGGCGCTTCGCTGGCCGCTCTTGCTACACCACTTGACGGGACTCGGGCCGCTCGACCTGGTCGAGTTGGCCTTCCAGGGTGTGGCCATCGTAGGGGTTGTCCGGGCAGGCCTGGATGCCGACCACGAAGCCTTCCTTGTGGGTGACTGCGAGGCTGACCTTCACCCCGAACTCGTAGGGGCGGTGAGCCTTCCCCTTGGCGATGCACTCCACCTCGGGCGCATGCCGGCTGTAGATCTTGCCCTTGGTGAGCCGGGTCTGGCTGAGGATGAGCTCCGCCAGGATCATGGTCCGCTTGTGGCGGTCGAAGGCGACGTCGGTCATCTTCCGCTCGACATCGCGCATCACCCGGCCCGCCATCGTCTTCAGGCTCTTCAGGACCTTCTTGGCGCGCTTGAACTGCATGGCCTTGGAATGGCCGCCATGCTTGCGAAAGGCACGGTCCATCATCCGGCGGTAGCTCTGCCGCAGGGCCAGGCCCTCTTCCTTGGCGATGCGGAGCATGGCTGCGTGGGCCTTCCGGTAGAGGCGCGCGTCGGTGGGGTGCTGCACGTTCTTCGGTTGGACCGTCGTGTCCACGATGACCTTGTCGAAGCTCGTCTCGGTGATGGTCCGGGTGGCCTTGCCCGCCTCGATCGTGATCTGGAGCAGCTTCTCCACGCCCTTCTCGCCGATCCGCTGCCGCCAGCGGGTCATCTGGGTCGGGTGGACGGGCAGGTCATGGCGGAAGAACTCTTCGCCGCAGAAGAACTGCCAGTAGGGGTTCTCGACCCAGCGAGCGACGGTCAGCTCGTCGGAGAGGTTGAAGGTGTGCTTGAGAAGTTGGAGGCTGGCCATGAGCCGGGTCGGGACCGCCGGCCTGCCGTTGTTGGGGCAGTACATGGGCCGGAATTCCATGGCGATGGCATCCCAATCGATGGCCGCGGCAAGGCGGACCAGTTCGTGGTTCATGTCCAGAGCCAGGTCCAGGCGCATGGTCCCCATCAGGGGGCGTTCGTGGGTGGTTGCCTTGGGCTTGGGCTTCATCGGTACACCGGATTCCGGGGGATCGCCCCCTACTATCTTGTGTACCTCATACTCGAAAAGTTTCATCAAGTTACTGATTTATTTGCTGGTTGTACGTATTGCAGGGCCGACTATTTATAGCAAGATGATTAAATCTGCTCCGAAAAGGCCCTACTGGTCTATCTTAGGTAGGCGGCGAATCAGCAAAGAATTCATTGCAAACGGGCAACTTGAGTAACCAAAATGATATTATTGTGCACGAGAATTCAAATGTACAAATTTCAATGCTAGGAGAATATATGTCCCAGTCGCCAAAGACTTCAATGCTTGGAAAGCTTATTCCAAGCTTTGGACCGAGTGCTGGCATTGCAAATGACTCGTATGATTTTGCGATCGATAAAGGTCTATCGCCCGGGCACTATAGAGTGAACTTGTTTTTTGGTGGGTTGGACCGATAGCTCCCCTCGGCGGCCGCCATGCCCTGGATCAACAATTTCATGTTCACGGGGGCGGAACTCGACCATCTGGCGAATACCAACCAGTTGCCCGGCGGAGCCAGTGGTGTGCCGACGGGCGCCACCTATGATGCCTACGGGAACCTGATCCAGATCTACGCCAAGGCCGGTTCCTCCGGATACCCCTCCCTGAACCTCGCGTACGATGCCCTGGGCCGGGTGGTCCGCATGGTCTACCAGGAGACGGCCGCGAGCGTGCCCCAGGTAGAGGAGTACGCCTATGGAGCCGATGGCCTGCGGGCCTGGATCCGGACCCTGACGGGCGGGGTCCTTTCGACGATCAAGCACAAGGTCTATAACGATAAGCGTCAGCTCGTTTCGGAGTACGAAGCGCAATACGCCCCCTGATCTACCGTCCGGTGTCTGGCAGGCCATCCCTCCGAAACTCAAGCGAGCAGCCATGTTGAACCTCTTCCTTCGCGCCGCAGCCCTCCTCCTCGCCGTCACCCTCGTCCCGGCCCAGGCCCAGACCGGGTCGACGGCTGTCACCCCACCCAAGAAAGCCCTGGCCGCGGGGGCGGGGGGAACCGAGCCCTCCAACGCGCGGATCCTGCTGCCGGCCACGTCCCCCTTCCTGGCCACCGCAGGGGTGCCGGTCGAGTTCAGTGGCGACCTGAACGGTGGGCGATCCCCGAAGTGGACGTTGAACGGCGTCCAGATCGCCACGGGTCTGGGTCCCTTCACCTACACCTTCAGCGCCGCCGGGACGTACACCGTCAACTTCGTGGTCCTTCCGGACAGCGTCTACGCCGGCAGCACCGCATCCGTGGTCGTGCAGGTGATGGCCGCCCAGACCAGGCCGGCCATCTCCGCCTTCACCGCCTCGCCGGCCAGCGTGCCCTTTGGTGGCACCAGCACCCTGGCCTGGTCCACGAGCGGAGGGACGAGTTACACCCTGAGCCCGGGCGGAGGGGTCTCGACCCCCTCCGGGTCCCTTGGGGTGCAGCCCACGGCCACCACCACGTACACCCTCTCGGTCACCAACGGGGTGGGCACCACCCAGGCCACTGCGACCGTCGTGGTCTCCCCCGTGACGGTGACCATCTCGCCCAAGCCCGCCGGGACCTCCGTGGCCGCCGGCAGCGTGAACACCTTCTATGCGACCCTGGCGGGGGTGGGAGGCAGTGCCTCGCAGCAGATCGCCTGGACCGCCTCCGGGGGATCGCCCACCTCGTTCACCGGGCCCGCCTTCACGTGGACCGCGCCCGCGACCGGAACCCCGGTGACCATCACCGCCGCCAGCGTCGCGAACCCCGCGGCGTCCGACAGCTTCACCCTGAACGCAGTACCCCCGGCCACCGTCGCGCTGACCACGCTCCGGGCGGCGATCAATCAGGGCGAGAGCACCGTGCTGAACTGGTCCGTCTCCGGTGCGTCCGCCCAGACCCTGAACGGGGAGCCCGTTGAAGCCAACGGGAGCAGATCGGTCAGCCCCACGACCACGACCACCTATGTCCTGGCCGCCACCAACGCGATGCAGGTCCAGACCGTCCAGACCCTGACCGTGAAGGTGATGGGGATCCTGGGCTGGAAGCGCGACATCGTCTACCTCGGGACGCGCGAAGTGGGTGTCGTCGAAAACAATGGCACCCTGCACACCACCCTCGTGGACAGCCTCGGAAGCCCCCGCTTCGAGGTCAACGAGGCCGGCACCGTGGAAGGCGAGCAGAAGTACCTGCCCTTCGGCATGCTCGCCTGGCCAGGGGAGAAACTGGAAACCGGCAAGGGGTTCACGGGGCACGAGCAGACAGATCCCTCTGGCCTCATCTACATGCAGGCGCGCTTCTACCTGCCGATGTATGGACGGTTCGCGAGCCCGGATCCTGCAAGGGATCAGCACTTCGAGCAGACGCAGAGTTGGAACATCTACAGCTACGTCCAGAACAACCCGGTGATGATGCTGGATCCAAACGGGATGGCAGGAGTGCCATGGTATCTGGGGGGCAATTCCACCATCGTCGATAAGACTCTTAATGCTCTTTACTCCGCGACAGTGACCCATAACCCCGGGTTTCAGGTCGTTGCTCAAGCTACCGACGTTGTTTCCGCGGGAATTAACGCCGTTGGAAACCAGGACATCCCGATGCTTAGCAACATAGGGAAGGATGCAGAAAACGGTGCTGGCGCAAAGGACCTGTTACTGAACCGTTCCATGGAAGTACCCACAGCCGTAATGGAGGGGGAGGTTGGAGGTGCCTTACTCGGAAGGGCAACAAGCTTCCTTGCGAGAAGTGAAGCCGGAGCAGTTGCTCAAGAATTGAAGGCGTCTTATTCGCCAAATACACTGCTGAGCAGACAGTCATCATCCGAAATGAGTGGAAGCCTAATCAAAAGAATGGCAAAGGATATGAAGGCTAACGGATTCGATGCTTCCAAGCCTATTCAAATTGCAGTTGTTGATGGGAAGCGAATTATCCTGGATGGTCATCACCGCGTAGCTGCTGCGATTAAAGCAGGAATTAGGGAAGTTCCGGTTCTTATCAAGAAGGTTTCAGACAAGGAGGGGGCCGAGCTATTGCGGCAGGTTGCTGAGGCCAGGAGCTAAATATGAAGCACAACTTTGAATTATTACTTGCAGAATTTGTTGGGGTTCAATCCGGTTTGGTTGAAAGGCTTTCATACCAATTCAAGGTTGACGAATTGTGTTTTGGGGTTCCTGCGCGTGGTCAAATTGAACTAAATGGCTATCACTGGAGCTTCAATAAACATGGACTTGGGGTAAAATTTGTGGCTTCGAATGGAGATGTGGTTGATTGCCACAAAAGACTCGATATGCCTCAATATTTTGATGCATGGCGTTTGTCTCTATATTTTTCGTCTAAGGACATTAAGAATGTTCTGGTTTGCGGGAAGAAGGTCGGCGTTTCTGAGCGAGAAATTGCGAAGTCACTTGTGGAATTATCAAGACTAGGCACAATTATTAATGGTGAAGGCGATGAGCTATTTAGGCTGTCGTGATTGAAGGCCAAGGAAGGCATTAGTCGGCCCTGTATTACGTACAACCAGCAAATAAATCAGTAACTTGATGAAACTTTTCAAGTATAAGGTACACAAGATAGTAGGGGGCGACCCCCCGGATTCCGGTGTACCGATGAAGCCCAAGCCCAAGGCAACCACCCACGAACGCCCCCTGATGGGAACCATGCGCCTGGACCTGGCCCTGGACATGAACCACGAGCTGGTCCGCCTTGCCGCGGCCATCGATTGGGATGCAATCGCCGCTGAATTCCGGCCCATGTAGTCGGCCCTGCATTACGTACAACCAGCAAATAAATCAGTAACTTGATGAAACATTTCAAGTATGAGGTACACAAGATAGTAGGGGGCGACCCCCCGGATTCCGGTGTACCGACGAAGCCCAAGCCCAAGGCAACCACCCACGAACGCCCCCTGATGGGAACCATGCGCCTGGACCTGGCCCTGGACATGAACCACGAGCTGGTCCGCCTTGCCGCGGCCATCGATTGGGATGCAATCGCCGCTGAATTCCGGCCCATGTACTGCCCCAACAACGGCAGACCGGCGGTCCCCACCCGGCTCATGGCCGGCCTCCAACTCCTCAAGCACACCTTCAACCTCTCCGACGAGCTGACCGTTGCCCGCTGGGTTGAGAACCCCTACTGGCAGTTCTTCTGCGGCGAGGAGTTCTTCCGCCATGACTTGCCCGTTCATCCGACCCAGATGACCCGCTGGCGGCAGCGGATCGGCGAGAAGGGCGTGGAGAAGCTGCTCCAGATCACGATCGAGGCGGGCAAGGCCACCCGGACCATCACCGAGACGAGCTTCGACAAGGTCATCGTGGACACCACCGTCCAGCCGAAGAATGTGCAGCACCCCACCGACGCGCGCCTCTACCGCAAGGTTCATGCAGCCATGCTCCGCGTGGCCAAGGACGAAGGTCTGGTCCTGCGCCAGAGCTACCGCCGGATGATGGACCGGGCCTTCCGCAAGCACGGCGGCCATTCCAAGGCCAGGCAATTCAAGCGCGCCAAGAAGGTCCTGAAGAGCCTGAAGACCATGGCCGGCCGGGTGATGCGCGATGTCGAGCGGAAGATGTCCGATGTCGCCTTCGACCGCAACAAGCGGACCATGATTCTGGCGGAGCTCATTCTCGGTCAGACCCGGCTCACCAAGGGCAAGATCTACAGCCTGCATGCACCCGAGGTGGAGTGCATCGCCAAAGGGAAGGCCCACCGCCCCTACGAGTTCGGGGTGAAGGTCAGCCTTGCCGTCACGCACAAGGAAGGCTTCGTCGTCGGCATTCAGACCTGCCCGGACAACCCCTACGATGGCCACACCTTGGAAGGTCAACTCGACCAGGTCGAGCGGCTCACAGGCAGGGTTCCGGCCCACACCTTCGTTGACCGAGGATACAAGGGGCATGGAGTTCCCGAGGAACGAAGCCGGGTCCTGATCAGCGGCACCCGGAAGCTTGGCTACACCCTCAAACGCCACCTACGACGGCGATCCGCGGTGGAGCCGGAGATCGGGCACATGAAAGCGGATGGGTTGCTGGGACGGAACTTCCTCAAGGGCATGGCAGGGGACGCGATCAACGCGATCCTCTGCGGGGCCGGGCACAACATGCGGAAGATCCTGGCCCGACTCAGGGCCCTTTTGTACCTGCTCACCGGCAACGCCTGGGAGGCCCTACAATCCCTTTGCCGTCACCTGGAGGTGCTCCGGTTTCATCAGGAGGCCTCTGGGGCCATCTGAATGCCGTGAGGGGTTTCGCAGGGTCGACTACGTACAACCAGCAAATAAATCAGTAACTTGATGAAACTTTTCAAGTATAAGGTACACAAGATAGTAGGGGGCGACCCCCCCGGATTCCGGTGTACCGATGAAGCCCAAGCCCAAGGCAACCACCCACGAACGCCCCCTGATGGGAGCCATGCGCCTGGACCTGGCCCTGGACATGAACCACGAGCTGGTCCGCCTTGCCGCGGCCATCGATTGGGATGCAATCGCCGCTGAATTCCGGCCCATGTACTGCCCCAACAACGGCAGACCGGCGGTCCCCACCCGGCTCATGGCCGGCCTCCAACTCCTCAAGCACACCTTCAACCTCTCCGACGAGCTGACCGTTGCCCGCTGGGTTGAGAACCCCTACTGGCAGTTCTTCTGCGGCGAGGAGTTCTTCCGCCATGACTTGCCCGTTCATCCGACCCAGATGACCCGCTGGCGGCAGCGGATCGGCGAGAAGGGCGTGGAGAAGCTGCTCCAGATCACGATCGAGGCGGGCAAGGCCACCCGGACCATCACCGAGACGAGCTTCGACAAGGTCATCGTGGACACCACCGTCCAGCCGAAGAATGTGCAGCACCCCACCGACGCGCGCCTCTACCGCAAGGTTCATGCAGCCATGCTCCGCGTGGCCAAGGACGAAGGTCTGGTCCTGCGCCAGAGCTACCGCCGGATGATGGACCGGGCCTTCCGCAAGCACGGCGGCCATTCCAAGGCCAGGCAATTCAAGCGCGCCAAGAAGGTCCTGAAGAGCCTGAAGACCATGGCCGGCCGGGTGATGCGCGATGTCGAGCGGAAGATGTCCGATGTCGCCTTCGACCGCAACAAGCGGACCATGATTCTGGCGGAGCTCATTCTCGGTCAGACCCGGCTCACCAAGGGCAAGATCTACAGCCTGCATGCACCCGAGGTGGAGTGCATCGCCAAAGGGAAGGCCCACCGCCCCTACGAGTTCGGGGTGAAGGTCAGCCTCGCCGTCACGCACAAGGAAGGCTTCGTCGTCGGCATTCAGACCTGCCCGGACAACCCCTACGATGGCCACACCTTGGAAGGTCAACTCGACCAGGTCGAGCGGCTCACAGGCAAGGTTCCGGCCCACACCTTCGTTGACCGAGGATACAAGGGGCATGGAGTTTCCGAGGAACGAAGCCGGGTCCTCATCAGCGGCACCCGGAAGCTCGGCTACACCCTCAAGCGCCACCTACGACGGCGATCCGCGGTGGAGCCGGAGATCGGGCACATGAAAGCAGACGGGTTGCTGGGACGGAACTTCCTCAAAGGCATGGCAGGGGACGCGATCAACGCGATCCTCTGCGGGGCCGGGCACAACCTCCGGAAGATCCTGGCCCGCCTCAGGGCCCTTTTGTACATGCTCACCGGCAACGCCTGGGAGGCCCTACAAGCCCTCTGTCGTCACCTGGAGGTGCTCCGGCTCGATCGGGAGGCCTCTGGGGCCCTGTGAATGTCGGGAGGGGTTTCGCAGGATCGACTATCTCAATGCGCGGAGGCCGGATGAGGAAGCGTTTCTATATCGTGTATTCATCGATCTGGCTTATGGTAACCATCGCCTACCTCATGTCCTGCTTTGATGGGGCTTACTCTGAATGGATGTACCAAGGCGTCGAGGTGGTTACTTGGCCATGGGTCAAATTCTTGGGCGACTTTGGCTTGGGACTTGAAAAAAAATACAGTTTTTCATTTTTGATTTTGCTTTCTCGAATTGGAATTGAGGTTGGGATCCCAGCCTTACTGGATCTGTTTCTAGTCGAAGTTCTTCTGCGAGGCGTGAAACGGGTCCGAAGATAGAGGACAGGTTGGTGCCGCGGTTAGAGAAAAGCGTCATGATGTCCTGGGCATTTTTATTGGATCATCAAGCGTACGATGGTTTCCAATTCGTGCAGCCCTTTCATGGGGCCTGCTCCGACAGCATGGTGTGTGGACGCCAGCTTTTAATCTCGGAGGCCCTTTGACCCGCGCCATCCAGGAATGTGGTCCGCGGGCCCCGGCTTAGTCGTGGTCCGAAACCATCGTCAGCAACACCAGGGCAGGTTGTATACAAGGGTTTCTGCAAGTTAGCGTCAGGCTACATTGGGTCTAGTTGCCCATTTTCCCCTTTGAAAACCCAAACTCAATCGACTCCAACTTTTCAATATTAAGACTATTGTCTTCCTTTAGGCGGAATCTCATGTAGTAGCCCGAGACCAATTTCAGGCGATCATTCACAACAACCAGCAACAGTTTGATAGTGTTTACAAATCCACTGTCATCATCAAATTTAATTTGCAATAGCTCTGAGTTCCCATACAGGCCAAGAAAGTCCACACTGATTGATTTACCAGCATAGCGCTTCCCAAATGCGTCTAGACGGGAAATTCCAGAATCACCGAGCGCAAAGACTATAGGAACATTGGCTTTTTTTGACTTATATATTCCCCAATAGTTCTCATTCTCCCCCGCAAACAGTGGAGACAACGACAGGAGGATGATAAAACATGCATAACGCATCACTTGCCTCCCAAATAACCAATAATTCCCGCTGCAATATCTCTACCTATTGCCACAGCGCCATTTCGGAGAACCGAAAGGTCCCTGGCATTGCTGATAAAGCCAGCCTCAACCAGAACTGCCGTTCCCTTGAATGCATTTAATACATACAAATCACTTCTTGCCGAAAGCCCTCTACCTACCAATTGGGTGTTGGAAGCCAATATGGACTGCGCCAATGCCTTGCTAGCAGCATCCCCGTCCTTGTAGCAGACAGAAAATCCATTGGCGCCAGCGCTTTCACTCGAATTAATGTGAATGCTCACGAAAATACTTGCCCCTGTTGCAGTATCAATCCTCCACTGCAGCTGTGTCCCGGCATCCTGCACATCCCCTGTTCGGGTCATCAAGACATCATACCCTTTATCCTTCAGGATAGAATAGGTTGAATTGGCTATATTTAGCGCAAAATCCTTCTCGTAGTCCTTGCCATTAACAGCACCGGGGTCAACCTGTTTATTTTTATTGTTGTGATCACCATGCCCAGGGTCGATCGCAATGGTGCCTGTTTGCGACGTTGAGGCGGAATGACCACGCTTGCCTCCGAAAGGCCGACCAGTACTCCCAGTCATTAAAAATTGTTTCTTCTCTTCGGCGCTAAGCGCCAAAAGTCCACTTGGATCAATCATCATCACGGGGTTGTTCCGAACGTAACTGTAGATGTTCCAACTCTGAGTATCTTTGAAGTGCTGGTCCCTCGCCGGATCAGGGTTCGCGAACCGTCCATACATCGGCAGATAGAACCTAGCCTGCATGTAGATGAGCCCCGACGGATCGGTCTGCTCGTAGTTGGCGAACCCTTTGCCAAGATTCATTTAGCTACGGCAATACGAGATTGCCACGCTGATTGACATTTCCTCTTTCCTCTTTTATTCGAGGGCGAAATTGGTTTCCGATAAACAAGTCGGGAAACATGCCCCGAAAGACATCAAGGATCATAGATTGTGAATTCCGATCTATGGCATATTGCTTATCGCGGTATTCGACACTAGTTGCACCGGCGTGAATCCAAAAAGCAAACGCTACTTCATCAATTTGAATTTCCACCTTTAGTCTGTAATTTTTTGGAAGCCTGGTATTGGCCTTTTGAGATTTTGCCACTGTCATAAAAAGCAAGCCACATAACAATTCAGCGTCCTTGCGAGCCGACAAACACTCCTCTCTGCCTGATCCGACAGCAATGTCTTGAGAAAGACTCACCTGTGTGTTAACCAGAGGATTTAGCCCTCTGATACATATTCCATCGGTTCCAGCAAAAGAATAGATGCTGCAACACAAAAAAAATAAGCAGCGCGGAAATCTCATCTTTGCCCCTTTCGCCTGGCTTCCTCTAACCTCTTTTGGACTGTGGGTTCGACAGGATTCCTGCTTGTACTATCCTTTACTTTTACATCATTTCCAGTCGAATTCTTTCTTGATGGCTCCCCCAGCTGTTTGGCAATTTTATTTTCTTTCTCAACAGCCCGTCTTTCCTCCTTGTTGTCGTAAGGAGGGGCCGCGCTTCGATCTATTCCTTTCTCGCCTACTCGGTCCTTTTCCATTTTGTGAATGATCTCATGCGCAAGGGCGAGGGCGGGGGATTGCACCTCTCCGGTTTCTGACGTCCTGTCATTCGGGTTATCAATCACCGCAGTGCCTATTTGCGGATTCCATTGAATTTCGTCACCTGCGCTATTTGTATAATAAACCCGCGTATCGACCTTCAAATCAAGGTTAATGGTATCGGAGTTTTTAATCGTGTTAATGTAATTAACAATTTCCCGCCCAGCTTGGCTTTTAGCTAGATATGCCATTGCCCGATCAAGTTCCGCAGTGGCATTACCCGATAGAACAAGTTTTTGTCCATCCGGATCAAGGAAGGAGACGGGGTTGTTTTGGACGTAACTGTAGATGTTCCAGGATTGGGTCTGCTCAAAGTGTTGGTCCCTCGCTGGGTCTGGTGACGCGAATCTTCCCCACATGGGCAGATAGAACCGAGCCTGCATGTAGATGAGGCCTGAGGGGTCAGTCTGCTCGGCATCAGCGCTCTGATGCCTCGGTGGTCGCCAGCGGGAGAGAATTCCTTATGGGACAAGGATTTTCAAAGATCGTGGGACCATTGTAGCCCGGGAGACCCCCTGACCCGACTTTCCAGCGCACTTCAGCGTCCTTGGGCGGCTAAAGAAGGAAGCACAAGCAGAGAGGCCGGCCCATTCCGCCCGGCCTCCCTGGTTGTCCCGCCCCCGTTCAGTCCTCCGGACTCTCCTCAGCCTCGAGCTCCAACTGCGCCAACAGGTCCTCGGCGGTGGGCTCCGGGTCCTCCTCCTGCCTCCGCTTCACCGACTCCGGCAGCTTCCCGGGGTGGGTGGCCGCGTGGATGGCCTTCAACTGGCGGATGCTCACCTGGGTGTAGATCTGGGTCGTCGTCAGACAGGCGTGGCTCAGCATCCCCTGGATGAACCGGATGTCCGCCCCGTTCTCCAGCATAAGTGTCGCCATGGTGTGCCGCCAGATGTGGCAGCTGCCGCGCTTGCCCAGGTTGGCCTTGTCGACATAGTCCCGCGCCAGCCGGGTCAGGTGCGTGGGCCGAAGTTCCTCCCCCAGCTCCGTAAGGAACAGCCCTCCGTGGTCCCGCCCTGTCACCAGGTCCGGCCTGCCCCGGTCCCGCCAGGCCGCGATCCAGGCCAGCGCCCGGTCCCCCACGGGCACCATCCGGTCCTTCCTCCCCTTGCCCTGGCGGATCATCACCGTCCCGCGGTCGAAGTCCACGTCGTGGATCCGCAGCCCGATCAGCTCCAGCCGCCGCATCCCCGTGCTGTACAGGGTCTCCAGGATGGCCCGGTCCCGCAGGCCCAGGGTTGAGCCCACGTCGGGCACGGCCAGCACCGCCTCGGCCTCCTTCTGGGTCAGTACGGCCTTGGGCAGCCGGTGCTCCATCCGGGGCAGCTCCAAGTCCATGGCCGGGCTGTAGAGGAGGTGCCCCTCCTTCACCAACTACATGAATCCAAGACAGATGTGATGTATTTAACTTTTGTTGGGCCACTGCCAATTAGCGATGCGCGAAGCTTCGACACCTTCTCTGATCCAATTGGCTCGACTTTATTTAAAACCAAAAACACTAACGGAGTAAGGCAATTCGGTGAATTCTTCAGCAGTTGTTTAACATCCTCGTCTATTTCACGCCCCCAATCCATGTAATCGAAATACATCCTCCAAAACGTGGCTTCAGGATCGCCCGTTTTGGATATGCAGTCGTCTAACAGTACTCTCGAACGACTGCTTGCCAATTTAACAAAATCCATTGGCAGCTTGAGTCCGGAATGTAAACCATAATCTGTCACACACCAATAAAGCACAGCAAGGTCAACTACAGAATGGTGGTCATCTGGATATTCCTCAAGCCACTCCTCATAATGCTTTGCTGCAGATTCAATCTGACCATCGAGCTCAATCTTGTGGATTTGATTTAGATTCATCTTTTTTCCTTAATCGCATTAACGCCGGCATTAATAATCTTATCTGCCCTCGTTAGAACCCAAACCTAACCCTGTTGCGTATTCTGCACGAATGCCTGAACTCCATTCTTTGCCGCGTCAGCAGTCATCAGTCCTCTTTGAACGGCTTGAGCAGAATCAACCAAGTTCCTGCTGTTCTGGGTAACACCTTGGAACATTGCGGCTGCTGCTTCCTGCCCAGCCTTGGTTGTAGGGTTCACATGCCCTTCTGCATCTCTAAAAATATGGCCGGCTCGGTTCCAGTCAAAGCTTGCCCCACTGCCACGAGATAGGAGATTAGAGAGGCCGTCCTTGGCCGCCCCCGCCCCCCGAAGGACGGCATCCTTAACATGCCCGGACTTTTCTATTAAGTAGTTCCCCGCGAATGTTAATCCAGCACCAATAGCTCTCCCACGACCAGCGAGCCATCTACCACCTGCCGCTAGGGCTGTGCCTGCACCAGCTTCTGCTGCCGCATAAGGTGCAACCGTCGCTGCAGCACCGGCAGCGTATGCGGTCCCTGCACCATTGTTGAATTGCCTCGATGCTTCAGGACCGAACCGTTCTCCAATCCTTTCGTGGGCAGTTGCCAGTGCTTCGGCAACGCCATCATCAAACATCCCGGTTGGGTCTGTATGCGTAATGGGATTGTTCCGCACGTAGCTGTAGATGTTCCAGGACTGCGTCTCTTCGAAGTGCTGATCTCTAGCCGGTTCGGGGCTGGCGAAGCGTCCATACATGGGCAGGTAGAACCTAGCCTGCATGTAGATGAGCCCCGACGGATCGGTCTGCTCGTGCCCCGTGAACCCCTTGCCGGTTTCCAGTTTCTCCCCTGGCCAGGCGAGCATGCCGAAGGGCAGGTACTTCTGCTCGCCTTCCACGGTGCCGGCCTCGTTGACCTCGAAGCGGGGGCTTCCGAGGCTGTCCACGAGGGTGGTGTGCAGGGTGCCATTGTTTTCGACGACACCCACTTCGCGCGTCCCGAGGTAGACGATGTCGCGCTTCCAGCCCAGGATCCCCATCACCTTCACGGTCAGGGTCTGGACGGTCTGGACCTGCATCGCGTTGGTGGCGGCCAGGACATAGGTGGTCGTGGTCGTGGGGCTGACCGATCTGCTCCCGTTGGCTTCAACGGGCTCCCCGTTCAGGGTCTGGGCGGACGCACCGGAGACGGACCAGTTCAGCACGGTGCTCTCGCCCTGATTGATCGCCGCCCGGAGCGTGGTCAGCGCGACGGTGGCCGGGGGTACTGCGTTCAGGGTGAAGCTGTCGGACGCCGCGGGGTTCGCGACGCTGGCGGCGGTGATGGTCACCGGGGTTCCGGTCGCGGGCGCGGTCCACGTGAAGGCGGGCCCGGTGAACGAGGTGGGCGATCCCCCGGAGGCGGTCCAGGCGATCTGCTGCGAGGCACTGCCTCCCACCCCCGCCAGGGTCGCATAGAAGGTGTTCACGCTGCCGGCGGCCACGGAGGTCCCGGCGGGCTTGGGCGAGATGGTCACCGTCACGGGGGAGACCACGACGGTCGCAGTGGCCTGGGTGGTGCCCACCCCGTTGGTGACCGAGAGGGTGTACGTGGTGGTGGCCGTGGGCTGCACCCCAAGGGACCCGGAGGGGGTCGAGACCCCTCCGCCCGGGCTCAGGGTGTAACTCGTCCCTCCGCTCGTGGACCAGGCCAGGGTGCTGGTGCCACCAAAGGGCACGCTGGCCGGCGAGGCGGTGAAGGCGGAGATGGCCGGCCTGGTCTGGGCGGCCATCACCTGCACGACCACGGATGCGGTGCTGCCGGCGTAGACGCTGTCCGGAAGGACCACGAAGTTGACGGTGTACGTCCCGGCGGCGCTGAAGGTGTAGGTGAAGGGACCCAGACCCGTGGCGATCTGGACGCCGTTCAACGTCCACTTCGGGGATCGCCCACCGTTCAGGTCGCCACTGAACTCGACCGGCACCCCTGCGGTGGCCAGGAAGGGGGACGTGGCCGGCAGCAGGATCCGCGCGTTGGAGGGCTCGGTTCCCCCCGCCCCCGCGGCCAGGGCTTTCTTGGGTGGGGTGACAGCCGTCGACCCGGTCTGGGCCTGGGCCGGGACGAGGGTGACGGCGAGGAGGAGGGCTGCGGCGCGAAGGAAGAGGTTCAACATGGCTGCTCGCTTGAGTTTCGGAGGGATGGCCTGCCAGACACCGGACGGTAGATCAGGGGGCGTATTGCGCTTCGTACTCCGAAACGAGCTGACGCTTATCGTTATAGACCTTGTGCTTGATCGTCGAAAGGACCCCGCCCGTCAGGGTCCGGATCCAGGCCCGCAGGCCATCGGCTCCATAGGCGTACTCCTCTACCTGGGGCACGCTCGCGGCCGTCTCCTGGTAGACCATGCGGACCACCCGGCCCAGGGCATCGTACGCGAGGTTCAGGGAGGGGTATCCGGAGGAACCGGCCTTGGCGTAGATCTGGATCAGGTTCCCGTAGGCATCATAGGTGGCGCCCGTCGGCACACCAATGGCTCCGCCGGGCAACTGGTTGGTATTCGCCAGATGGTCGAGTTCCGCCCCCGTGAACAGGAAATTGTTGATCCAGGGCATGGCGGCCGCCGAGGAGCTATCGGTCTGGCTCTTGGTCATGTTACCGAAGGCATCGTAGGCAAAGGTCTGCGTGAGGGTCACGCCGTGCGGCACGGGGACCGTCGCGGAGACCAGGCGGTCCAGGGCGTCGTACCCATAGGTATTCTCCCCATCCCCCGTGAGCCGGCCCGCCAGGTCGTAGGTGTACGTCCACTGGCGGTACGGGGAGGCATTTCCTCCCACGTAATGGCTGATGGAGGTCAGCCCAACCTGGTCGGGCCGGCAGGTGAAGAAGGAGGAGGCCCCCTGGCTGCCATAGACCAGGGAGAGGGGATTCCCGGTCACGGGGTCGACGGAATTCACGAATCCCAGCCGCTTCGAGGCCCCCTCCCCGATCCGGTGCAGGACCTCCATGGGCAGCCCGAGCGCATCGTTGAAGGCGGTCGCGAGGGTCCGGGGAGCCTCGCCTTCCAGACCCTGGAAAGTCGTGCCGATCCGGTTGCCGTAGGGGTTCGTGGCAAAGGCCTGGGTGTAGGTGGTCCCCTCGATGGTCGTGGCGAGGGTCTCCAGCCACCCCGTCGCGGCATTGTAGGTGTAGGCCTGGGAAATGGCCCCATCCTGGGCCCGCAGGAGCTTGCCGGGCACGATTGCACTTGTGACCGGGTCGCGGTCATAGGCGAAGGATTGCTGGACACTGGAAGGTCCGCCAGCCACGCCGGCCGAGGACACCGAGACCACGCGCCCGAGGGCATCGTAGACGCGGGTCACCTCCAGGCCTTGGACCCCGTACGTGGTGGCCCCCGGTTTCCCCTGGACGGTGAACTGGCTGTACAGGGTGGTCCCGCTTTCCGGCTGGGTCAGCGCCGTCAGCCAGTAGAGGGGGCCGTACGCCCACTGCCGCGACTGGCTCCGGCCTCCACCGCTCTGGACGACCTCCAGGATCCGGCCGCCGTCGTCAAAGGTCATGCGGGTCTGGTCGTCGCCCTGGGACAGGTTCTTGATGAGGACCGTCCGACCCAGGGGGTCCGAGACGAATTCCGTGGTTTTTTCGGCCGCGGTGCCACCCGCGACGGTGACCATCCGGGAGAGCCCGGCGTAGGTGGTTCCGGTGGCCACGCCATTGGGGTCGAGCAGGCTGCTGGGCCTCCCGTGGGCATCGAAGCCGTACCGAGTGGCGGCCACGCTGGCCGTGCTCTCCGTTTCGCTCCCGCTGCCGGGAAGCCAAACGGTCTCCGTGACCTTTCGGCCGAGCACATCGTAGTCGAGCCGCTGGTGGGACCAAGTGCCCGTCCCCATGGCCCGTTGGACCAGGATCAGTTCCCCGAATCCATTGTACCGGACCTTGCTCTGGGGACCCAGGGCACCCCGGGTGACCGTCGCCCCGAGGTTGTCGGCGTCATAGGTGATGGAGGTGGGGGCCTCCAGAGACGAGGCGGGGAGAATGGCCTTCAGACGGCCAGCCGCGTCCCACTGGTAGCCGTGGGTCACCCCGTCCGCCTGGGTCTGGCTCAGGGGGCGGCCGAAGGCATCCTGGGTCTGCCGGAGCGTCCACGCCACGCCTTTAGGCTTGATGGACGTCAGGAAGCCCCGCGCGTCATACTCATACTGATCGATGCCCACGTCGCCGGACTGACCCAGGCCCACGCCGACAGGAGCGGCGCCTGAAAGGGTGACCGAACCCAGGCGGTTGGTGCCGCTGAGGTAGGTAAAGGCGGTGGTCACGGAGCCCCCGCCGGCGTCCAAGGTGGAGCTGAGGAGGTTTCCGCTGGCCTCCCAGACGAGGGTCCGGGTCGGCTGCCCGGTTTTCGATTCGGTGGCTGACCTGGCGGGCCACCAGTTCAGCCAGTCGGACTGGTAGGTCTTGGTGGTGGACTGGTCGAAGGAGGATGCGGGCGGCGCGGCCGGCGCCAGGTCCGGGTAGCCCCACTCGAAGGTGAACAGCGGGGCGGTGTAGGCCCGGTTCACGAAGGTTTTCCATCCACGGTTCCCGCCGTCCCAATCGCGTTTCTCCTCCAGCCGGAGGACGCCCGTGTCCTTGTTCAGACTCTGCTTGCGGGCCAGATCGGGGATGCTGGCGACGGTGAGGGCGCCCGTGGGATTGCCCACCCTGCAGAAGGTGAACCGGTCGAGGCGCTCGATGGAGAAGGCGCTGCTGGAGGCGGCCTCGACGCCCAGGTCCGACTGCCAGTCGGTGCCCGGCGCATAATGCCGGATCTCCCGGACCTGGTGCTTCAGGAAGGCGAGGGTCTGGACCAGATCCTGGTCGCTGCTGGTGCCCGGGGTCACGGATGTCGTGCCGGGAATGGGCCCGGTGTACAGGGTCAGGGTGACGGACTGGTCCGGATGGGTGATCGCGTCGTAGAAGGCGGTGTCCGCCCAGCCGCCACTGGAGGCGCTGCTGAAGTCGGGCGTGGGCACGACCCGGGTGTGGGTCGTCACCCGGTTGTTGTCCTGGATGGCCGACACCCCGAAGAAATACTGGGGGTAGGCATAGGGCGGCGCGGGCAGGAAGCCGGTGAAGACATCGGAACCGCACAGGTTCTTCCGCCAGGGATAGGCCTTCCAGGTCAGGGTCACGGTGCGCCCGGGCATGGTGACCTGGTACAGCTGGGTCACCGCGACGGGGACGGCGGTCTGGGTCTGCGCCTCCACCACCTGCAGCCCTTCGCCCTCGCGGGCGCCGCGGGTCTGGTAGCCGAAGGTCACGTCCTCCCCGGTGTCGCCATCGACGCCGCTGCCCTCCCGCCGCAGGCGAAGGGGCTGGACGTTCGTCCGGAACAGGTCCGGCTGGATGCCACCGTTGATGGTCCCGCCGATGTTGGTGGTGCCCTCCAGGATGTAGCGGGACTGACCCCCGAAGCCGTCGCCCACGTAGGTGAACGTGACCGTGCCCTGCTCGGTGGGATAGGCGCTCAACCGCGGATCCTGGAGGATCGGAAAGGAGACCGGCGCGCCGGTCGGCACCGGCTGGAGGCGCACCTCCAGCCGCTCCCCCGCGACGATCGGTTCTCCGTTGCGGGTCCAGGTGGCATCGAAATCCACCCCGTTGTTCTGGCCGGCCGGGTTGTGGTTGAATTCGATGGCCTCCCCGAACCGGTCCAGGATCCGGCGGACCTGATAGCGGCCGGTCCGGAGGGGCGCGTACTCCTTCCCGTAGCTGTGGTTGATCGTCCGTGGGAAGGGAACGGATACGTTCGCGTACGTGGGGTAGTCGTACACGTATTCCACGGCCACCTCGCCGGTGACGACGAGGATCCTGCGGGGAAAGTACTGGTAGAAGGAAGGATCGCCCGCCACCCAATCCGCGTTGTTCTGGTCCACCTCGCTCATGAGGGGGAAGGCCGGGTCCTCCAGGCCCAGGATCAATTCATCCCGCGCCCCCACCTTGATGAAAGGTACCTTGAAATCATAGGCGTCCCCCCGGGCATTGAGCCCGCACACCTGGGTCGAGGACGGATAATTGAAGGCCGTGAGGACGGCTCGGCCCCTGTCCGCGACCATCTCCGCTGGGGGATCCCCGATCATGGAACTGGAGGTGCCGTCCGGCAGGGTGAAATTCGTCGTCAGGTTGTGGCGGTGGGAATCGTTCAGCAGGAGATCGAAGGTTCCCGGACTGAAGGAGGCGCCCCCGCCGCTCATCACCGTGTACTGGCTGTACCAGGAGTTGTACCAGGCGACCACGGCCTGATAGGCCATGGCTCTGTCACACCAGAGGTTGGGCCAGGCGTCGGGGGGGGTGCCCGTGATCTGCTCCCCCCAGAGGGTGGCGGCGAACCGACCCCGGAGGGCGGGGGTGAAGTGGAGGGCTCCCCGGCCGATGCCGGGGCCCAGCTTGAAATCGATGGACACCGCGCCCGAGGGCCCGTCCACTTCGACGGGACCGTTCAGGGTCACCGGGGTCCGCGCCCGGTCGTACTGCACCTCCGAGAAGGAGGACTGGAACGCCTGGCCGGCCACCGGAAGCGTCGTCAGGCCGAGGACAAGGAGGCGCGTGATGCCGGGCAAAGGACGCATGCAACACCTGGGGCAGGTTCGGGCGAGGGCGCCCGGCGCCGGAGGTCTCGCATGTCAGGGATGGGGCTGGGAGCCTAGGATAACCCGCGGGCCCGCCCAGACCCCGGTGAGGCCGTGGACAGCACCCTCCTGCCCGCGGATGGCAGATCTGGCGGGGCGGGCTGCACATAAAACTTTAAATAAATGATTGCAAGAGGGTGGAATACCACGACTTGACCGGGTCTTTCCCCGCTCAATATCCAACGTGCCCTGCCCGGGGGCAAGGCCCCGTCGCGGGTCCCGCCCGGTCCTGCCCCTACCGGTCCTCCAGGTAGAGCTGCCGGTAGTCCTGGGGGGTGATCACGGTGCGCCACTGGCCGGTGGCCATGGCGAAGCCGGTGACGCCGCCGAAGAGGGCGAGGACGAGGACCGCGAAGAGCCAGGTGGGAACAGCCCGGCCGCCGGGGGCGTTCATGCGGAGGGTCGCCTTCTCGGGGCAGGCCGCCACGCAGCGGTAGCAGGCGGAGCAGTCATCGGTGCGCACGGTCCGCACGGCATGCACCTGGATCCGGGCGGGACAGGCGCGCGTGCATTTCCGGCACCCGGTGCAGGTGGCGGCCTCGCGCCGGATCTTGAGGGGGCTGGCGAAGGCCAGCAGGCCCAGGAGGGCGCCGTAGGGGCAGAGGTAGCGGCACCAGGCGTTCTCCACCGCCAGCCCCAGGAGGGCCAGGAGGGCGATCACGGTGAAGGTCGTCGGGCTGATGTGGGCGAAGAAGCCGTACATGCGCAGGTCCGCCGCGGCGTTGAAGGGGCTGTAGAGGAAGGCGCCCAGGGCGGGCAGGTCCATGCGGAGGGTGGTCCAGGCGAAGAAGGCGAGGAGGAGGTACTTGAGGCCCCGCAGGGGCAGGTCCACCCAGCGGGGGGGCGCGAACCGCCGGGGCAGGATCCGCGCGCCCAGGCGCTCCAGGAGCTCGCCCAGGGTGCCCACGGGACAGATCCAGGCGCAGAAGGCCTTGCGCAGGAGGAGGGCCACCAGGAGGACCGCCACGAAGACGAAGAAGCCGGCGGGATGCAGCTCGCAGATCCGGCCGGTCAGGATCCAGTACTTGAGGCTGAGCAGGGCGCTGATGGGCAGGAAGGCCTCGGCCCCGGGCGGGTGCGGCACGTAGGCGGCGTTGGCGGGATCGGCACACCAGGTCATGAACAGGTGGAACTCGACGCCGATCCACGCGCAGAGGCCCAGGAAGGCCGCCTGCACGGCGTGGCGCCAGGGGAAAGGCTTCAACCAGGACGACTTGGCCACCGCACACCTCTTCCAAGAACCTACCATCCGGGCCGGGGTATTTCGGATAGGCCCCTCCGATTTGTGACCAGCGTCCTACCAAATGAAACCTTTATTTGGTGGAGGCCATCCAGGGAAGCGTGCATCCCGCACCAAGGACCGTCCATGCCGCGTTCGCTCACCCCGTTTCTCCTGGCCCTGGCGGCCCTGGCGCCGGCCCAGGCCGGCACCTTCCAGCTGGTGAACCGCTCCCAGGGCACCTGGACGCTCTCGGCCCCGGCCAGCCCCGGCGGCTCCACGCGCCAGGTGGTGCTGCGGCCCGGGGAGGTCCACGCGGTGCCGGTGGCGACCGGTGAAGCCCGCTTCCTCGTGGAGGACGGGCGAGGGCAGTCCCTCCTGGCGCTGCGCCTGGCCTGCGCGCCCGCCGAGGCGGAAGGCCAACCGGAAGCCCTGCGGGCCGACGTGGTCTGCACGGAGGCCCGGGCGGAAGCCTGGGCCCCCGCGGTCATCCGGGTGGCCGAGGCCCCGGACAGCGCGGGCCTGGAGGTGGCCTTCCAGTTGGACGCCTGGCCAGACCCCGCGGCCGCCCAGATCAGCAGCCCGGCCCTGTCCCCGACGACGGCCGCCCAGGTGGACCAGCTCCTGGGCCTCCGCCTCTCCCCCCTCCAGGTTCCGGACGCGCCCCGGGCGATCCCGGACAGCTCGCCGGCCCCGGCGCAGGCGCCGGCCCTCGCGGAGGATCTGGCGCCCCTGGACCTGCCAGCTCCGGCGGCCTTCACCCGGGTCTGGGCCCTGCCGGGGGAGAGCCTCCTGGACGTGGCGGGTCCCCGGCCCCTGCCCCCTGCGGCGGCCCCCGCCGACTGAGCCCTGGAAGGCCCCACCCGGGCGTGCGAAGCTGATCGGGTACCGATCTGGAGCTTCCATGACTTCGCAGCGCCCGACCCCCGGGACGGCACCCGCCTTCCCGAGCAGCTTCTGGACCGCCAACGGCACCGAACTTTTCGAGCGGGCCGCCTACTACGCCATGGCCAGCTTCGTGGTCCTCTACCTGGGCCAGCTGGGCTTCGGCGCGTACTGGCCCAGCTTCCTCAATTCGAGCGTCCTGTGGTTCCTGGTCTACTTCCTGCCCATCCTGTCGGGCTCCCTGGCGGACCAGTACGGCTTCAAGCGGAGCCTCCTCGTCGCCTTCGTCCTCCTGGCCGTGGCCTACTTCCTCATGGGCTGGCCCGTGTGGTTCGGGGGGGCCCGCCTCTCGCCCACCCTGAGCGCCGAGGTGACGGTGGGCTGGCGCACCGCCGTGCCCATCATCGCCGGGGTGGTGATGATCGGCCTGGGCGGCAGCATCGTGAAGCCCTGCATCGCCGGCACGGTGCAGAAGACGGCCGGCGCCCGCAAGACCCTGGGCTTCGGCATCTTCTACATGATCATCAACGTCGGCAGCCTGGTCGGGCGCGGCGTGGCCTTCTACTTCCGGCGCCGCTTCGACCTGAGCGCCATCTTCGCGGTCTCCATGGCCGCCGCGGTGGTGGCGTTCTTCGTGGTGCTCGTGGTCTTCAAGGACCCGGACGTGGAGATGGGCAACACCGCGCGCAAACCCTCCCGCCCCCTCGGCGACATCCTGGCCGGCATGTTCAAGGTCCTGGCCAACGGCCGCTTCACCATGTTCCTCGTGGTGTCCAGCGGCTTCTACTTCATCTACAACCAGGTCTACAACCTGCTGCCCCTCTACGTGAAGCGCACGGTGGAGCTGTCCCCGGCCATGGACCTGTACACCATGGCCAACCCCCTGGTCATCGTCTGCTTCCAGATGCTGATCACCCTCACCTTCGGCAAGCTGGCCCCCATCAAGTCCATCGTGGTGGGCACGGTGATCATCGGGCTCTCCATGCTCATCAACCTGGTGCCGGTCTTCGCGGCGGGCGGGGTCTCGGCCTCCGTGGCGGGCCTCGTGCCCATGGGCTCCCTGTTCATCGTGCTCACGGTGGCCCTGATCGCCTTCGGCGAGCTCTTCGCGTCCTCCCGGCTCTACGAGTACATCGGCTCCCTGGCGCCCAAGGGCCAGGAGGGCCTCTTCCTGGGCTACGCCAACATCCCCATGGCGGTCGGGGCCCTCATCGGCGGCCCCGCCGGCGCCTACCTCTTCAACGGCATCATGTGCCGGGGGGCCGAGAAGCTGCCCAACGGCCTGCTCCGCCTGGACCCCCGGGCCGCCACCACGGGCTGGGTCATCCTGGCGGCCATCGGCCTCTGCTCCGCGGCCAGCATGTACGCCTACAACCTCTGGCTGAGGCGCCAGGAGGCCTGAGGTTCACGATCATTCGACATTTCAATATTTAAGGATCGAATGTAAGGCGTGAAAGCCCGGGCGGGCTGTGCCAGAATGCCCCCCGTGATTCCCGTCCCATCCCTTCCCTCGGAGACCTTCGCCCTCCAGGCCTGTGGCCGCCGGCTGCGGGCCCGGCGGCTTCTGCCACCGGAAGCTCGTCCGGACGCCCCCACCCTGGTCTTCCTGCACGAGGCCCTGGGCAGCGTCACCCAGTGGCGGGACTTCCCCGACGCCCTCGCGGGCGCCCTGGGATGGCCGGCCCTCGTGTACGACCGCTATGGCCACGGGGGCGCCGAGCCCCGGACCCGCCCCCAGACCCGCGCCGACTTCGACGCGGAACCGGAGGTCGCCCTGCCCGCCGTCCTCGACGCCTGTGGCATCGCTCGCCCGGTCCTCGTGGGCCACAGCGACGGGGGCACCTTCGCGCTGCGCTTCGCGGCCCGTTTCCCGGACCGGCCCCTGGGAGTCCTGACCCTGGCGGCCCACGTCTTCGTGGAGGAGGTCACCCGGACCGGCGTGGCCACGGCCCTGAAGGCCTACCGGGAGGGCGGCCTCCGCCGGGGCCTGGCCCGGCACCACGGCGCCGGCCTGGACGCCATGTTCGAGGGCTGGGCCGGACTCTGGCTTTCCGAGGCCCACCGCGGCTGGTCCATCGTGGAGGAACAGCGGGCCGTCCGGGCCCCGGTGCTGGCCCTCCAGGGCGCGGCGGACCCCTACGGCACGCCGGCCCAGGTGGCGGCCATCGCCGCGGCGACGGGTGGCCGCGGCACCCTGTTGCCCGCCTGCGCCCACGCGCCCCATCTGGAGGCGCGGACGGCGGTCCTCGCGGAAGCCCTGCCCTTCCTCCGGGCCCTGGGGCCCTGACGCCGTCCGGAAGCTTCCCTTGGCCTGACGGAGAATGAGAACATGTCTCGCCCACCCCGGAGCCTCCATGAAGGGAACCGACCAGCCGATCCGGATCATCACCGCCGCGGCCCTCTTCGACGGCCATGACGCCGCCATCAACCTGGTGCGGCGCCTCCTGGTGGCCCAGGGGGCCCAGGTGGTCCACCTGGGCCACAACCGGGGCGTGGACGAGATCGTGAAGGCCGCGGTGGAGGAGGACGCGGACGCGGTGTGCGTCAGTTCGTACCAGGGCGGCCACGTGGATTTCTTCACCTACCTCGCCCGCCGGCTGCGGGAGGCGGGGGCGGGGCACGTGCGGGTCTTCGGCGGCGGGGGCGGGGTCATCCTTCCCGCGGAGGCGGCGGCCCTGGAGGCCGCGGGGGTGGAGAAGATCTACACGCCGGACGACGGCATGCGCCTGGGGGTGGACGGCATGATCGCCGACCTGCTGGGCCGGGCCCGGTCGCCGGAACCGCGCCCCCGTCCCGCGGCGGCCTGGTCGGACCGGCCGGGCCTGGCCCGGGCCCTCGGCGCGGCCCTGGACGGCGGGGAGCCCCCCGCTCCCGGCTCGCGCTGCCCGGTCATCGGGTTCACGGGCACCGGCGGGGCGGGCAAGAGTTCCCTGGTGGATGAACTGGTCCGCAGGCTCCTCCTGGACCATCCGGACCTGCGCGTGGCCGTGCTCGCCATCGATCCCACCCGCAAGGCCTCCGGCGGGGCCCTCCTGGGGGACCGCCTCCGCATGGGCACGGCCTCGGATCCCCGGGTCTTCTTCCGCAGCGTGGCCGGCGGCCCGGACCTGGCGGCGCGGGTGCGGGCGGGCGCAGCCGTCCTCCAGGCGGCCGGGGCCAGCCTCGTGCTGGTGGAGACGAGCGGCATCGGCCAGGCGGATACCGAGATCACGGAGATGTCGGACCTGCCCGTGTACGTCATGACGAGCGACTTCGGCGCCGGGACCCAGCTCGAGAAGATCAACATGCTGGACTTCGCCCGCCTCGTGGTGGTCAACAAGTTCGAGGACAAGCGCAGCGAGGACGCCCTCCATGCGGTCCGGCGCCAGGTGCGCCGGAACCGGGGCCTCCCCGCCCAGGTGCCGGACGAGGCCCTGCCCGTGTACGGCACGGTGGCCGGCCATTTCGATGATCCGGGGGTGGACCGCCTCTACCTGGACCTCCTGGCCCGCCTCCGGGAGGACCACGGCCTGCCGCTGGCCTCCGCCCTCCCCGATCCGGGCCCCCTCGCCTTCTCCAGTGACCGGGCCGCCCCCATCGTCCCCTTCGGTCGGGCCCGCTACCTCCAGGAGATCGTCTCCGCCGTGCGCGCCTACCACCGGGACACCGAGGCCCTCGCCGCCAAGGCGGACCGCCTCCAGGCCCTGGAGACGGCCGCGGCGGAGGTGCCCGAGGCGGCGGCGGCCGCCGCCCGCGCCCGGGCGGACCTTGGCCCCGAGGGGGAGCGCCTCCTGGCGCGCTGGGAGGCCCTGAAGGCCGCCTACGGGGGCGACGCCTTCACCTACGCGGTGCGGGACCGGGAGGTGAAGGTCCCCCTGACGGTGACCTCCCTGGCGGGAACCCCCGTGCGCAAGGTGGAGCTGCCCGCCACGGACCGCTACGGCGACCTGGTGCGCTTCCTCCGGCTGGAGAACGTTCCCGGGAGCTTCCCCTTCACCGCCGGCGTCTTCCCCTTCCGCCGCACCGACGAGGATCCCAAGCGCCAGTTCGCCGGCGAGGGCGGCCCGGAGCGCACCAACCGCCGGTTCCACTTCCTCTGCCAGGGCGACGCCTCCCGCCGCCTCTCCACGGCCTTCGACTCGGTGACCCTCTACGGGGAGGACCCGCACGAGCGCCCCGACATCTACGGGAAGATCGGCGAGAGCGGGGTGAGCGTGGCCACCCTGGACGACATGAAGCGGCTCTTCCAGGGCTTCGACCTCTGCGACCCGGCCACCTCCGTGTCCATGACCATCAACGGGCCGGCCCCCGTCATCCTGGCCATGTTCTTCAACGCGGCCGTCGACCAGCAGCTGGAGAAGCGCCGCGCCGAGGGCCCCCTCACCCCCGTGGAGGAGGCCCAGGTGCGCGAGGCGTCCCTGGCGGCGCTGCGCGGCACGGTCCAGGCCGACATCCTCAAGGAGGACCAGGCCCAGAACACCTGCATCTTCTCCATCGAGTTCGCCCTGAAGATGATGGGCGACGTCCAGGACTTCATCGTCCGCAACCGGATGCGCAACTACTACTCCGTCAGCGTCTCCGGCTACCACATCGCCGAGGCGGGGGCCAACCCCGTCACCCAGCTGGCCTTCACCCTCGCCAACGGCTTCACCCTCGTCGAGTACTACCTGAGCCGGGGCATGGCCATCGACGACATCGCCCCCAGCCTCTCCTTCTTCTTCAGCTCGGGCCTGGACCCGGAGTACTCGGTCCTGGGCCGCGTGGCCCGCCGCATCTGGGCCGTGGCCCTCCGGGACGTGTACGGCGCCCGGGAGCGGAACCAGAAGCTCAAGTACCACATCCAGACCTCGGGCCGCTCCCTCCACCTCAAGGAGATGAAGTTCAACGACATCCGGACCACGCTCCAGGCGCTCACCGCCCTGCTGGACAACTGCAACTCCCTCCACACCAACGCCTACGACGAAGCCCTCACCACCCCCACCGAGGAGTCGGTGCGCATCGCCATGGCCATCCAGCTCATCCTCACCCGGGAGTGGGGCGTGTACTGGAGCGAGAACGCCCTGCAGGGCAGCCACTTCTTCGAGCGGCTCACGGCGAGGGTGGAGGAGGCGGTGCTGGAGGAGTTCCTGGCCCTGGACGCCCGCGGCGGCGTCCTGCGCGCCATGGAGACCCAGTACCAGCGCTACCGGATCCAGGAGCAGTCCCTCCTCTACGAGACCCGGAAGCACTCGGGGGAGCTGCCGGTGGTCGGGGTCAACACCTTCGTCCGGGACGCGGAGGAGGCCCAGGCCCAGCCCATCAGCCGCGCCAGCGCCGAGGAGAAGGACGCCCGCCTCGCCAGCCTCCGGGCGTTCCAGGCCCGGCACCGGGAGGCCGCGGGCCCGGCCCTCGACCGGCTCCGGGACCAGATCCGGCGGGGGGCCAATGTCTTCGACGTCCTGATGGACACCGTGCGTGTCGCCAGCCTGGGCCAGATCACTTCCGTCCTCTACGAGATGGGTGGAAAATACCGGCGCTCCATGTGAACGCAAAAATCCGCGTTTCCGCTCCAAGCCCAATCATGTTCAACTTTGTCACCTTCCAGAACCCACCCGACCCGCCGGAGACCGCATGAGCCGTCCCCTGACCCTCCTCGATGACGAGGAAATCGCCTTCCGCGATCTCGTCGCGGACTTCGCCCGCAACGAGATCGAGCCCCTCCGCCGCGCCATGGACGAGGCCCAGAAGCTGGACCGCGCCCTCCTCGGCAAGCTCTTCGACCTGGGGATCATGGGCATCGAGGTCCCCGAGGCCCACGGCGGGGCGGGATCCAGCTTCTTCAACGCCATCCTCGTGATCGAGGAGCTCTCCAAGGTGGACGCCAGCGTGGGCGTCCTCGTGGACGTTCAGAACACCCTCGTGGACAACTGCCTCTCCCGCTGGGGCACCGAGGCCCAGAAGGCGCGGTTCCTGCCCCGCCTCTGCGGGAACGCCGTGGGCGCCTACGCCCTCTCCGAGGCCGGCTCGGGCTCCGACGCCTTCGCCCTGGCCACCCGGGCGACGCCGAAGGACGGGGGCTTCGTCCTGAACGGCAGCAAGATGTTCATCACCAGCGCGGAGGAGGCGGAGCTCTTCATCGTCTTCGCGACGGTGGATCCCGCCCTCGGCTACAAGGGCATCACCGCCTTCATCGTGGAGCGCTCCGCCCCCGGCTTCAGCGTGAGCCGCAAGGAGGACAAGCTGGGCATCCGCGCCTCGTCCACGTGCGAACTCGCCCTCTCCGACGTCCCCGTCGCCGCCGACCAGGTGCTGGGGGAGGTGGGCAAGGGCTACAAGGTGGCCATCGAGACCCTCAACGAGGGACGCATCGGCATCGCCGCCCAGATGCTGGGCCTGGCCGAGGGGGCCCTGGGCCACGCCCTGGCCTACGCCCAGGAACGCCGCCAGTTCGGGAAGCCCATCTTCGCGTTCCAGGCCGTGCAGATGCGCCTGGCCGAATGCGCCAGCCGGGTGGAGGCGGCCCGCCTCCTCACCTACAACGCCGCGCGCATGAAGGACGCCGGCCTCCCCTTCATCAAGGAGGCGGCCATGGCCAAGTACTACGTGAGCCAGGTGGCCGAGTACGTGGCCAGCGAATGCCTGGAGATCTTCGGCGGCTACGGCTTCACCAAGGACTACCCCGCCGAGAAGTACTTCCGCGACAGCAAGATCGGCAAGATCTACGAAGGCACCACGTTCATGCAGCTCCAGACCATCGCCAAGCTCCTCTAGGCATGGATCGCCGAGCAGGCACGCTGTTTGTCTTTTCCTCATGACAGGAGGACCGATGACCACGGGACAGGACGCCAAGCTGGAGCTGCTCCGGCGCAAGAACGAGGAAGCGGAGAAGGGCGGAGGCCCGGACAAGATCGAGAAACACCACCAGTCCGGCCGCCTCACGGCCCGTGAGCGCATCGCCATCCTCCTGGACGAGGACTCCTTCACGGAGATCGACAAGTTCGTCCTGCACCGGTGCGACAACTTCGGCATGGGCAAGGTGAAGATCCCGGGCGACGGCGTGGTGACGGGCTATGGCACCATCGACGGCCGCCTCGTCTACGTCTTCGCCCAGGACTTCACGGTCTTCGGAGGGTCCCTCTCCAAGGCCTACGCCGAGAAGATCTGCAAGATCATGGACATGGCCGCCCGGAACGGGGCGCCGGTCATCGGCCTCAACGATTCGGGCGGCGCCCGGATCCAGGAGGGGGTCCAGTCCCTGGCCGGCTACTCCGACATCTTCACCCGCAACGTGCTCTGCTCCGGGGTGATCCCCCAGATCTCCGCCATCATGGGCCCCTGCGCCGGCGGCGCCGTCTATTCCCCCGCCATCACCGACTTCGTCTTCATGGTGAAGGACACCTCGTACATGTTCATCACCGGCCCCGACGTCATCCGGGCCGTCACCCACGAGGAGGTCAGCAAGGACGAGCTGGGCGGGGCCATGACCCACAACGCCCGCTCCGGGTGCGCCCACTTCGCCTCCTCGGACGACGAGGAGTGCCTGCTCATGATCCGGGAGCTCATGGGCTTCATCCCCCTCAACAACCAGGACGACCCGCCCGCGCGGCCCTGCACGGACGACCCCAACCGTACCGACGTGGCCCTGCGCACCCTCGTCCCGGACAACCCCAACCAGCCCTACGACATGAAGGAGGTCGTCCGGGCCATCGTGGACGACGGGCACTTCTTCGAAGTGCAGGAGCACTTCGCCCGGAACCTGGTGGTGGGCTTCTCCCGCCTCAACGGCCGCCCCGTGGGCATCGTGGGCAACCAGCCCAATCACCTGGCCGGGGCCCTCGACGTGGACGCCTCCCTGAAGGGGGCCCGCTTCGTGAGGTTCTGCGACTGCTTCAACATCCCCCTCGTCTTCTTCGAGGACGTGCCGGGCTTCCTGCCGGGGGTGGACCAGGAGCTGGGGGGCATCATCAAGCACGGCGCCAAGCTCCTCTACGCCATCACCGAAGCCACCGTGCCCCGGGTCACCGTCATCACCCGGAAGGCCTACGGCGGCGCCTACTGCGTCATGAACGCCAAGAACATCCGCTGCGACTACGCCATCGCCTGGCCCACGGCCGAGATCGCCGTCATGGGGCCCGAGGGCGCGGTCAACATCATCCACCGCAAGGAGCTGGACACCTCCCTGGACCCCGAGCGCACCCGCAGGAACCTCCTGGACGACTACCGGGCCGCCTTCGCCAACCCCTACAACGCCGCCGAGCTGGGCTACGTGGACGAGATCATCGATCCCCTGCGCACCCGCCCCTGCCTGATCCGCGCCCTGGAGGCCTGCCGCAACAAGCGCGTCAGCAACCCGCCCAGGAAGCACGGCAACCTGCCCCTCTGAGGATCCGGCCATGTTCAAGAAGATCCTGATCGCGAACCGGGGAGAGATCACCATCCGCGTCATCCGGGCCTGCAAGGAGCTGGGCGTGCCCACCGTGGCCGTCTACTCGGAAGCCGACCGGGCCGCGCTGCACGTGCGGGCGGCGGACGAGGCCTACTGCATCGGCCCGGCCCCCAGCCGGGATTCGTACCTGCGCGGCGACCGCATCCTGGAGGTGGCCCAGGCCGCCGGGGCGGACGCCATCCATCCGGGCTACGGCTTCCTCTCGGAGAACGCGGCCTTCGCCGAGGCCTGCGCGGCCGCGGGCATCACCTTCATCGGCCCCAACCCCCGGGCCATCCGGGTGATGGGCAACAAGACCACGAGCCGCGTGGCCGTCCACGAGATGGGCGTGCCCCTCGTGCCCGGCATGCGGGAGAACCTCCAGAGCGAGGCGGAGGCCGTCGCCTGGGCCCGGAAGATCGGCTACCCCATCATGATGAAGGCCGCCGCCGGCGGCGGGGGCAAGGGCCTGCGCATGATCCTCCGGGAAGAGGACCTGCTTCCCGCCTACCGGACCGCCAAGTCCGAGAGCCTCGCCGCCTTCGGGGACGACGCGGTCTACATGGAGCGCTACATCGAGAACCCCCGCCACATCGAGATCCAGGTCCTGGGGGACCGCCACGGGAACATCATCTACTGCCCGGAGCGGGAGTGCTCCATCCAGCGCCGGCACCAGAAGGTCATCGAGGAGGCCCCCAGCCCCATCGTGGACGCGGAGATGCGCAGGGCCATGGGCGAGGCCGCCGTCCGCGCCGCCAGGGCGGTGGACTACGACTCGGCCGGCACCGTGGAGTTCATCGTCTCCGGCAAGTCCCGGGAGTTCTTCTTCCTGGAGATGAACACCCGGCTCCAGGTGGAGCACCCCATCACCGAGATGATCACCGGCATCGACCTGTGCAAGGAGATGATCCGCAGCGCCGCGGGCTACGTCCTCCCCTTCCGCCAGGAGGACGTCCCCTGCCACGGCCACGCCCTGGAGTGCCGCATCTACGCCGAGGACCCCGACAACCGCTTCCTGCCCACCCCCGGCCGCATCATCGGCCTCCGGGTCCCGGGCGGCCCCTGGGTGCGGGACGAGTCCGGCATGTACGAGGGCCTGGACGTGCCCATCCACTACGACCCCATGCTCAGCAAGCTCGTGGTCTGGGGCAGCACCCGGGAGCGCATGGTCACCCGCATGCTGCGCGCCCTCTCCGAGTACAAGGTGAAGGGAATCAAGACCACGATCCCCTTCCACGCCCGGGTCCTCCGGAACCCGAAGTTCCTCGAGGGGGACATCGACACGAACTTCATCGACCGGGAGTTCCAGCCCCAGGACGAGGCCCGCGTGAAGCCGCACGAGGACGTGGCCCTGGTGGCCGCCGCCATCAAGGCCTACCGCCGGGACAAGGCGAAGGGCCTGGCCGCGCCGGCCTCCGGCGGGGGCGGCGACGCCTCCCTCTGGAAGCAGAGCGGCCGCGTCAAGCGCGATCCGGGATTCTGAGGAGGCTGCCATGACCTACATCGCGACGCACCAGGGACGCACCACCCGGATCAAGGTGAAGGAGCCCCGCCCGGGCCAGTACATCGTCGCCCTCGGCGACCGGGAATACGACGTCGACTTCCTCGAGCCCGAACCCAACCTCTTCTCCATGATCCTCGGGGGACGCTCCTTCGAGGTGGACGTGGACGCCACCCACACGGAGGACACCTACGAGGTCCTCATCAAGGGGGACCTCTACGAGATCGAGATGGTGGAGGAGAAGAAAAAGAAACTGGCCCAGAAGATGAGCAAGGGGGCCTCCGGCCGCCAGGACCTGAAGAGCCCCATGGCCGGCCATGTGCGCAAGGTCCTGGTGGAGCCCGGGGACCGGGTCGCCCAGGGCCAGGTCCTCCTGATCCTCGAGGCCATGAAGATGCAGAACGAGATCAAGAGCCCCATCGAGGGCGTCGTCGCCTCCGTCACCGCCCGGGAGGGCGTGGCGGTGGCCGCCGGCGACCCGCTGGCCGTGGTCGAACCCTGGGAGCCGGAATTCCCGGCGGGATGAAGGAGACGCGCATGAGTGAACACGTCCGGTTCGAGCTCGAGGCGGGGGTGGGCCTGGTCACCCTCGACCGCCCCGAGGCCCTCAACGCCCTGAACGACGGCATCCTGGCCGGCCTGGAGGAGGCCTTCCTGGCCCTGGGCCGGGAGCCCTCGGTGCGGGCCGTCATCCTCACGGGGGCCGGCAAGGCCTTCGTGGCCGGGGCCGACATCAAGGCCATGGCCGGGCTCTCGCCCCTGGAGGCCCGGGCCTTCGCCCAGCGCGGGCAGCGGATCTTCAACCTCATCGAGGACCACCCCCACCCGGTCATCGCCGCCGTCAACGGCTTCGCCCTCGGCGGGGGCCTCGAGCTGGCCATGGCCTGCGATATCCGCATCGCCAGCGAGGCCGCCAAGGCCGGCCAGCCGGAAGTGAACCTGGGCGTCATCCCCGGCTTCGGGGGCACCCAGCGGCTGGCCCGCATCGTCGGCCGCAGCCGGGCCAAGTACCTCCTCTTCACCGGGGAGGTGATCTCCGCCCAGCGGGGACTGGAGCTGGGGATCTTCAACGAGGTGACGGCGCCCGACCTCCTCCTCCCCCGCTGCCGGGAGCTCGCCGCCCTCATCGCCCGGAAGGCCCCCCTGGCCGTGTCACACTGCAAGCACGCCGTGAACGAGGGGACCGACCTCCCCCTCGGCGACGGCCTCTCCATCGAGGCCGAGCTCTTCGCCCAGACCTTCGCCACGGCCGACCAGAAGGAAGGCATGCAGGCCTTCATCGAGAAACGCCCGGCCCAGTTCATCGGCCGGTGATCCCAGGAGAACGCCCGGATGGACCTCAACCAGCGACTCAAGCACGTGGCCGTCATCGGCGCCGCCGGCAAGATGGGCAGCGGCATCGCCCTCCTCCTCGCCCTGGAGATGGCCTGGCGGGCCCTGGAGGATCCGGGGGCCACGTACGTCCTGAACCTCGTCGACATGGCCGACGGTCCCCTCCAGGGCCTGCAGCGGTACCTGCGCGACCAGGCCCGGAAGGACGGCGAGAAGCAGATCAACCGCCTCCGGGCCGTCTTCCGGGACCGGGCCGACCTCGTGGAGAACGGGGAGATGGTCCAGGCCTTCGTGGACGAGGTCATGATCCACGTCCGGACCGGCAAGGCCCTCGCCCTGGCCAAGGATTCGTCCCTCGTCTTCGAGGCCGCCTTCGAGCGCGAGGAGGTGAAGGTCGAGATCTACAACGAGCTGGCCGTCCTCTGCCCCCCCTCCACCTGGTTCCTCACCAACACCTCCTCCATCCCCCTCCGCGTCCTCGCGGAGCAGTGCGGGATCGGGGGCCGGCTCATCGGCTACCACTTCTACAACCCCCCGGCGGTCCAGAAGCTGCTGGAGGTCATCGTCCCCGACGGCTGCGACCCCGACCTGGTGGAGGCCGCCTACGCCCTCGCGAAGATCCTGCGCAAGACGACGGTCCCGGCGCGGGACATCGCCGGCTTCATCGGGAACGGCCACTTCATGCGCGACGGCCTCCACTGCATCCGCGAGATGGAGCACCTGGCCCGGGACTACGGCTTCGTCCAGGCCCTCTACATGGTCGAGAAGGTGAGCCGGGACTGGCTCCTCCGCCCCATGGGCATGTTCCAGCTCATCGACTACGTGGGGATCGACGTCTTCCAGCTCATCCTCCGGGTGATGGACCACTACCTCCAGGACGGCCTCCACAGCGACCTCATCGACCACATGCTGGACCTGGGGATCCGCGGCGGCCAGACCTCCTCCGGGGCCCAGAAGGACGGCTTCCTGCGCTACGAGAAGGGCCGCCCCGCGGGGATCTTCGACCCGGCGGCGCGGGACTACGTCCCCCTGGACGAGGCCTTCGTCCGGGACATGGACGGCCTCCTGGGCCCGCACCCCGACCCCGCCCTCACCTGGAAGGCCCTCAGCCGCGACCCCGCCCGGGAGGAGAAGCTGCGCGCCTACTTCCGCAGGCTGAAGGACCTCGATTCCCTGGGCGCCGGCATGGCCCGGGCCCACGTCTTCGACAGCCGGGACGTGGCCCTGGACCTGGTGCGCCAGGGCGTCGCCGCGCGGCCCGAGGACGTGAACGACGTCCTGACCCTGGGCTTCTTCCACCTGTACGGCCCCATCAACGACTACCTGGACTGAGGCGCCCATGAACCGCATGCCCAAGCCCGTCTTCCTCGCCGCCGGCGCCACCACCGTGAGCCTGGGGACCGGGCGCCCGGAATTCAGCCCCCGCAAGCCCCGTCCCGGCCTGGATGAAACCATCCGGGAGGCCGGCCGCATGACCCTGGCCCAGATCGGCGATCCCGGGGCGATCGATGAGTGTGTCATCGGCAACTTCATGGCCGAGCGCTTCAACCGCCAGGGCCACCTGGGCGCCCTGATGCTGAACCTCCATCCCGCCCTTGAATTCAAGCCCGCCCTCCGGGTGGAGGGCGCCTGCGCCTCGGGGGGCCTCGCCCTCGTCTCCGGCCTGAAGAGCGTCCTCAGCGGCCTGGCCGACGTGGTGCTCGTCCTGGGGGTGGAGATCCAGAACACGGTCAAGGCCATCTACTGCGCCGACTACCTGGCGGGCGCCGGCTGGTACGACGGAGAGCGCAAGGACGGCCACGCCTACTTCTTCCCCGGCGCCTTCTCCGACCGCGCGGGGGCCTACGCCGCCAAGGTGGGCGCCGAGCGGGCCCGCGAGGGCTTCGCCCACTGGTTCCGCAACGCCATCGAGAACGCCCGCCTGAACCCCGACGCCCAGGAGTACACCAACCGCGCCCAGGACCTCCTCGCCCTCGGCCGGACCCCGCCCAACCCCCGGGTCTTCACCGATCACCTCAACCTCTTCGACTGCTCCAAGGTGTCCGACGGCGCCGCCGCCCTCGTGGTGGCCTCGGAGGAGGGCCTGCGCCGCCTGGGCCTGGGCCGGGAGGACGCCGTCCAGGTGACGGGCCTGGGCCATGCCGCCGCCAACCTCACCACCCCGCCGGCGGACCCCACGGAGATGGCCACCTGCCGGGTCGCCGCCGGCCGGGCCCTCGCCATGGCCGGCCTCGCCATCGGGGACGTGGGCGTGGTGGAGGTCCACGACTGCTTCACCGTGTCCGGAATCCTCCTCACGGAGGCGCTGGGCATGGCCGCCCCCGGCGAGGGCGCCGACGCCGTCGTCGCGGGGATCACCCGGCGGGATGGGCGTTGGCCCACCAACGCGGGCGGCGGCCTCGTGGGCTACGGCCACCCCACCGGCGCGACGGGGGTCCGCATGGCCGTGGACCTGTGGCGCCAGCTGAAGGGACGGGCCGGCACCTACCAGGTGGCCCCCCGCACCGAGCATGGCCTGATGGTGAACATGGGCGGCAACGACAAGACCGTCGTGAGCCTCGCCGTGAAGGCCTGACCCTCACTCCACCTCGAAGTAGAACTGCAGGTCGGCGTCCTTCCGGTCCTGCCTGCCCCATTGGGTCCAGCCGGTCCAGGCCCCTCCGCGGCCGGTCTCGGCGTGGCCCTCGGTGAACACCGTCGCCGGACCAAAGCCCTTGTCCGTGCCCTTCCGCAGGGGGAAGGCCTCGAAGCGGTCCCCCCCCGCCGCCTCCAGCACGAGGCGGAAGGGAGTGCCCGCCTCCAGGACGGCCGGCTCGGGCAGGTCGGCCCGGGCCCAGGCGAGGCCCCCGGAGGGGACGGCGGCCTCGGCCCGGGCCCGGGCCTTGCCCCCCGCCTCCTCGATCCGCAGGCGCAGGGGCCCCTGGCCCGCCAACCGCCGCACCCGCACGGCGAGGGCCTTCACCCGCAGGGTGCGGGCGGGGGTGAAGGCCTCCCCCACCTGGTCCTCCGCCCCGATGGGCCGGGCGGCGGCCACCCAGGCCTCAATGTACCCGATGCCCTGGGAGGCGCCCCCTTCGTACACCACCTCCAGGATGGGGGTGAAGGCCTCCTGGGTGCCCGGGGTCCGGCGCGGGGTCCAGGCCGGCTGGCGGGCATTCCGGTACAGGAGGGTCCAATCCTCGTCCGGCAGGCGGGGCTGCCGGGGACGCGCCCCGGCGCGGTCGAAGAGGGCGTTGAGGGAGAGGAAGTTGGTCTCCCGCTCGGGATGGGTGTTGCTGAAGACCAGGTGGTACCACTGGCCCGCCCGGAGCGTGGGGGCCCGGTCGAAGGCCAGCAGGGGGTAGAACTGGTCGCTGGCCGGCACCAGGTACACCCGCTCGGCGTTGACGGCGAGCACCGCCCGGCCGGGCCCGTGGGCCGGGGTGCCGTCATCGGGCCGCAGTTCCACCCGGAGGATCCCCCCCGTGCCCCCGTGGTACCCATTGCGGTGGAAGCTCCAGATGAGGAAGGGCCGGACGCCCCGGAGGACGCCCCCCGGGGCGGCCCGGAACCGCACGCTCACCTCGTTCCCGTAGGGCCCGAGGGTGGTGTTGGCCAGGGCTTCGGCCTGGAGGGCGGGACCATAGCGGGCCCCGCCGCCCCAGGCGGCCTGCGCGAGCGCCAGGACCAGGATCCCGAGCCGCATGGCATCCTCCCTGGCCACGTTGGATGCCGCTCGGGACGGCCCGGTCCCCCCTCAGGGCACGAAGGCGAACTGGAGGTCGCTGAAGGTGAGGTTCGGCGTGCCCCACATGTCCCAGCCCGTCCAGCCTCCGGGCGCGGAGGTGGTGAACTGGGCATAGCCGTCGGGGAACACCATGGCCGGGGTGAAGCCCTTGTCCAGGCCCTTCCGGATGGGGAAGGCGGCGTACGTGGTCCCGGCCGGGGCGGTGAGCACCAGGTGGTAGGCCACGCCGCTGTTCAGCGCGTGGGCCTGGGTGAAGGGGACCTGGATCCAGGCGGGCACGCCCTGGAGCACGGCGCTGGCCGGGACCTCGACGGCCTCCACCAGGGTCCCGTCCCCCTCCTCCACGCGCACGGTGAGGGGACCCTCCCCGGCGGTGCGCTGGAGCCGCACGTTCACGCTGCTGAAGGTCCGGCTGGGCCCCGAGACGGTGAACACCTCCCGCACGGCGGCGGGGCCCGAGATGGGCTTGGGGTTGGTGGACCACACCTCCATGTAGCCGTTGCCCTGGGTGGCGCTGGTGTAGTAGAGGCCCAGCGTCGGCGTGAAGCCCTGGCGCAGGCGCCAGGCCCCGGTGGCCGTCCGGAAGAGCACCGCGAAGGCCGGGTCCGGGAGGACCGGCTGCATGGGGGCCGTGGCGGCGTCCGTCCAGAGGGTGTCCAGGGAGATCCAGTTGTTGGCCGGGTCCGGGTCCACGTTGGTGAAGACCAGATGGTAGAGGGATCCGGCCGTCAGCTGCGCCGGGAGGGGGAAGGTGAGCCGGGGGTAGTAGTTGTTCTGGGGGATGATGCTGCCGTACGACACCGTCGCGAGGACCGGCCCTCCGGGCAGATGGCTGGCCGATCCGTCATCACCCATCAGGTCGACCCGCACGGTCCCCCCCAGGCCGGAGGCATAGCCCGCCTTGGTGGTGGACCAGATGAAGAAGATGCGGATGGCCTCCAGGACCTGGGATTGCTGGGCCTGGAACCGGTAGCTCACCACGTTGCCGGTGGGGCCGCCCACCACGGTGTTGGCGAGGGCGTCGGCGGACCAGCCGGACCCGTACCAGACGGGCGTGGGCGTCAGGGGGGCCACCACGGGAAGGCTGCGGGTGTACACGGACGTGACCCCGCCCACCGTGACCCGGCAGGTGGGGGTGACGGTGCCCGGTTCGGCCGGCGCGTTGAAGTACACCGCGGCGTTGGCGCTGGCGCCCACGAGGGTCCCGTTGTCCACGGTCCACTGGTAGGTGGCGCCCGCCTGGGCGGGCACGGAGGCGAGCACGGCTTTCATCCCCGCCGTGATCAGGGCCGGCGCCGACACCGGGGTGCCCTCCCGCACCGCGGCCGGAGCCGCGAGCAGCAGGGGCAGGGATCCGGGGCCGCCGGCGTGGGCGACGGCCGCGAAAGCCAGCAAACAAGTTGCACGACAGGTCATGAAGCATCCTCGTGGGTGGAGCCCCGGAACAGCCGGGGTGCCCCCCTCCCTGGCAAGGAGGATGCCTCCCTGAACCTCCGCCATCTCCCGCGCCTCCGGGGCGGGCCCGCGGCCCGCGCGCCGCGGGCACCGGCGCGAGGGCGGGGGGCGGAAGCGGGGGCGAAGCGGCCGGCGGCGGCGCCCCGCCGTCCCCATCCGGGATCCGCATTCCGGAATCGGGACTTCAGGCGACCGTGCGGATGGTCACGAAGGCTTCGGCCGCCGGCAGGCCCACCGTCGCCCCCCGCAGCACGGCCAGGGCCCGCAGGGCCATGAGGCTCCGCTCGTGGGGGGGCTCCTTCACCTGGGACCGGAAGAGGGCGAAGGCCTCCAGCTTGGCGTCCAGGGTGGGCCCGATGTCCACGAAGTGGTTGGGGGTGAAGGCGGGCGACAGGTAGGGCGCGTTCCAGTTGGTTTCGGAGAGGGTCTCGTAGGCATAGATGCGGTGGGGATAGACCGGCCCGGAAGGCCGCCCGGCCACGAGGGCGGAGAGGAAGACGAGCTGGTGGTCCCGGTGCAGGTCCCCCACGAAGGGCAGGTACAGCTCATCCGGCGCCAGATCCTGAAGGCAGGTCAGGAGCCGGGCGTTCAGCTCCCGGTGCTGGAGGGTGTCCAGGCCCGCGGCGGGCAGGTCCAGGAACCGGGTGGTCGCCACGCCCAGGCGGCGATGCGCCTGGACGGCCTCCTCCCGGCAGCGGGCCTCGGCCTCGGGGGCGAACAGGGGCGGATAGCCGCGGGTGGCCACCACCACGTGCACCGCGTGGCCCTCCCCCGCCCAGCGGGCCATGGCCCCGCCCGCGCCCAGCACCTCGTCGTCCGCGTGGGGCGCCACCACGAGCTTGACCAGGCGGCTCACGGGCGGCCTCCGTCCCGGGGGGCGCCGTCGGGCACGCCGCTGGTCTGGGACCCGTCCGGGGCATAGACGGTGTCGGCCCGCAGGACCACGCGGACGGTGCGCAGGAGGATGCGCAGGTCCAGGAGGAAGGTCCGGTGGTCCACATAGTGGAGGTCCAGGGCGATGCGCTCCCGCCAGGTGTGGCGGGCGGCGCCGTTCACCTGTTGCCAGCCGGTCATGCCCGGGGGCACGTCCATGCGCCGCCGGTCGCCGGGGGCGTAGTAGGGCAGGTATTCGGGCAGGAGGGGCCGCGGCCCCACCAGGCTCATCTCCCCCCGCACCACGTTCAGGAGCTGGGGCAGCTCGTCCAGGCGCGTGGCCCGCAGGAGGCGCCCCACCCGGGTGATGCGCGGGTCGTCCCGATGGGTGACCAGGCTGCCGGCGTCCCCGCCGGCCCGCATGGTCCGGAACTTGAAGATGGAGAACACGCGCCCCCCCAGCCCCAGGCGGGCCTGGCGAAAGAGGGCCGGCCCCGGCGAGTCCAGGCGGATGGCCAGGGCCACCAGGAGCAGGAAGGGGCCGGCGAGGGCCAGCAGGACCAGGGCCACGACGAGATCGAAGGCCCGCTTCACCTTCAGGCCGATCATGCCAGGTCCTCCAGGTCCCGCAGGTCCCGCACGCGCCGGTGGGGCCCCAGGCCCGCCGCCGGGGGCAGTTCCGCGTAGGGCCCCGTGGTGACGCCGATGGCCAGCATGCCCAGGCAGCGGGGCGCCTCGAAATCCGTTTCCGGGTTGTCCCCCACGAAGGCGCAGCGGCGGGGCGGCACCCCGAGGCCCCGGCACGCGACCAGGAAGGGGAAGGGGCTCGGCTTGCGGAGCAGGGCCGGGAAATCGCCGGTGAAGACCCGGGCGTCGAAGGCGCTGGCCAGCCCCAGGGCCTCCACCTTGTAGCGCTGGACCGCCGCCCCGCCGTCGGTCACGAGGAAGAGGCGCAGGCCTTTGCGGCGCAGGGCCTCCAGCAGGGGCAGGGCCCCGGGGTAGGGGCGGATGGGGGGCCGGTGGCGCCGGTACCGCGCCACCAGGTCCGCCGCGAGGGCGGGGTCCGCCGAGCCGAGGCGGGCCAGGGCCGTGTCGAAGAGCCGGGGGTGCCCGGGCGTGAGGTCCCGCCAGGCCCGCCGCAGCTCGGCCTCCACCCGGGCGGGGGCCAGGCCGAGCCGCCCGCCCACCTCGCCGGCCACGGCCGCGAAGAAGGTCTCCGCGAACCGGCCGTGGTCCCAGAGGGTGTAGTCCAGGTCGAAGCCGACCGCCAGCAGGCTCCCCATGGTCAGCCCTCCGCCGGCCGGCGGTAGTGTTCCTCCCAGTACCGGGCCATCTCCAGGGGGGGCGGCGGCTGGAGCCAGGCCGGGGGCCGCTGCCCCCGGGCCAGGGCCAGCACCCCCTGGAAGAAGGGCACCCCGGCGGCCTGGGAGAGGATGGCCGTCCCCGCGATGCGCGCGTTCACTTCCGTGAAGCGGGGCCCCTCGGCCACGAAGCACTGGATGTTCAAGGGGCCGGCGAGGCCGAAGCCCTGGACGATCCGCCGCACGGGCTCCAGCAGGTCCTCCCGCCAGCAGGTCGCCCCCCGGGAGGAGATGCCCGAATCCACCGCCAAGCGGCGCCGGGGGGCGAGGATGCGCACCTCACTGTCCGGATCGGCCAGCACGTCCAGGGTCAGCTCCTCGCCGGGACAGAAGGCCTGGACGACGGCGTCCGGGGTGCGGCCCGCCAGGAAGGCCGCCTCCTCCGCGTCCCGGAGCAGGTGGACCCCCTGCCCGCCCCGGCCCCGGCGCGGTTTCAGGACGAGGGGCCACCCCTCCAGGTCCCCGGGCCGGTAGGCCTCCGAAGGCAGGGTGGCGGGGGTGGGCACGCCCAGTTCCCGGAAGCGCTGGTAGGTGACCAGCTTGTCCGTGCAGGCCTCCAGGGCCGCCACCGAACTCACGAGGATGCGGGTCCCCGCCTCCCGGAAGCGCTCCCGGTGGCGGGCGCAGAGGACCAGCTCCTCGTCCAGGGCCGGCAGGAAGAGGTCCACCCGCTCGCGCCGGCACAGGTCCACCATGTGGTCCAGGTAGCCGGGCGCCCCCACCCGGGGCACCACGTGGGCCGCGTCCGCGAAGGCGAAACCCACCGAGCGGGGCTCGCAGTCCGCGGCGACGATGCGGCACCCCAGCTCCCGGAAGGCCCGGTACTGGGTGACGGAGGGCGGGGACCCCGCCGCCGTGCGGAGGAGGGTCAGGGGTCGTTCGGGTTCAGGCATGGACGCCTCCGGGCGATCGATAGGCGGGGAAGAAGCCGTCCCCGGGCGCGGCGCCGCCGAGGGCCCGGTATGCCTCCGGCAGCAGGACCATGCGGAAGGTCTGGAAGCGGGCTTCCAGGGGCGAGAAACCCCGCTTGAAGAGGGCCAGGGAATCCTCGGCGCAGCCCACCCCGCCGCCCAGGTGGAGGGCCCGGGCGCCCCAGGCCCGCCCCTGGTCCCGCATGTGGAGGATCATGAGCTTGGAGGGCCCCAGGGCCCGGAAGGCCGGGTCCGTGCCCGCCAGGTGGAACTGCATGAGGCCCCCCACCCGGCTGAAGAGGCCGCCGGCGGCCACCGTGTCCGCCGGATCCAGCACGAGGGCGAGGTGCATCCGGCCCTCCAGGCGCAGGTGCAGTTCCTGGAAGTAGTCCAGGCCGAAGCGGTAGGCCGGTCCCGCGTCCCGCTGGGTCATGGTGGCCAGGTAGAGGGCGGCGAAGGCGTCCAGGCGGTCCCAGGCGTCCAGGACCACCCGGAAGCCCCGCTCCAGCAGGCGCCGGGCCCCCGTGCGGTGGTTGGCGCGGGTCTGGCGGTCCAGGACCTCCGGGGGCTGGGTCAGGTCCAGGTAGATCGTCCAGCCGTGGTCCACCAGGGTCCCGAAGCGCGCCCAGGGGATGGCGGGCAGGGGCAGGAGGGGATGGAGGCGGAGGAAGGCGCTCACGAGGCCCTCCCGGCCGCAGGCCTCCGCGAAAGCGCCCAGCAGGGCCTCCAGGCGCGCGGGCTCCGGAGGCCCCGACAGGAGGGGGCAGGGATAGCCGTAGGGCGACCCCGCGTCCCGCTGGTCCGTCCCTGGAATGGGCCGGAGGATGAGGGGCACCAGCAGACCGCCGAGGTCATCCGCGGCGAGGAAGGCCGCGGCCTCGCCCCCCTCGCGCAGGGCGCACAGGTCCACGTACGTCGGCAGGTGGTAGAAGTCGTGGTCCACCTCCCCCAGGAAGGCGGTCCAGGCCGGATCGCCGGCCCCCAGGCGATCAACGTGCATGGGCCCCTCCGCGCACCCGCCGGGCCTGGGCCAGGGCCGCCTC
Organism: Mesoterricola sediminis; assembly: GCF_030295425.1. NCBI lineage: Bacteria > Pseudomonadati > Acidobacteriota > Holophagae > Holophagales > Holophagaceae > Mesoterricola > Mesoterricola sediminis. The sequence continues at coordinate 457,419 of NZ_AP027081.1, read as the reverse complement.
CAGGGCCGTTTCGAAGCGGGCGGCGAGGTGGGCCATGTCGAAATGGGCCGCCACGTAGGCACGCGCCCGCTCGCCCATCTCCCGCCGGGCCCCGGGGCCCGCGGCCGCCAGCGCCCGCACCCCGTCGGCCATGGCCCGGGCCGAGCCCGGCGCCACCATCAGCCCGCCCCCCGACAGGAGGATGGGATTGCCGGGGGACCGCACCCCCGCGAGGGTGGGGCGGGCCATGGCCATGAAGTCGTAGAGCTTGTTGAAGCTGATGCCGTAGTCCCACAGGCCGCTGTCCCGGGCGCTCACCCAGAAGGCGTCCGCCTCGGCGAGGCAGCCGTAGACGGCCCGCTTGGGCACGGGGGGCCGGAAGACCAGGGCATCCAGACCCAGGCGCGCGGCCCGGGCCTCCAGGGCCGGCTTCTCCGGGCCCGTGCCCAGGAGGACGAAGCGGTAGGGGCGCCCGTCGGGTCCTGCCTCCCCCCGCAGTTCCGCCGCGGCGTCCACGAGCACGTCCAGGGCGTTGGTGACCCCGTGGGAGCCGGCGTACAGGATTGTGAAGGGACCCGCGTCCGCCGGCGGCCCGGGGGTCGGGACGAGGCCCAGGTCGATGCCGTTGGGCACCCACGTGAGGGCCTCCGGATCCCCGCCCCGGGCGGCCACCCGGGGCCCCACCTGGGCCAGGAGGGTGATGATGTGGTCCGCCCCCCGGTAGAGCTCGCGCTCCAGGCGGCCCAGGAGCCAGATCACCGGATGCCAGGGGGGCACCCCCATCACGTCCGTGAGGGACTGGGGCCACACGTCCCGGAGTTCCAGGACGAAGGGGACGCCCATCCGCCGCGCCAGGCGGAGCCCGCCCCGGGCCCCGAAGGGGTGGGGGCTGCTGCCCACCACCACGTCGGGGCGGAAGTCCAAGTGGGCGGGCAACACCCGCTCCACGGCCCGCCCGAAGGCGACCATGTTCCACAGGCGCCCGGCGCCATTCCCCCGGTACGGGGGCGTGCGCAGGCGCAGGAAGGCCACCCCGTGCCGATCCCGGCGCGCCGCCGGGGGCCCCGGGGGCAGCACGTCCACCCGCGCGCCGTGATCGAAGGAGGCCGCCGCCAGCATCACCCGGTGGCCCCGGGCCTGGAGGGCCCGGGCCAGGGAGAAGTGGCGGGTGCCCCCCGCCTGGTCCGGGTCCAGGGCGTAGGGATTGATGATCAGGATGTTCATGGCGCGTCTCCAGGGGGTTCGGGGGGGAGCAGGCCGGCCCGGGCCAGGTGCCAGCGGAGGTGGCGGGCCTCGGCCTCCCAGCGGTACCGGGCCAGGTAGGCCTCGCGGCCCCGCCGGGCGTGGGCGGCGAGGCCGGCGGGGTCCGAGGCCATGGCCAGGAGGGCGCCGGCCACCGCCGCCGGCTCGGGGGCGGCCACCCGCCCGGCCCCGCTCCCCGCCACGAGGCGCCGCCACAGGGGGAAGTCGGAGGCGAGGACGGGGATGCCCAGGGCCATGTACTCGAAGAGCTTGGTGGGGAGGGCCTCCTGGTAGTTGGCCAGGGGGAGCAGGGTCACCAGGCCGATGCCGGCCCCGCTCGCCCGTTCCGCCAGGGCCTCGGCCCCCAGGGTCGGCGTGTGGGTGCACCAGCCTTCGGCCGAGGCCGCGCCCAGGGCCGCCTCCACCTCCCGGTCCAGGAGCCAGCCGATCACCTCCAGGCGCATGCCGGGCCGGACGGCCCGCGCCCGGCGCACCGCCTCCAGGGCGAGGAGGAGCCCCCGCTCCCGGCTCAGGCCCCCCATGTAGAGCACCCGGTCCGGATCCGGGGCCGGCCCGGGGCGGTGGAAGAGGGTGCGGGGGTAGTTGTGCACCACCCGGGTGGCGTCCGGGGGCCAGGCCGAGGCGATGGCCTCCGTGGCCGGCGCGAAGCCATGGAACAGCCGGGACGCCAGGTGAAGGGCCCAGGCGGCGAGGATGCCCAGGGGCCGGCGGAAGGGCTCGGGCACGTAGGTCTTGGCGCGGAACTGGAGCGGCAGGTCCTCGTGGATGTCGAAGAGGAGGTGGGTGCCGGGCCGGGCCAGGGCCAGGAGGGCCATGGCGGGCAGGAGCTCGGGGTCGTGGAAGTGGACGAGGCGGTAGGGCCCGTTGCGGAGCAGGGGCCGCCAGAGGCCCAGCGCCCGCAGGACCCGCCCCAGCCGGCCCCGGGCGGGGGGGACCGGGTGGAAGCGCAACCCGGCCGGCAGGGCCGGCGCGGCGCCCGGGGGGGCCTGGGCGTACAGGTCCACGGGCAGGCCCCAGTCCAGGCAGGCCTGGAGCTCCCGGCCGAAGACCCGGGGATCGCCCCAGGGATGGGCCGAGGTGACGACGGCGAGGGGGCGCGGGCTCACGGGAGGTCCTTCCCCGGACGCGCCAGGGCGGTGGCCAGGAGGGCGAAGAGGGGGCGGTTGTCGTTCACATCCCCGCTCACCAGGGCGTTCAGGGTCCAGAACCCCACCCCCGCGAAGAGCAGGGCCTCCCCGGAGCGCCACGCCCGCCCCAGGGCGGCCCCCAGGAGGGCCACGGTGGCCAGGCCGCAGGCCCAGCCGGCTTCCAGCGTGGTCTCCAGGAGGAGGTTGTGGGGGTACTGGCGGGCCACCCCCGCGTCCAGGTCCACCTGGGTGGCGAAGCCCCCCAGGCCGAGGCCCAGGGGCGCGCCCGGGATCCGGGCCCAGGCCGAGGAGGCGGCCAGGGCCCGGTAGGCCTCCGAGGCCCCGAACTCCCCCCGCAGGAAATCGGCCACGCGCCGGAGGGAGCCGGCGGGCCCCAGGGCCAGGGAGAGGTGGAGGGCCGCCGCCAAGGCCCCGGCGGCGGCGAGGAGGCGCAGACGGCCCCGCCCCGCGGCGGCCAGGAGGAGGACGAGGCCCAGGGCCAGGCCCCCCATGGGGCCCCGGGACCCGGAAAAGAGGGCGGCCACCGTGCCCGCGGCCGCCAAGGCCAGGTGGAGGGGGGCGGTCCGCCCCCCCGCGGCGAAGCGGGCCGCCCCCGCCAGGGCGAGGAACCCCGCGGCCCGGCCCAGGGCGATGGTGCCGCCCCCGGAGGCGGCCAGGCGCTGGAGGCCCCCCTGCCCCATCCCCGACAGGGCGTCCAGGGTGATCACCCCGCACAGGCACGCGAGGCCCTCCAGGGCGTGGGCCTGGTCGGCCCGGTCCCGCACGAGGAAGAAGGGGGCCGTGGCGGCCAGGAGGCTGAACGTGGCCAGGGTGGCCAGCTTGCGGGTGCCGTAGGGGGTGGCCGCCGTGGCCGCCGCCCCGGGAAGGAAGGTGAGGAACCAGCCGAGGACCAGGCCCAGGCCCGCGGCGGAGGCCACCCGGGCCCCCCGGAGCCAGCGCAGGAGCACCGTGCCCGACAGGATCGCCCCGGTCAGGAGGGTGAGGTCCACCGGCAGCCGGGACAGGAGGGGGCCCGCCTTCAGGTCCCCCGCGAAGACGAAGCCGCCCAGGGCGAGGAAGCGGGGTGGCACGGGCCAGCGCCAGGTCATGGGCGCACCGCCCCGCCCTGCCGGTCGTGCCGGCGGATGGCGTACCAGGTGATCCAGCCGTAGAGGCCGTACGAGAGGGTGCCGGAACAGGCGAAGAGGTTGACCGCCCGCGAAGCGTCCCAGCGCAGCCGCCACGCGGCCGCCACCGCCCCCAGGAGGAGCAGGGACCGGATGAGCTCCCGCACCAGGGCCAGGTCCTGGCGCTCCAGCACCACCAGGGCGCTGGACACGCAGGCCCCCGTGAACTGGGCCAGGGCCATGGGGGCCAGGGCCGCGGCGAAGCGCCCCGCCCGCCCCCAGGCCTCCCCGAAGAGGACCGGGAAGAGGAACCAGCCCGAAAGGGCGGAGAGGGCCATCAGGGGCAGGCCGAGGAGGAACATGCGGCGGACCGTGCCCTGGAAAAGGGGCATGAGGCTGCCGCTCCGGCCGACCTGGGCGCTCTCCCCGAAGAAGACCTGGGCCACGGATTCCCCCACGATGGCGCTGGGCAAGGCGAACACCCGCTGCGCCAGGGCGAAGCAGCCCGCGTCCCAGGGGCCGTAGGCGATGGCCAGAAGGAGGCCCGGCAGCCGGAGGTTCAGGGTGTTGAGCAGGGCCGTCCCGCTGGACAGGAGGGGGAAGGCCCGGAAGCGCCGGGCCGCCCCGGCGACGTCCGCCCACCGGGTCCGGCCCAGGGCGGCCCCGTCCCGCCGCCAGTCCAGGGCGGCGAGGGTGCGGGTACCGTTGGTGCGGCCCAGGGCGTCCCCCACGAGCAGCCACGCCGCGCCGCCCCCCAGGAGGCCGCCCCCCACCTGGACGGCCAGCTGGGTGAGGCATTGGGTCACCCGGGTGCGGGCGATGCGGTCGTAGCGTTCCTTGCGGATGGCCCAGCAGGTGAAGACCTGGTAGAGCCCCGCCCCCAGCACGCTCACGGGAACCAGCCACAGGAAGGGACCGAGGGCCGGCGCGTCCATCCAGGCGAGGATCCGGTGCCGCAGGCCGCCGATGACGAGGGCGCCCGCCAGGGTCGTGGCCCCCACCAGGAGCAGGCACAGGAGGAGGAGCCCGGCGGCCTCCGCCTCCGCCTCCGGCAGGGGGAGGGCCTGCTCGTACCGCAGGGAGCCCAGGCTGACGAGGACGGTCACCAGGGACATGTAGACCGTCAGCACCCCGAAGTCCCCGGGGCTGTACAGGCGGGTGAGGACCGGGGACGCCAGGACGATCAGGCCCTGGGCGAGGGCGGTTCCGCCCGCCACCTGCAGGACCTTGAGGCGGAACCCCCGGAAGGCGTCCTTCACGCGCGGCCCCCCCGGACGGCGCGCCCCAGGGCCTCCGCCACCCGGTCCTGGACGGCGGTGGGGATGCCCGGCCAGAAGGGCAGGCTGAGCACCTCCCCGCAGGCCGCCTCGGCGGCGGGGCAGGCGGTCTTCCCGTGGCTCCGGGCGTACACGGGCAGCCGATGGCAGGGAACCGGGTAGTAGACCATCGTTTCCACCCCCTCGGCGGCGAGGGCCGCCTGGACCGCGTCCCGGCCCGGACACCCGTTCCCGGCGCGGATGCGGATCGTGTACTGGTTGAAGACGTGGCCCTCCACCACCTCCGGCGCCAGCACCCCTGGCAGGCCTGCCAGCCGCTCGCCGTACCCCCGCGCGGCCTGGACCCGGGCGGCGTTCCAGGCCTCCACGTGGGGCAGACGCACCCGCAGCAGGGCCGCCTGGAGTTCGTCCAGGCGGGAGTTGTACCCCAGGGTCTCGTTGTGGTACTTGCGGCGGGCACCGTGGGCCCGCAGCATGCGGACGGCCTCCGCCAGCTCGGGCCGGGCGGCGGTGACGAGCCCCCCGTCCCCGAAGCCGGACAGGTTCTTGGTGGGAAAGAAGCTGAAGCAGCCCAGGACCCCGAGGGTCCCCACGGCCCGGCCCCGGTGCCGGGCGCCGAAGGCCTGGGCGCAGTCCTCCACCACGGGCAGGCCGTGGCGGTCCGCCTCGGCCCCCAGGGCGTCCATGTCGCAGGGCCGCCCGAAGAGGTGAACCGGCAGGAGGGCGCGGGTCCGGGCGGTGACGGCCGCGGCGACGCCCCCGGGGTCCAGGTTGAGGCTGGCGGGATCGATGTCCACGAAGACGGGCACGGCCCCCACGGCGCTCACGGCCTCGGCCGTCGCGAAGAAGGTGAAGGGGGTGGTGATCACCTCGTCCCCGGGCCCCACGCCCAGGGCCCGCAGGGCCAGCACCAGGGCGTCGGTGCCCGAATTGCAGCCCAGGGCGTGGGCGGCCCCGAGGTGGGCCGCGGCCTCCCCCTCGAAGGCGGCCACCTCGGGCCCGAGGATGTAGTGGCAGGAGCGGAGCACGCGCCCGAAGGCCGCCGAGAGGTCGTCGAGGAGGGGATCGAGCTGGCAGGACAGGTCGAGGACGGGGATGCGGGTGGCGGTGTTCACGCGTCCTCCTTGGCGACGGTGCCGTCCGGATGCTGGCGGTAGCGCTGGCCGTACGAGGTGAGGGCCACGCCGTCCGGCCCGAAGACCAGCCGCTCCCCCCGCTCGCACATGTGGCCGATGATCCGGGCGGGCACGCCCGCCACCATGGCGTAGGCCGGCACGTCCCGGGTGACCACGGCCCCGGCGGCGACGAAGGCGCCTTCATGGAGGGTGACCCCGCAGACGACGGTGGCGTTGGCCCCGATGCTGGCGCCCCGCTTCACGCGGGTCTCCACGTAGTCCGCGGAGGTGTTCCGGGGGAAGAGGCAGCGGGGCGTCCGCACGTTCGTGAAGACCATGCTCGGGCCGCAGAACACGTGGTCCTCGAGGACGACGCCCTCGTAGAGGGAGACGTTGTTCTGGATCTTGCAGGCGTCGCCGATCACCACCCCGGCGGCCACCATGACGTTCTGGCCGAGGACGCAGCGCGCGCCGACGCGGGCGCCGGGGTAGACGTGGCAGAAGTGCCAGATGCGGGTGCCCTCGCCGACCTCCGCGCCGGGGTCGACGACGGCGAGGGGGTGGACCATGGCCGCCTGGGCGGATGGGGTCGTGTTCATTCAGGCCTCCTTGGAAGCGGGTTGGAAGGGGGCCTGGAGCTGGGCTTCGGCCCGCTCCAGGACCCGGATGACGTCCAGGCCGCACCGGCCGTCGCTGAGGGGACGGGCGCCGGAGGCCAGGCACTGGACGAAGTGGGCGTCCTCGGCCGCCAGGGGCTGGCCGCCGCCCTGGAAGACCGTTTCCGCGCCGCCGTCGACGGCGGCGAGCCTGCCGGGGCCGCTCCCCCCCGCCAGGCGCTTGTGGTGGAGGGTCACGGTCTGGTCCGCCTCGTCGTACACCGCCATGCCCCGGTCGCCCAGGACCCGGAGGCTCCGGGTCCGGACGGGCCAGTACCAGGCGAGGTGGATGTGGGCGGTCAGGCCATCGGCGAACCCCAGCTCCAGGTGGACGTCGTCGGGGAGGCCGGGCTGGAGGAAGGCCGCGCCGGCGGCGGCGACCCGCGCCGGGGCCGCCCCGGCCAGGTGGAGGAGGACGGCGACGTCGTGGGGGCCGAGGCTCCACAGCACATCCTCGGTGGGCCGCACCCGCCCCAGGGCGGTCCGGGCCAGGTCGATGCGGCAGATCCGGCCCAGGGCCCCGGAGGCCATCAGGTCCGCCAGGCTCCGGAGGGCCGGCTGGAAGAGGGGGAGGTGGCCGACCATGAGCACCCGGCCGCCGGCCTCCGCCATCTCCACCAGGTGGGCCGCGTCCCGCACGGCCAGGGTCATGGGCTTCTCCACGAGCACCCCCCGGCTCCGCGCCAGGGCCTCGCAGGCGAGGGCCGCGTGGGTGGGGGCCGGGGTGGCGATGACCACCCCGTCCACGCCGCCCCCGTCCAGGGCCGCGGCCAGGCTGTCCCACACCGGCAGGTCCGGCCAGGTGGCGCGGACGCGGCCGGCCGTGTCCTCGCACACCTCCACCACCCCCGCGAGGGCCCCCAGGCCGTGCAGGGTGGTGAGGTGGTTCCACCCCCAGGGCCCCGCGCCCGCCACCACGACCCGCACCCCGCGGGTCACAGCTTCACCACCTTGCCGGGCTCGGCCAGGAGGCCGCGGGTGGCGTTGCGGGTGTCCAGGATCCGGGGGGCGTGGCGCACCACGAAGGGGTAGTCCACGTCCGAATGGTCGGTGAGGATGAGCACCAGGTCGGTCTCCTCCAGGACCTCCCGGGTGAGGGGGACGCTGTGGAAGGCGCCGTGGACGTCCGCGTGCCGGGGCACCCGGGCGTCGTGGTAGTCCACCCGGGCCCCCCGCTCCGCCAGCAGGCCCAGGACCTCGGCGGCGGGGCTTTCCCGGGCGTCGTCCACGTCCTTCTTGTAGGCCAGGCCCAGGACGAGGACGCGGGCCCCCCGCAGGCCGAGGCCCTGGTCGCTGAGCAGGCGCATGGCCTTCTGCAGGACGAACTCCGGCATCCGCCGGTTGATCTCCCCGGCCAGGGCGATGAACCGGGTGTTGAAGTTGTACTCCCGGGCCTTCCACTCCAGGTAGTGGGGGTCCAGGGGGATGCAGTGCCCCCCCACCCCGGGCCCGGGGAAGAAGGGCATGATCCCGAAGGGCTTGGTGCCGGCCGCCTCCAGCACCTCCCACACGTCCAGCCCCATGCGGTCGCAGAGCATCGCCAGCTCGTTGACGAGGGCGATGTTCACGGCGCGGAAGGTGTTCTCGAAGACCTTGACCATCTCCGCCACCCGCGCGGAGGTGACGGGCACCACCTCCACGATGGTCTGGCGGTAGAAGCTGAGGGCCACCTGGAGGCTCGCGGGGCTGGCCGCGCCCACCACCTTGCTGGTGTTGCGCGTGGTGTAGCGCTTGTTGCCCGGGTCCACCCGCTCGGGGCTGAAGGCCAGGTGGAAGTCCTCGCCCTCCCGCAGGCCCGTGGACTCCAGGATCGGGCGGATGACCTCCTCGGTGGTGCCGGGGTACGTGGTGCTTTCCAGACAGACGAACTGGCCGGGCCGGAGGCGGCGGGCCACCTCCCGGGTGACCACCTCCACGTACTGGAGGTCCGGCGTCAGGTTGCGGGTCAGGGGGGTGGGAACGCAGATGACGATGGCGTCCATGGCGGCAAGGCGGCTCCACTCGCCCGTGGCCTCCAGGCGCCGGGAGGCCAGGACCAGGTCCCGCAGCTCGCCTTCGGGGACGTCCTCGATGTAGCTGGCCCCCAGGTTCACCTGGGAGACCCGGGCGGCGTTCCGGTCGAAGCCCAGGACCTGGAAGCCCGTCTTCGCCTTCTCCACGGCCAGGGGCAGGCCCACGTAGCCGAGGCCGATGACGCCCACCTGGCCGGTCCGTGCTTCGAATTTCCGGATCAGGCCCTGGGCGTGGGTGAGGGTGGTGCGGGTGTTCATGCGTGCTCCCTGGCGAAGATGAGGTGGTGGATGCGGCCCCGGTGCTGGACCGCCGTGGCGGCGCCCCCGGCGAGGGCCGCCGCGCCGAGGACGAGGAGGGCCCGGTGGGGGCCGCGCTTCCGGAGGGGGAGGGCCCCGCCGTCCAGGACGTGGAGGGCGGGGGCCTGGCCTCCCGCCTCCAGCAGGGCCTGCTCCCGGTTGAGGGTGAGGTTGGCGCGGACCCGGGCCAGGAGGTCCACCTGCTCCCGCAGCTGGAGGCCCTGGAAGCGCAGGTCCGGGGAGGGGCTGGCCTCCCAGTTCCGGTTGGCCTCCAGGAAGCGGCGGAACCGCCCGGAGGCCTCCCGATGGGCGGCCTCCACCTCGTCCAGGCGGCGCTGGACGACGTCCGCCCGCCACCGGGCCTCGGCGCGGGTCAGGTCCTGGAGGGTCTCCCGCAGGGCCTCCACGGCGGCCTGGACCACCTGGAGGGAGAGCTCCGGGCTCCGGGTCTCGGCGGTGAGGGTCAGGAGGCCGGAGCGGGGGTTGCGGTCCACACCCAGGGCGCGCCGGAAGGGCCCCAGGGCCCCCTCGGGATCCCGGGCCCCCAGGTGGCGCCAGAGGGGTTCCCGCCGGGCGACGGGGGCCCCGAGGGCCCAGGTGCGGTCCCGGTAGGCGAAGGTGGTCCCAAGCACCCGATCGGCCACGCGCCGGCTGTGGAGGATCTCCACGAAGATGACCGTGGGGCCCTCCTCCCGGCTGCCCGGAAGGGCGGGCGGGGCGGTGGGGGCCCATACGCCCGTGCGCCCTGACGCAGCCGCCGTGCCCAGGTCCGGCAGGATCCGGGCCGTGGCCGCATAGCGGTTCGGCAGGGCCAGGCCCGCGGCCGCGGCGGCGAGCCCGGCAGCGCAGGCCGCGAGGAGGGGACACATCGCCCGGACCACCGTTCATCCCCTCCCGTCCAGGAACCGGCCCAGGCCCACGGGGGAGGGCCGGTACGACGGCACGAGCTGGTGGAACAGCTCCGCCACCCGCCGCTGGCGGGCCCCCTCGGGCAGCTCCAGGGCGGCCTCGAGGGCCAAGAGCCCGGCCTCCAGGGCGGCGGGGTCCACGTCCTCGGCCGGCGTTTCGAAGATCTTGGGATGGAGGCCCACCCGGTGCGCGCCGGCCTCGGTGAAGAGCTCCTCCACCAGCTTTTCTCCCGGCCGGGCCCCCGTGAAGGCCACCTCGATGTCGACGCCGGCCGTGAGGCCGGACATCCGCGCCAGATCCCGGGCCAGGTCCAGGATGCTCACCGGCTCGCCCATGTCCAGGGTGTACACCCGTCCCGCGGCCCCGAGGAGGCCGGCCTGGAGGGCCAGCTGGACGGCCTCGGGGATCGTCATGAAGTACCTGAACATCGCCGGATCGGTCACGGTGAGGGGGCCGCCCCGGGCGATCTGGTCCTCGAAGCGGGGGATCACGCTGCCCCGGCTGCCCAGCACGTTGCCGAACCGCACGCTCACGAACCGGCTGCCCTCCGGCGCCCGCCGGGCCGCGCCGAGCACGAGGAGCTCGCCGATGCGCTTGCTGGCGCCCAGGGCGCTGACGGGGTTGACGGCCTTGTCCGTGGACACGTTGACGAACGCGCGGGTGCCCGCCGCGAGGGCGGCCCGGGCCACGTTCCGGGTGCCGAAGATGTTGTTGCGCACCGCCTCCTCGGGATAGCGCTCCAGGTAGGGCACGTGCTTGTGGGCCGCGGCGTGGAGGACCACCTCGGGCCGCCAGGCCTGGAACGCCTGGCCCACCCGGACCGGGTCCCGCACGTCGCAGAGGACCACTTCGACCGGCAGGCCCGGGAACCCCCGGGCCAGGTCCCCCTCGATCTCCCAGAGGCTGTTCTCGCCCCGGCCGAGCAGGAGGAGCCGCGCGGGGCGGCAGGCCGCGACCCGGCGCGCCATCTCGGCGCCGATGGAGCCGCCGGCCCCGGTGATGAGCACGGCGCGGCCCTCCAGGGAGGCCCCCAGGCCGGCGCCCTCCAGGGTCACGGGCGCCCGGTGGAGGAGGCGCTCCACGGGGACGGCCCGGTACTCGGGGCGCCACGGGGCCTCGCCGATGCGCTCCCGGATGCCGGGGGCCATGCGGACCTGCACGCCCAGGGCCTGGGCCCGGCCCTGCAGCTCCTTCAGGCGCGGCCGGGGGACCCCGCCGGCCATGCCGAAGATCACCAGGTCGGCCTTCCAGGCCCGGACGAGCTCATCCAGCCGGTCGGTGGGGCCCAGGACCGGGACCCCCTGGATGCGCACGCCCTGCTTCTCCGGGTCGTCGTCCACGAACCCCACCACGTGCAGGCCCAGGCGGGGGTGCTCCTCCACGTCCTGGCACAGCCGGAGGCCCGCCCTGCCCGCGCCCACGATCAGGGCCCGCTCCGGCACCTGGGCGGTGTGGGGGTGCCGGGCGGAGGCGAGGGACCGGAAGAGGATCCGGGTCACCAGCCAGAGCAGCCCGCAGAGCCCGCCCGCGATGGCGTGGTCGTCCAGTCCGGGCAGGTCCTGGGCGCCCTTCCAGAGGGCACACCAGCCGGCCGATAGCACCGCCAGGGCCGCGCCCGCCAACAGGATCGCCCGGGCATCCGACAGCTCCAGCAGCCGGTAGTGCTGGGCCGTGAGGCCGAAGGCCAGGTCGATGCCCACGGCCAGGGCCAGGAAGGCCCCCAGGTCCACGAACCGGTCCCCCCCCTCGGGCCCCAGGCCCACCGCCAGGTGCCAGGCGAGGGCGGCCAGGGCCAGGTCCAGGGCGAGCTTGCCCAGCCGCCTCACCCAGGGCCGGCGATGGACCGGGGCGGGGGGGGACGGCAGGACGGCTTCGGCCGGGACAGGGGGAGGGCAGGCTGGAGACGGGGACGGGCCCTCGCCCTCCAGCGCAGTTCGGCTGGTCGTCATGATTAATCGATGTTCCGCTTAAATAAATTTAAAATATGATCAGAAAAGAGAGCCATCAGCGGGTTCTGGAGCGATTGAACCCGCCCTTGACCTGGAATTCAAGCCCAAATTCCACACCTGTCGCGCCCGCCGAACGCCAGCCATGAAAGACCCTGGAAGCTATCGGTCCCATGCCTGAAAGACGGAAGACCGCTATGTATATATCGCTCCGTACAGAAAGCAAGCCCCCCTTCGCGCCCGCGAGCCGGGGGGGACGGGGGCATCTGCTGAAAACAGGAGGGTGAGCATTTTCAATCCGAACCCGGGTTGACAAGGGGCTTTCGGACGGGCTACCTTAATCATGATTTTTGTATCGACTCAAAAATCTTGAAAATTGGAGTCCAAGTGCCCGCCCCGCAGGCCGTCCCCATCCCCACGCTCAGAAGGTTGCCGAGGTACTACCAGTTCCTCTCGCGCCTCCAGGGCGCCGGCCACGACCAGGTCTCCGCCGCCCACATGGCGGAGGTGCTGGGGGTGCACCACACCCAGGTCCGCAAGGACCTCGCCATGACGGGATGCCAGGGCCGGCCCAAGACCGGGCACCGGGTCGCGGACCTCATGCGCGCCATCGAGGGGTTCCTGCACTGGGACAACCAGTCCGAGGCCTTCCTGGTCGGGGTGGGGAGCCTGGGCACCGCCCTCCTCAACTACCGCGGCTTCGAGCGCGCCGGCGCCCGCATCGTGGCGGCCTTCGACGCGGACCCCCGCAAGGCGGGCACCTCGGTCGGGGACGTTCCCATCCTCCCCATCGAGAAGCTCCGGGACCTCGGCCGCCGGATGCACATCTCCATCGGGATCCTCACGGTCCCGCCCGAATCGGCCCAGGCCACCGCCGACCTCATGGTCGCCGCCGGCATCCGGGCCATCTGGAACCTCGCCCCCGTCACGCTGGAGGTCCCCCCGGACGTGATCGTGGAGAACCTCGAAATCTTCGCGAGCTTCGCCCTTCTCCTGCGCAGACTCGCCGACAGCCCGGTGGAGGCCGAGGCTGAAGTCCATCCCGGCCTCTAGGAGCCGGCCGACACCCCGAACCTGAGTTCCGGCCACCGCGGCCGGCGGGGGAGGTGTCTGCACCGAAGGAAAGGAGCACCCCATGGAAGCAGCCACGGCCACCGCGCCCGGACGCAAATTCGAGAAAGTCGTCCAGATCCTGGACGCCCACCAGCGCGACCGGACGCGCCTCGTCCCCATCCTCCAGGCCGTCCAGGAGGAGTACCGCTACCTGCCCGAGGAGGTCATGACCCTCGTGGCGACGTCCCTCGGCATCCCCCCCGCGCGCGTCTACGGCGTGGCGACCTTCTACAGCCACTTCGCGCTGGAGCCCAAGGGCAAGTACGTGATCCGCATCTGCGACGGCACGGCCTGCCACGTGAAGGGCAGCCAGGACCTGGTCGACGCCCTGCAGGGCGGCCTGGGCCTGGGCGGCGCCCGCAAGACGACGCCGGACATGATGTTCACGCTGGAGACGGTCTCGTGCCTGGGAGCCTGCGGCCTCGCCCCGGCGATGGTGGTCAATGAGGATGTGCACGGCCAGGTGAGCCCGGCCGTCGCGATCGAGATCCTGGACGGCATCCGCCGGTCGGAGGGCATGTGAGCGTCTGCATGATGGAAGACCTGGAGACGGTGGGCTCGGCCTACCTGGAGGCGTCCCGGCGCCACGCGCGGCGCATCGTCGTCTGCGCCGGCACGGGGTGCATGGCCAACGGCGCCATGAAGGTCCTCGCGGCCCTCCGCGACGAGGCCGGCGCGCACGGCCTGGACCTGGAGACCGAGCTCCGCTTCGAGGAGACCCGGGAGCGGGACGGCCTGCTCACGCGCAGCGGCTGCCAGGGGTTCTGCCAGATGGGCCCCCTCGTCAGCGTCGAGCCCGACGGCATCCTCTACTGCAAGGTCCGCCCCGCGGACGTGCCCGAGATCGTCCGCGAGACCCTCCTGGGCGGCAAGGCGGTGGACCGCCTCCTCTACCGCGATCCCGCCACGGGCGACGCCTGCCGCGGCCGCGAGCAGATCCCCTTCTACGCCCTCCAGGACCGCACGGTCCTCAAGGCCTGCGGCACCCTCGATCCCGAGGACGTCCGCGAGTACGTCGCCCACGGCGGCTACCAGTCCGCGGCGAAGGCCTTCCGGCAGATGACCCCCGAGGCGGTCTGCAAGGAGATCCTCGAGTCCGGCCTGCGCGGCCGTGGCGGCGGCGGTTTCCCCACGGGCCGCAAGTGGGAGCTGGCCCGGATCCAGGCCGAGCCCCGCAAGTACATCGTCTGCAACGGCGACGAGGGCGACCCCGGGGCCTTCATGGACCGCAGCGTGATGGAGGGCAACCCCCACGCCGTCCTCGAGGGCATGATGATCGCCGCCCGGGCCGTGGGCGCCCAGGAGGGCTACGTCTACGTCCGCGCGGAGTACCCCCTGGCCGTCGCGCGCGTGCGCCGGGCAGTGGCCGACGCCGAGGCCCTGGGCCTGCTGGGCGACGACCTCTTCGGGACCGGCCTCCCCTTCCGCGTCCACGTCATGGAAGGCGCCGGCGCCTTCGTGTGCGGCGAGGAGACGGCGCTCCTGGCCTCCATCGAGGGCCAGCGCGGCATGCCCATGCCGAAGCCCCCCTTCCCCGCCCAGAGCGGCCTCTTCGGGAAGCCGACGATCATCAACAACGTCGAGACCCTCGCCACCGTTCCCCTGATCCTCGCCCGCGGCGCGGCCGCCTTCAAGGCGGTGGGCACCGCCGGCAGCCCCGGCACCAAGACCTTCGCCCTCACGGGCCACGTGGCCAACACGGGCCTGATCGAGGTCCCCTTCGGCACGACGCTGCGCCACATCGTCCACGAGGTGGGCGGCGGGGTCACGGCCAAGGACGGTTCGGCGGATCCCGCCGGGTTCAAGGCGGTCCAGATCGGCGGCCCCTCCGGCGGCTGCCTCACCAAGGCCCACCTGGACCTGCCCATGGACTTCGACAACCTGACCCGCATCGGCGCCATGGTCGGCTCCGGCGGCCTGGTCGTCATGAACCAGGACACCTGCATGGTGCAGGTGGCCAAGTTCTTCATGCAGTTCACCCAGAACGAGAGCTGCGGCAAGTGCGTGCCCTGCCGCGAGGGGACCCGGCAGATGCTGGCGCTCCTGGAGGACATCGTCGAGGGCCGCGCCACCGAGGAGACCCTGCCGCTCCTCGAGACCCTGGCCCGGAACGTCAAGCTGGGCGCCCTCTGCGGCCTCGGCAAGACGGCCCCGAACCCGGTCCTGAGCACCCTCGAGCATTTCCGCGACGAGTACGAGGCCCACGTGACCCGGAAGGTCTGCCCCAGCCGGGTGTGCAAGGCCCTCATGACCCCCGCCATCGAGGCTTCGCTGTGCAAGGGCTGCACCCTCTGCGCGCGCAAGTGCCCCGTCGGCGCCATCGCCGGCGAACGGAAGGCGCCCCACGCCATCGATCCCGGCAAGTGCATCCGTTGCGGCGCCTGCGTGGACGCCTGCAAGTTCAACGCCATCACCGGAGCCTGACATGAGCGACACCAAGACCCTCACCATCGACGGCTTCAAGGTGGCCATCCAGGGCGAGCGGAACCTCCTCGAGGTGATCCGGAAGGCCCACATCGAACTGCCCACCTTCTGCTACCACAGCGAGCTGAGCATCTACGGCGCCTGCCGCCTCTGCGTCGTCGAGGTCGAAGGCCGCGGCGCGGTCGCGGCCTGCTCCACGCCGCCCGAGGCGGGCATGCGGGTGCGGACCCAGACGGGCCCCGTCCGCGAGCTCCGCCGGGTCAACCTCGAGCTGCTCCTCGCCAGCGGCCGCCACGACTGCCCCACCTGCGGCAAGAGCGGCTCCTGCAAGCTCCAGTCCCTGGCCCAGCGCCTGGGCGTGGACCGGGTGCGCTTCAAGGCCCCGGTGGAGGACAAGCCCCTGGACCTCTCCAGCCACGGCCTCGTCCGCGACCCCAACAAGTGCGTCCTCTGCGGCGACTGCGTCCGGGTGTGCCAGGAGATCCAGGGCCTGGGCGTCCTCGACTTCACCGGCCGCGGCTCCAACGTGACGGTCGCCCCCGCGTTCCACAAGGGCATGGCCGACGTGGAATGCGTCCAGTGCGGCCAGTGCGCCGCGGTCTGCCCCACGGGCGCGATCACGGTCCGCCAGGACGTGGAGGCTGTCCGGGCCGCCATCGCCGACCCCGCCAAGACGGTGGTGGTCCAGGTGGCTCCCGCGGTCCGCGTCGCCCTCGGCGAGCCCTTCGGCCTGGAGGCGGATCCCCACCTCATGGGCCGCACGGTGGCCGCCCTGCGCCGCCTGGGCTTCGCCAAGGTGTTCGACACGGCCTTCGCCGCCGACCTCACCATCATGGAGGAGGGCCGCGAGTTCCTCGAGCGCCGCGCCAAGGGCGAGAAGCTGCCCCTCTTCACCTCCTGCTGCCCCGCCTGGGTCCAGTTCATGGAGCAGGAAGGCGCCGCGGAGCTGGCCAACCTCTCCACCTGCCGGAGCCCCCAGCAGATGTTCGGCTCCCTGGCCAAGGACCTGCTCCCCGACGAGCTCGGCGTGGCGCGCGAGGACCTGGTCGTGGTGGCCATCATGCCCTGCACCGCCAAGAAGTCCGAGGCCCGCCGCCCCGAGTTCGCCCAGGACGGCAACCCCGACGTGGACTACGTCCTGACCACCCAGGAGCTGGTCCGCATGATCCAGGAGTCCGGCCTCGCCCTCGGCGAGATGGAGCCCGAGGGCATGGACATGCCCTTCGGCCTCAAGACCGGCGCCGGCATCATCTTCGGCAACTCCGGCGGCGTGACCGAGGCCGTGCTCCGCAACGTGGCCGGGCTCCTCGGCGGCGAGGCGGTCATCGAGGAGGTCCGGAGCGCCCGGGGCCGCCGCACGGCCACCCTCGAGCTCCCCGACGGCCCCCTGCGCATCGCCGTCGTCCACGGCCTGGCCAACGCCCGCGCCCTCCTGGAGGACGTGCGCGCGGGTCGCGAGCAGGTGGACTTCGTGGAAGTCATGGCCTGCCCCGGCGGCTGCGCCGGCGGCGCTGGCCAGCCGACCAAGACCAGCGGCAAGACCGGCGAGCGCCGCGCCCAGGAGCTCCGCCGCCTCGACGCCGCCATGGACCTGCGGATCCCCCACCAGAACGGCCAGGTCTCCAAGGTCTACGCGGATCGCCTGGGCGAGCCCAACAGCCCCGAGGCGCACCACCTCCTCCACACCCACTACGCGGTGCGGAAGCGGATCCAGGGGGAGGGCATCGCCCTCACCGGCGAAGGCCACGGCCGGATCCCCGTCACGGTGTGCGTGGGGACCACATGCCACCTCCGCGGGTCGCAGAAGCTCCTCCAGGAGCTCCTGGGCCGGGTGGAGGCCGCCGAGGCCGAGGAAAGGGTCGAGATCCGGGCCACGTTCTGCATGGAGGCCTGCGACCGCGGCCCCACCGTCAAGGTGGCCGGCCACGTCCTGCACAGGGCGACCGCGGACCAGGCCATGGATCTCCTCATGCGGGTGCTCGCCGGCGATCTCGCGCCGGTGGAGGAAACCCATGCCTGCCATTGAGCTGGTGGTCTGCATGGGCAGTGCCTGCTTCTCCCGCGGGAACGTCCGGGTGCTGGAGCTCATCCAGACGCACCTGCGGGAGCGGGGCCTGGCGGACGCGGTCAAGGTGAAGGGAACCCTTTGCCAGGACCGCTGCCGTCAGGGCCCGAACCTGACGCTGCAGGGGGAGTGCTTCTGCGGCCTCGGCCCGGACGAGGTCATCGACCTGGTCGAGGAGCGCGTCGCGGCCTTGCAGGCCGCGGCCGGGTGACGCGCCCGCCGGTTCCTTCGGGACCCGGCGGCCCCGCCCGGGGATAATGAACATCTCAGGAGCCAGGGATGAACGGCCAGATGCCCATCTTCACGGAAAAGACCCGCTGCCAGGACTGCTACAAGTGCGTCCGGCAGTGCCCGGTGAAGGCCATCCGGGTCCAGGAGGGCAGCGCGGCCGTCATCCCTGAGCGCTGCGTCTTCTGCGGCACCTGTGTGAACGTCTGCCCGGTCGGTGCCAAGAAGGTCCGGGACGACCTCTACCGGGCCAAGTTCCTCGTCAAGCGCCGGCCCGTCGTCATCGCCTCCCTGGCGCCCTCGTTCGCGGCGGAGTTCCCGGGGATCCCGGCCGCCAACCTGGTGCGGGCCATCAAGGCCCTGGGGTTCACGGGCGTCTCCGAGACCGCCCTGGGCGCCCAGCAGGTCACCGGCGCCTGCGCCGGCGCCCTGGCCCGGGATCCGGACGCGGTGATGATCAGCTCGGCCTGCCCCACGGCGGTCGAGCTCATCCGCAAGTACCACCCCCAGCACCTGGACCGGATCACGCCCTTCCTTTCGCCCCTCCTGGCCCACTGCCGCCTCCTCCGGCGGACCTTCGGGGAGGACGCGGGCGTCGTCTTCTTCGGGCCCTGCATCTCCAAGAAGCTGGAGGCGGACCGGTTCCCCCACCTGCTGGACGTGGCCCTCACCTTCACGGAACTCCGCCGCTGGTTCGAGGAACGGGGGATCGATCCCGCCGCCATGGCCGAGGGGGACGACGGGGCCTTCGTCCCCGAGGCGGCCGCGGCCGGCGCCCTCTACCCCATGGACGGGGGCATGGCCCGGGGCGTCCGGGCCGCGGGCATCGACGGGGTCCGCTACATGGCCTTCTCGGGCATCCACTATTCGGAGGACGCCCTGCGGGGCCTGGACGAGGGCGCCCGCGGGCTCTTCATGGAACTCCTCGCCTGCGAAGGGGGCTGCGTGAACGGACCCCAGGCTTCCCGCACCTGCGGCACCGCCGTCAAGTGGATGCGGGTCCTGGACCGGCATCCGGGCGAACCCGTCGCCCCGGAGCCCCCGGAGGTGGACCTGGCCGTGCCCTGGATCCATGAGCCGGTGCCCACCCGCACCCACACCCCCGCCGAGATCCGGCAGGCCCTGCGGCAGGTGGGCAAGACCACCCCCGAGGACCTCCTCAACTGCGGCGGCTGCGGCTACGACGCCTGCGAGGCCCTGGCCGCCGCCCTCCTGGATGGGCGCGCCGAGCCCGGCATGTGCGTCTCGCACATGCGGAAGCTGGCCATGAACAAGGCCAACGCCCTCATCCGCGCCATGCCCAGCGGGGTGGTCATCGCCGACGAGAACCTGTCGATCATCGAGTGCAACCAGCTCTTCGCGGAGCTGATGGGACCCGAGTGCGCCCTCATCTACGAGGCCAAGCCCGGGATGGAGGGGGCCTCCCTCGCCAAGGTCGCGCCCTTCAGCCGGCTCTTCCGGGAGGCCCTCGAGGGCAACGGGGAGCCCATCCGGAAGGACCTCCGCGTCGGGGACCGGATCATCCGCCTCATGGTCTTCCCCATCGAGTCGGGCCGCATGGCCGGGGGCATCCTCCAGGACATCACCGAGCCCGCCGTGGAGCGGGAGCAGATCATCCAGAAGACCCAGGACGTGATCCGGAAGAACGTCACCACGGTCCAGCAGATCGCCTACCTCCTGGGCGAGAATGCGGCGGAGACGGAACTGATCCTGGGCAGCATCGTGGAGAGCTTCCAGCTGCCGCCGGTGCGCAAGCGGGAGGGGGAGCGGTGATCGCCCCCCGCCTGTTCCTCGAGGTGGGCCACCACCAGGAGCGCAAGCGCGGCCAGGCCGCCTGCGGGGACGTGTTCCTGTCCCAGAAGGTGGAGGACGGCAACCGGATCATCTCCGTGCTCGCCGACGGCCTGGGCAGCGGCATCAAGGCCAGCGTCCTGGCCAACCTCACGTCCACCATGGCCCTGCGCTACATGGCCTCCGACATGGACGCCCGGAAGGCGGCGGGGACCATCATGGCCACCCTGCCGGTGTGCAGCGAGCGCAAGATCGCCTATTCCACCTTCACGATCGTGGACATGGACCCCTGGGGGGCCACCCGGATCCTGGAGTACGACAATCCCCACGCGATCCTGATGCGCGGCTCCGAGCCCGTGCCCCAGCCCTCGGAGCGCCTGCCCCTCCCCGACCAGCAGGGCCGGGAGACCGCGCTTCGGCACACCCGGTTCGAGGCCTGTCCCGGGGACCGCGTGGTGTTCTTCACGGACGGGGTCACCCAGGCCGGCGTCGGCCGGGAGGCGACGCCCCTGGGCTGGGGGGAGGAGGCGGTGACCGCCTTCCTGGCCCGGATCATCCGGGAACGGCCCCAGATCTCGGCGCGCCAGCTGGCGAGGACCCTCGTCCAGCAGGCCCAGGTCCTGGACGGGGGCCAGGCCCGGGACGACATCAGCTGCGGCGTCGTCTACTACCGGGAACCCCGGGAGGTGCTGGTCCTGACCGGCGCCCCCGTCTCCCGCGCCCGGGACCCGGAGATGGCCCGCGCCGCCCAGGAATTCCGGGGCCGGAAGGTCGCCTGCGGGGGCACCACCGCCGCGATCCTCAGCCGCGAGCTGGGGCGGGAACTGGTCATGGACCTGGACACCCTGGACCCGGACGTGCCCCCCGTCTCCCGCATGGAGGGCTTCGACCTGGTGACCGAGGGCGCCATCACCCTGGCCCGGACCGTGCGGCTCCTGGAGGAGGAGGACGCCCCCGACCTCCTGCGGCCCAACGCGGCGACCCGCCTGGCCGGGCTCCTCCTGGAAAGCGATGTGATCCGCATCCTGGCCGGCACCAAGATCAACGAGGCCCTCCAGGACCCGAGCCTGCCCGAGGACCTGGACATCCGCCGGAACATCCTCCGGGGCCTCCGGAAGGTCCTGGCCGAGAAGTACCTCAAGGACGTCCGGATCGATTTCATCTAGGGTTCTTTGCGTAGATTTATCAATTTTCCGCAGGGGGTGCCGAAAAGGAATCCGAGGACGGCGGCCCTCCGCCCGGCCTCCCTTTCGTGAGGTCCTCTTTTGCTGGCCGAGGCCGCCCCTGCCCATGAATCCCCGGAACCGCCGGCCCACATCCTGGTGGTGGATCCGGATCCGCACTACTGCGACCTGGTCGCCCGGATCCTGACGCCGAAGTACGGATTCGAGGCCTGCTTCACGGCCCGGACCCTGGCGGAGGCCGAGGCCCACCTCCGCAGCGGGGGCATCTCCCTGATCTTCGTGGACCTCAACCTCCGGGAAAGCCGGGGCATCGACACCCTGCGGGCCGTGCAGGCCCTGGCCGGGGACGCCCAGATCCTGGTGCTGACGGCGGTGACGGACGAGGTCCTGGGCCTGCAGGCCATGCGCCAGGGCGCCCACGACTTCCTCACCAAGGGGCACCTGGGGCCGGACGCGCTCCGGCGAACGGCCCGCTATGCCCTGGAGCGGCACAAGGCCGGGCGGGCCCTCCTCCGGTCCCAGACCCTCCTTTCGGCCAGCCTGGACGCCGTTCGGGCCTGCATCGCCATCCTGGACGCCGACCGCCGCATCCTGATGGTGAACAACCGGTGGCGGGAGACCGGGCCCTCGATCAATCCCCTCGTCCAGGGGACCGGCCCTGGTTGCGACTATTTCCAGCACCTCCAGGACCTGGCCCGGCCCGAAGACACGGCGGTGGTGGAGGAGGTTCTGGCCGGCCGCCAATCGAGCTGCTGCCTGGACTACCCGGTGGAGGTTCCCGGCGGAACGGCCTGGTACGAGCTGCGGGTCGAGGCCTTCCACGAGCACGGGACCAGCCACTTCCTCGTGGCCCACTTCGAGATCACCGCCCGCAAGCTCCTGGAGGTGGACCTGAAGGCCTCCCAGGACCTCTTCACCCTGATCACCCAGAACATCATCGACCTGGTGAGCATCGTGGACGCCTCGGGCCGCCGGCTCTTCCTGAGCCCCTCGTACGAGCGCCAGCTCGGCTATCCGCTGGAGGAGCTGCACCGGCTGGACACCCTGGCCCTGGTCCACCCCGAGGACCGGCCGCGGCTGGAGACCATGCTGGAGCGGCTCTTCCTGGGGGACGCCGTATCCGGCCACAGCTACCGCCTCCTGCGCCGCGACGGCCAGTACCGGACCTTCGAGGCCAACGGCTCCCCCATCCCCCGGCCCTTCGGCCAGCCCCACCGGGCCCTCCTGGTGGCCCGGGACGTCACCGACCGCCTCGCCGCGGAGGAGGAGCGCCAGGCGATGGAGGTCCAGCTCCGCCAGGCCCAGAAGCTGGAGGCCATCGGCCAGCTGGCGGCGGGCATCGCCCACGAGATCAACACCCCCATCCAGTATGTGGGTGACAACACGATCTTCCTGCGGGACACCTTCAAGGAGCTGTCCGACTTCCTGGAGGGCCTCCAGGGGGAGGTCCGGCAGGGGCGGCCCCTGGCGCCGGACGACCTGGGGCGTCGCCTCGAGGCCCTGGACACCGAGTACCTCGTGGACGAGATTCCCCGGGCCATCCAGCAGACCCTGGACGGGGTGGGGCGGGTCTCCCGCATCGTGGCCGCGATGAAGGACTTCTCCCACCCCGGCGGCTCCCGGGAGCGGGTGGATCTGAACCGCGCGGTCGAGAGCACCATCACCGTGTCTCGGAACGCCTGGAAGTACTGCGCGACCCTGGAAATGGACCTGGACCCCACCCTGCCCCCGGTGCCCTGCTTCCCCAGCGAGCTGAACCAGGCGGTGCTCAACCTGGTGGTCAACGCCGCCCACGCCATCGAGGAGAAGCGCGCCGTCCAGCCCCAGGCGGAACCCGGCCTCATCCGGGTGTCGACCCGGAACGCCGGCGGCCAGGTGGAGATCCGCGTCTCCGACAACGGGACGGGGATCCCCGAGGCCATCCGCACGCGCATCTTCGACCCCTTCTTCACCACCAAGGCGGTGGGCAAGGGAACGGGTCAGGGCCTCTCCATCGTCCGGGCCGTCGTGGTGGACAAGCACGGGGGCGCCGTGGACGTGGCCAGCGATCCCGGCCGGGGGACCACGTTCCTGCTCAGCCTGCCGCTGGAGGTCCGCTCGTGAAGACCCGCATCCTCTTCGTCGACGATGAGCCCTTCGTGCTCAACGGCCTGCAGCGGAGCCTCAGGGGCATGCGGGACACCTGGGAGATGGCCTTCGCCTCCGGCGGGCCGCAGGCCCTGGAGGTCCTGGCGGAGCGGACCTTCGACGTGATCGTGACCGACATGCGCATGCCGGGGATGAGCGGCGCGGACCTGCTTCAGGAAGTGAAGGCGCGCTACCCCGCCGTGGTGCGCATCGTCCTCAGCGGCCACGCCGAGCGCGACCTCGTCACCCAGTGCGTGGGCGTGGCCCACCAGTTCATCTCCAAGCCCTGCGACCCCGACGAGCTCAAGGCCCTGATCGTCAACGCCTCGGCCATCGGGGAGGAGTTCATGGACCAGGCCCTCCGGCGCATCATCGGCTCCGTGGACCGGCTTCCGCCCGTGCCCAGGCTCTACCAGGAGCTCAAGCGCGTGCTGGACGAAGCGAACGTCAGCAGCGAGCAGGTCGCCGCCCTCATCGAGCAGGACATGGCCATGACGGCCAAGGTCCTCCAGCTCGTGAACAGCGCCTTCTTCGGCCTGCGCCGGAACATCGAGACGGTGTCCGAGGCGGTGAACTACCTGGGCATGGACACGGTCCGGACCCTCGTGCTGGTCAACGGCATTTTCGAGAACGCGGCGCCGCTGGCGACCCGGGATTTCAGCATCGAGGACGTGTGGGAGCACAGCCTTGCCGTCGCCCACGGCGCCAAGCTCCTGGCCGCGGCCGAGGGCCTGGACCGGCCCGCCCAGGAGCAGGCCTTCGTGGGCGGGGTCCTCCACGACCTGGGCATCCTCGTCCTGGCCACCAACTTCCCGGACGCCTACGGACAGGTGCTCCACGAGGTCACCTGCGCCAAGGTCGCCATGGACCGGGCCGAGCGCGCCGTCTTCGGGGTGAGCCACGCCGAGGTGGGGGCCTACCTGGTGGGGCTCTGGGCGCTGCCGGCGCCGATCCTGAAGGTGGTCGGCCTCCACCACCAGCCTTCGGAGTCGATGGCGACGGCGTTCACCCCCCTCCTCGCGGTCCACGCCGCGGACGTCATCTGCGGGGAGATCGTCTCGCACCAGGTCTTCGGGAAGGCCGGGTTCGACATGGCCTGCCTGGAGCGCCTCGGCCTCGCGGGATCGATCCCGCGGTGGCGCGGACTGATCGGCAGCGCCCAGCCCCTGAACGAAGGGAGGCCGTCATGAACGGCCGCATCCTGTTCGTGGACGACGAGGAGAACATCCTCCTCGCCCACGCCAGGACGTTCCGGAAGCGCTTCGCCTTCGACACCGCCCTCGGAGGGCGGGAGGCCCTGTACCGCCTCGCCCACGAAGGCCCCTACGCGGTGGTGGTCAGCGACATGCGCATGCCCGAGATGGACGGGGTGGAACTCCTTGAGCAGGTGCGCAGGAACCATCCTGAGGTGGTCCGGGTGATGCTCACCGGGAACTCCGACCAGTTCACGGCCATGGAGGCCGTGAACCGCGGCGCCATCTTCCGGTTCGCCACCAAGCCCTGCGAGGGCGAGGCCCTGGCCCGCATCCTCCTCGACGCCCTGGAGCAGCACCGCCTGCTCACCATCGAGCGGGACCTCCTGGAGCGCACCCTCAAGGGCGCCGTGATGATGCTGGGCGAGCTGCTGTCCATGCTGGACCCCGCCTCCTTCGGGCGGTCCCAGCAGGTGGCCACCCTCGCCGTCGCCATCGCCGGCGAGCTGGAGATGCAGGAGGCCTGGATGCTCGAGGTGGCCGCGGTGCTGGCCCACATCGGCATCCACACCCTGCCGCCCTCGGTGGTGGCGAAGCTGCAGGCCGGGGGTTTCCTCACCGCCGTGGAGCGGGAGATGTGCCACCGCATCCCGGAGATAGGCTCCAACCTCATCAGCTGCGTGCCCCGCCTGGACGAGGTCGCCAACATCGTCTTCTACTCCCAGAAGAACATGAACGGAACCGGTTTCCCGAACGACGACATCCGGGGCGGGCTCATCCCCCTGGGGGCCAGGGTCCTGCGGGTGGCCGCCGACTTCGTCACCCTCGCCGGCCGCGAAGGGGGGGACCTGGAGGTCCTCCGGAGCATGGAGGGCCGGCAGGCCTGGTACGACCTGAAGGTGCTGCAGGCCCTCCGCGCCGTCCTCGAGGCCCGGGGCGGCCTCCAGCAGGCCCCGGAGACGCGGGACATCCCCTTCCTGGACCTGCGCTCCGGGCAGCGCCTCGCCGAGGACGTCGTCACGCTGGACGGGTGGGTGGTCCTGCCCCGCGACACGGTGGTGGGGCGGACCCACCTGGAGAAACTCCGCAACTTCCACCGGCTCGCCGGATTGCGGGAACCCCTCCGGGTCTTCGCGGATTGAGAGGAAGCCCTTGACCTGCGGGCCCTTCCTTTGGGAGCCTGGGATGCCGGCGCCGCGCCGGAGCCTGCGCCGTGCGCCCATAGCTCAGCTGGATAGAGCAACGGCCTTCTAAGCCGTAGGCCACAGGTTCGAGTCCTGTTGGGCGCACCAATTCAAAACCATCATATTCAACACTTAATATCAAGGATACGAAACACGACCGCCCCGAAAAACCCGAATCGTCGCCTGAATTCAGTATGAATAAGTCTAATGTTTTTGGCGATGTTCGCGGGTTTCCTCCCCAAAAGTCACCCATTTTTCAGTGGGGGATTTGAGAAGCATTGGACGGTCCCGCAATTCGCGCCTCGACTCGGCCGATTCCTTTTCGCGCCCGACCAGCATGTGCCACAGCTGGGGTGCAATCCCGTCAAATACCAAAGTGGAGCCAAGCCCTGGGGGCCTGACTCCACCATTTCAATCACCCTAAACCCCGTTCAGCCAGTTTCAATTCGGCATCAACTTTCACCCCGCCCTGAATCTTATTTGTTGCGCGAAGGTTTGTTCTTATCAATAAAATCATACCAGCCCAAGCGCAAGAGGAGGTTTGATCGTGAAGGCGTGCATATTTGGATGGCTTATAAGGGTGGCATCCGTCTTGGGCACAATGTCCCTTCTTGGGAATGTTGATGGGGCTCATCGAACTTCGTCCATAGAAGTTGATGAAAATGGAGCACCAATAGTTCTTGTTGTTCTAGATGACCCTGATCATCCCGGCTCCAGTCATTCTTACCGGTTTAATATTGACGTGAATCCGTGCGGATCCCTGCGGGATCCGACGGAACACGCTCCGAATGGGGCCATTGTCGCCGACCAGGCGCCGGGTTGAGATGTCGAAGGCCGCCTTCGCACCTTCACGGTCCCTTCGTGGGCCGGGAAACAGGGGCGTTTGGCGGGATACCCCAAATTCCGGATGGTCCTCCGGCCTGACGCCGGTGGTTTCTGGAGGCATCCGATCGAGAGCGTGGAGGCCGTCAGGCGCCGCAGAAATGGGCTCGGAGCAGGACCAGCCGGTCGAAGGCCAGACAGGTCCGCCCGAACTTGTAGGCCACCTGGCCCGCGTGGTGAACGACCCGTGCCGCCACGCACAGCAGTTCCTGGATCACCGTCCGGATGCGGCGACGCTTGCTCTCGTGCCGCTGCTTGTACCCCTTCAGGCCGATCTGCCCCATGAGGCGCAGGACGTTGTAGGCCAGGACGCCCATCTCCAGGATGAGGGCGTTGGTCATGAACTTGCCGCTGGGAAGCCGCTCCAGATCGAGTTCTCCCTTCATCTCGGAATGGAACTGCTCGCTCGTGCCGTGGTCCCGGTAGATGGCGACCACGTCGGCTTCCGGCAGGTCCAGGCTGGTGATCCAGGCATCCACGCCCACCAGGGGGAGCAGCAGGGCGTTGCCCTTGGCGTCCGTGGTGCGCTCGGAAACCTCCACCACCATCCGGTAGCGAACAACCCTTTCCTCGCCTTTGAACTTCACCGTTCGTTCCATCCGCTCCGAGAAGCGCACCACCCGCTTCCCTTCCCGGGGGTGGCTCCAGGCGGATTCCGGCATGCCCGCGGCCTTGTCCGCCCAGACCTCCAGGTTCTCCGTGCGCCAGTTGTGCTTGACCAGGTAGTCGATGCCTTCCTCGGCAGCCAGGGCGTAGTTCTCCAATGCGTCGTTGCCGGAATCCATGCGGAGCAGGATCCTCCTCCCGCTCACCAGTTTCTTGGCGAGGGCGCTCACCCGCGCCAGGAACGCGGGGGTCTCCTTCTGCGAGTGTTGGGTCCCCTCCCGCAATTCGAAGCCCAGGGCCCAGCCCTCCTCGCCCAGGTAGGCGGCGATGGGCGCGTAGCCCTCGAATTGCTTGTAGGTCCAGCCGATGCCTTCCTTCTTGGAGTTGGAGTTGTCCAGCGGGGTGACATCGACGTCCAGGGCCACGTGCCCGGTGGAGAGGGCGGTGATCGGGGCCTTGCTCTTGCGTAGGAGGTCGCCGGTGGCTTTCTGTACGTAGGGCATGTAGAGGTCCGCCCCTTCGTCCAGCCGCTGCCGGACGGTGACCGGCGAGGGGAAGGCCTGAAGGCCCAGGCTCTCCGGCGCGAGCACCTTGTCCTCCAGGGTCGAGACGGCCTCGAAGTCGCTCTTCCCCGTGCAGAGGGTTGCGACGTAGGCCAAAGCCACGTCGCCGGTCGGCACGGCTCCGGTCCGCTTGGGGAACTGCCGGGTGAGATCCTTGCCCAGGGTCGTGCACCGGTTCAGGATCTGGCCCACCAAGGCAAGCCCTGCGCCTCCAACCAGTTCCATCTTCTCAGACTTGATGAACTTGATTTCCATTCGGGTCACCCGTTGGGTGACACCGATCACCCGACTACAATGGTACCAAACCCTCATGGATATTGGGTTTCCGGAGATTCGCCGCAGGCGGATTGCACGGACTCAGGTATTGACACTGGAGCCAGCTTGTCGGTTTTAGATTCACGTATATCCAATCAGTTTTATCGTTTAGGCAGTAACTCACCCGTCAAAGTTGTAGACGCATCTGAACTCTCACAAAATACTACGCCAATCCTAATTAAGCGCATGGTTATTGACGGGCTCGTTCGTGAGAACGTCAAGGCAACCATTCACGACATAAGGACAACGCTTGGAGCATTCCAAGATAAGCCTGTCGATGGGATCCTTGGAATGAGCTTTTTGGAGGACACGCAAATTTTGCTAGACCTAAAAATGCGAAATATTGCTTGGCAAACCGAGCCATGCCTGGGCATGAAGGAAGTCCCTCTAAAATTTGGAAAGGACGGTATCCCTTATGCAATCCTGAACCTTTTTGGGAGGGAGGTCATGGCTGCAGTGGACACAGGCTTTCTGGGTGGCATGAGTTTCCCGCAAAAATACAAACCCAATTTAAAGGGACAAAAAACCATAAGCTCAGGCACATACTTCGGTGGATCAAACCAAGGAACCGAAATAATTATAGATCAGATCATGTGGGGTAATTATCAATGGCAAAACGCACCGGTAACATTTGAACAAAATGATGGTGATGCACTGATTGGTTCGTCTGTGTGGAGTTGCAATCCTGTCTGGTTCGATTTCTCCAAGGGGAATCCACGGATGAAGCTGACTCTTGACGAAGAAGGCTACTTACCTTTCGACAAGGCGGCGCATCGTCGGCTCCCCCTTGCATGGCGCAGGGATGAGGCGGGGCAGAAACTTTATATTGCCCACGTGAAAGCAGGGGGAAGGATGGAGAAGGCCGGCTGCCAGGTCGGAGACCAACTGATCAAGGTGGGAGAATTGTCCGGCGAAAATCTCAAGAGACGAGCCGTCCAAGACCTTGTGGCTTCTGGCATTGCCCATGATTGGCTTGTGTTGCGCAAGGACAACGTTGTTCGCCTGACCTTCGTGGCGACCGACCATTAGCCGCAATACGGTCGGCACAATGGATCACCGAGAGCGCCAGCCCGAGTCCCGTCAAGTGGTGTAGCAAGAGCGGCCAGCGAAGCGCCGCCGTACCCGTATGATCCGATTTCAATGAAATGCTGCTGCTGATGGACCTTTGGCCGGGGCGGTGTGGAAAACGCGCCAGCGTTTTCCAGGCGAAGCCCGCGGGTGTTGGAAGGTTGTGGACCCGAAGGGCGCCCCGCAGGGGCGTTGCCTGTGGACCCGGAGGGCGGGCCGGAGGCCCGTTTCGCGCAGCGAAATCCAGCGGGCAATCCATCAGCCTTTCCATGCCCGCGCACCGCCCCGGCCGGGTGGGTCGCGACCTCGCCCCAGGGCCATCACGCCTTCACCTTCAAGTAAGGGAACCGGGCAGAAACCCACTCAGCATGCTGGTCCGCGAGCAACGAGCCCAGAAGGCGCAGCACTGCGGCCCGGTTCGGAAAGATGCCCACCACGTCGGATCGCCGGCGAAGCTCACGGTTCTCCCGTTCCAGCACGTTGGTCGAGTGGATCTTTCGCCAGTGGGCTTTGGGGAAATCCATGTAGACCAGGACGTCCTCCACCGCCTCGTCCAGCAGGGCCGAGAAGCCGGGGTGCTTGCGCTGGGTATCCAGGGCCAGGGCTGCGAACAACCGCTGCGCATCCTCCTTGCAGGGCGCCTGGAAGGCCTGCTTCAGGCGGTCCAGAAGCTCCTCCTGCGCCGCCTTGGGCAA
Organism: Mesoterricola sediminis; assembly: GCF_030295425.1. NCBI lineage: Bacteria > Pseudomonadati > Acidobacteriota > Holophagae > Holophagales > Holophagaceae > Mesoterricola > Mesoterricola sediminis. The sequence continues at coordinate 428,273 of NZ_AP027081.1, read as the reverse complement.
CCGCGTCGCTGCATTCCGCATGAAATGAACCCGGCACCGCTGCCAGGAGACACCGTTCAGGACCCGCCGCACCGCCGCCTTCAGCCCAGTGTGGGCGTCCGAAACCACCAGCTCGACGCCCTTCAGCCCGCGCTTGACCAGGCCCTCCAGGAAGCCGCTCCACGCCGATTCCATCTCGCCATCAGCAACTTCCAGGCCCAGCACCTCCCGGTATCCCTGCTGGTTCACGCCAATGGCCACGAGCACTGCCAGGCCCACCACCCGCTGACCTTCCCTAACCTTCGGATACATGGCGTCCAGCCAGATGTAGCGGTAGGGGCCCTCCAGGGGCCTTTCACGAAACGCCGTCACCTCGGTATCCAGGTCCTTGGCCAGCCTGGAGACTTCGCTTTTCGACATCCCCTTGGCCCCCATGGCCTCGACCAGGTGCTCCACCTTGCGGGTGGAGATCCCGAGCACGTAGGCTTCCGAGACCACGCTCAGGAAGGCCCTTTCCCAGCTTCTGCGCGGCTCCAGAAAGTCTGGCATGTAGCTTCCCTGACGAAGCTTCGGAATCCGCAGCGGCATCGTCCCCAGGCGGGTTTCCCAGGCCCGGTCCCGGTACCCGTTCCGTTGATTCTCGCGCAAGGGCGAACGTTCCCCGGCCTCCGCCTGGCAGAGAGCGGTGACGTCGCTTGCCATGATCCGTTCCAGGGTCATCATCACGAGCTGGCGCAGGAAATCCCCGCTGCCTTCCTCCAAAGCCTTGCCCAGGGCCCCAAGACCCTCCACACTTTCTCTGGCCATCGTTCTCCGCTCCTATGTTGTTTCCGCAAAAACAAACATACGGAGGACGGTGGCCATCTGTCTGCCTACCCGGCTCTTACACCACTCCCTGGGACTCTATCGAGCGCCAGCGATGCCCTTTGGAGTTCCGGTGATCGTCTTGAATCCATGATGGGTCTCTCAGATCGGGCCTCCACCACCCCGGTCAAATCAAAAAAACCGAAACCCCAACGTCACCCAAATTGACCCTAATTATTGTTTTTATTGGTTATTATCATGCCTTCTAAGCCGTAGGCCACAGGTTCGAGTCCTGTTGGGCGCACCAGGCGAAGGCGGCTGGCATTCCCATGGGCGGGGCCCTACCATGGGACAACCTTTCAATCATTCATCACTCGGCTCCTGATCGTGCGATCCCTCCGTCGGACCATCCTTCCCCTGTTCCTGGCCCTGACGGCATGGCCGTTGCCGGCCCAGGGGGCGGGGCACTGGCCCGTCCGGCGCTACGGCAACGACGAGGGGCTGACCAGCGAGGTGGTGCGGGCCCTGGCCCAGGACAAGGAGGGGCTCATCTGGGCCGGGACGGAGGCGGGGCTGGCCATTTTCGAGGGCCGGCGGTTCGTGTCGTACCAGGGCCCCCTGCCCTCCACCCTCGTCACGGCCCTGGCGGCGGACCCGGACGGCTCCCTCTGGGTGGCCACGGAGGCGGGCGCCTGCCTCATCCGGGACCGGCGGACGGTCCTCCTGGGCGCGGCCCATGGCCTACCGCGGCAGGCCTTCCGCGCCGTGGGCCGCGACGGCGGCGGCCACCTCTGGCTGCTGGGCGCCGCGAACCTCTACGTGGAGCACGGCGCCCTGCGGTTCGAGCCGGCCCCGCCCCTCCCGGGCGGGGAGCGGCCCACCCAGCTCTATGTGGACGGGGCCCGCACGGACACCCTCGTCCTGTCGGCCCGGACCCTCCAGGCGTGGACCCCCGGCGGCTGGCGCCCCCTGGCCCTGCCCCCCGTGGGAAGCAGCGAGGTGCTCCTGAAGGTGGCCCGGGACGGCGAGGACGGGCTCTGGCTGCGCACGAGCAGCGCCATGTGGCACCGCCCCCGGGGCGGCGCCTGGGTGCGGGAGCGGGCGGCCATGACCGGCGGCTTCGGCTTCAACTCCGGCCTGGACCGGGACGCGGCGGGCTGGGTCTGGTTCGACGACGCGGACGGCCTGTGGCGGGTGCAGGGCTCCCGGCGGGAGCGCCGGGGGGAACCCTCCGAGGACGCCAAGGGCGGCCTGGTGGACCGGGAGGGCGGGATCTGGATCCGCTCCGACCACGGGATCCTGCGCACCCTGGGCCGGGGCGCCTGGGTCTTCCGGGACACCCGGGACGGGCTGCCCGCATCGCTCACCTGGATGCTGGCCCGCGACCGGACGGGCACCCTGTGGGCCGCCACGGACAAGGGGCTCTGCCGGTCCGTCCCGGGCGGGTTCCAGACCCTCCTCCCGGGGCGGATCCTGACCCTGGCCCTGGCGCCGGACGGACAGCTGTGGGCCTCCGGCAGCCCCGGGGGCAGTGTCTTCGAGGTGGACCCCGCCACCCTGCGCGTCCGCACCCACCGGGTGGACCCCCTGCCCCGCGCCCGCGTCACCGGGGCCCTCACCGTGGACAGCGAGGGCACCCCCTGGGTCGCGGACCGGGAAGGGGGCGGCCTCGTGCGCGGCACCCGGCGCGGGCAGGGCTGGACCTGGACCCCGGTCACCGTGGACGGCAAGGTCCCGGGCGAGGTGCAGGGCCTCTGCCCCGTGCCGGGGGGCGGCATCGCCCTCCTCCACGACGGCACCCTGAGCCTCTTCCGCCGCGGCCGCTGGGAGGCGGTGCCGGGCCTGCTGCCCGAGGGCCCCGGGGCCGTGGCCTTCGGACCCAACGGACGCATGGCCGTCAGCTACCGGAACCGGCCCGTCCTCACGCTGCACCGCCTGGGCCCGGACCGGGTGACCCCCGTGGGCGCCGTGCCCATCCAGGGTCCGGACGGCGCCGACCTGTCCTACGTGACCTTGTTCAGCCTCGCCGTGGACCGGGAGGGGCGGGTGTGGGTGGGCTCCAACCTGGGCGTGGGGCTGTACGAGGAGGGCGCCAACCCGCCCTTCCGGATGGTGGGCTCCGAGGACCGCATCACCCGCCCGGAGTGCAACGAGGCGGCCATTCTCACGGAAGGGGACCAGGTCTGGCTGGGCACCACCGCCGGCCTGGCCCTCTACCGCCACGGCTTCGCTCGGACACTTGAGCGCCCCTCCTCCCTCCAGCGCCCCCTGATCCTCTGGGCCCGAGCCGGCCGCCTGGAGCTGGATCCCGTCGGTCCCGCCCCGCGTCTGCCCCGGAAGCAGAACGAACTGGAGCTCCAGTTCCTCGTGCCCGCCTACCAGGCCCCGGGCCGGCTGGTCTTCGAGGCCCGCCTCCAGGGCGTCGACCCGGACTGGGTCCGCCTGGAGGAACCCCGCCTGCGCTACGCGGGGCTCCAGGCGGGGCGATACCGGCTGGACATGCGGGGGGTCATCCTGGACGGGGAGACCGGCCCGACCCTCAGCGTGGCCTTCCGGGTGCTCCCCGCCTGGTGGGAGACCCCCTGGGCCCGGGCCGCCGGCCTGCTCTTGGCGGGGGCGGCGGTGGCTTTGGCCGTGCGCCTCCGCAGCCTGGCCCTCCAGGCCCGCAACCGGCAGCTCCAGGAGGAAGTGGCCCGCCAGACAGCCGCCCTCCAGGAGGCCTCCCGGGCCAAGAGCGCCTTCCTGGCCAACATGAGCCACGAGCTCCGGACGCCCCTCAACGCCATCCTGCTCTACGCCGAGCTCCTGCAGGAGGAGGCCCGGGACCGGGGCCTGGCCTCCACGCTGGAGGACGCCCTCAAGATCGCCCAGGCCGGCGGGGCCCTCCTGGCCCTCATCGACGACATCCTCGACATCTCCAAGATCGAGGCCGGGCACATGCGCGTCGAGCCCGAGGACATCCCCTTCGGGGCCTTCATCGAGCGCCTGGACGGAACCTTCCGGCCCGTGGTGGAGCGCCAGGGCAACACCTTCGTCCTGGACCTGGAGGGGGCCCCGGAGCGCATCCACACCGATCCCGTCCGCCTCCTCCAGATCCTGGGCAACCTGGTGGGCAACGCCGCCAAGTTCACGGAGAACGGCCGCGTGACCCTCCGGGCCCGCCGGGACGGCGACGGCCTCCTGGTGGAGGTGGAGGACACCGGCATCGGCATGACCTCCGAGGAGCAGGCCAAGGTCTTCCAGGAGTTCGTCCAGGCCGACTCGGGGACCACCCGCAAGTACGGCGGGACCGGCCTGGGCCTGGCCCTGGTGCGGCGCCTGACCGGGATGCTGGGCGGAACGGTGGCCATGGACTCCCGCCCGGGGGAGGGCACCCGGGTCCGCATCCGGATCCCCGGCGTCCAGGCCGGCCCTGTGGGATAATGGGACCCCCCGACGGGGTATGAGGCTCCATTCATGATTCTTCGCAAGGAATACGGCTTCGAGGCCGCCCACTTCATCCACAACCACCCCGGCAAGTGCAAGAACCTCCATGGGCACTCGTACAAGCTGTTCGTCTCCCTGGAAGGCCCGGTGCATCCCGAGACCGGCATGATCATCGACTTCGACGACCTCTCCAAGGTGGTCGTGGAGAAGGTGATCCAGCGCCTGGACCACCACTTCCTCAACGACCTCATCCCCCTGTCCACGGCCGAGAACATCTCCGTGTGGATCTGGGAGCAGCTCAAGCCCGCCCTCCCCGAGCTCTGCCAGGTCGAGGTGTTCGAGACCGCCGACAACTGCGTCATCTACCGGGGCGCCTGATGGCCGCCCGGGCCTGGCGGGTGGTCCCGGTCCTGGCCGCGGCGGTGGCCTGTTCTCCCATCCAGGAGTATCAGGCGGCCGCACGCAGCCTCCGCTTCCGGCTGGCCCGGGTCGAGCCCGACCTGCGCGTGGCCCTGCCCCTGGACCGCTCCCGGATCGTGTTCCGGCTCGTCCTGGAGGTGGAGAACCCCTCCCAGGTTCCCTTCCGGGTCCTCGGCTTCGGCGGCGACCTGGGCCTCACCTTCCGGGAAGCCAGGCGTCCCCTGGGGCGCCTGGAGCTGGCCCGGCCCCTGGAGCTCCCCGCCGGCGGCACGGCCCGCATGGAAACGGAACTCTCCTTCACCTATCAGGACCTGCGCGACAACTGGACGGCCATCCAGGCGGTGACCTCCGGCGGCAGTGGCGCCTGGCATCTGGACGGCCAGCTCAAGGTGGACGCCTTCGGTTTCCCCCTCCAGCTGCCGGTCCGGACCACGCGGGACTTCGGAGGACGCTGATGATCCGTGCCGTGGTGTTCGACCTCTGGAACACGCTGGTCCACAGCCGGCACGGAGACCCCTTCCGCCACCTGCAGCGCCTCCTCACGGAGGACCAGCGGGAGCGCTACCCGGAGTTCCGGCAGGAGGCCATGGACCGCCCCCACCCGGACGCCCGCACCTTCATCGCCGGCTGGATGGACCGGCTCGGCCTCACCGGGGAGCAGATCCTGGCCATGGCCGACGTGTTCCAGACCGCCGCGGACGACGCCGCCTGGTTCCCGGAGGCGGAGGCGGCGGTGGCCGCCACCCGCAAGGTGGCCCGGGTGGGCCTGCTCTCCAACACCCAGAGTTTCGACATGGCCTTCCTGGACCGCCTGGGCCTGGCGCGGGCCATCCCCACCCGGTGCCTGTCCGCGCTGACCGGCCACCTGAAGCCCGAGCCGGGGGCCTTCGAGGACATGCAGCGCCGCCTCGGCCTCTTCCCCGGCGAGATCGCCATGGTGGGCGACAGCTGGCGGGACGATGTGACCGGGGCCCTGCAAGCCGGCTGGACGGCCATCTGGGTCAACCGGGAGGGCCGCCCCCGCCCCGAGGACCTGGATCCGGAGGCCGAGTTCCTGGAGGTCCCCGACCTCTCCCGGGTGCCGGACGCCATCCGGGGCCTGCAGGAGGGGGCGCGCTGCTCCACCTGCCTGGGCTAGCGGCGTCCGCAAAGCGGCCTGAATCATCCGAAGGGCGCGGACGCGGCACTGGCGTTTTCCCCCAATACCCGCTAGAAAAAAGAGAACGGAACGAAACGGAGCTCCCCATGACGGCAAATGTCGAGACGATCCTGGCCGATGCCAAGAAGAAGATGAAGTCCTCCCTGGACACCCTGAAGAAGGAGATGGCCACGGTCCGCACCGGCCGCGCCAACGCCGGCATCCTCGACACCATCCAGGTGGAGTACTACGGCGCCAACATGCCCCTGAACCAGATCGCCGGCGTGAGCGTCCCCGAGCCCGCCATGCTCGTCATCACCCCCTTCGACAAGAGCGCCATCAAGGCCATCGAGCACGCCATCCTCAAGTCCGAGCTGGGCCTGAACCCCGCCAACGACGGCGTCGTCATCCGCCTGCCGATCCCGCCCCTCACCGAGGAGCGCCGCCGCGACCTGACCAAGGTGGTGAACCGCATGGGCGAGGAGATCAAGACCGCCATCCGCAACGTCCGCCGCGACGCCAACGAGGACGTGAAGAAGCTGGAGAAGGACAAGACCGCCCCCCTCTCCGAGGACGCCGCCAAGAAGGCCCTGGACCAGATCCAGAAGGCCACCGACGAGTCCATCCGCGAGGTCGACGACATCGTCAAGCACAAGGACGCCGAGATCATGCACGTCTAGGCCCTGGATGACGGTCCATCCCCTCCCCCTCGCGCTGCTGGTCCTGGCGGCGCTCCTGGCCGGCTTCGTGGACGCGATCGTGGGCGGGGGCGGCCTCATCACCATCCCGGCCCTGATGCTGGGCCTGCCCGCGGGCACCCCGGTCACGACGATCCTCGGCACCAACAAGGTGGTGGCCTGCACGGGCACCACGATGGCCGCGGGCCAGTTCGTGCGGGCCCGCGTCCTGCACTGGCGCGACCTGGTGGGCCCCGTCCTCGCGTCGGGGGCCGGCGCCAGCCTGGGGGTGGCCCTGGCCTACCTCGTGCAGGGCCGGGCCGAACCCTTCTTCCGGCCCGTCATGGTCGTCCTCATGGTGGCCATGCTCGCCTTCACCCTCTTCAAGCCGGACATGGGCCGCCTCCACGCGCCCAAGCACGCCCCCGGCCACCTGAGGGCCTACGCCCTGGCCATCAGCTTCGCCATCGGGGCCTACGACGGGTTCTTCGGGCCGGGCACGGGCTCCATCCTCATCTTCCTCTTCGTCACGGTGCTGGGGTACGACTTCCTCCGGTCCTCGGCCCTGGCCAAGGCCGTGAACTGGGCCTCCAACTTCGCCAGCCTCGTGCTCTTCGTGTCCCGGGGCAGCTGGATCCCCGCCGTGGCCCTGGCCATGGCCGTGGGCAACGGCGTGGGCGGCTACCTCGGCGCCCGCACCGCCCTGAGCAAGGGCAGCGGCCTGGTACGCGGCGTCTTCATCGCCGTCGTCGGCGCCCTCATCCTCCGGCTGGGGTGGCAGATGGTGAAGGGCTGAGGGCCCATTCACGACCCGTCAGTCATCAAAAAGCCCATGGCCCGCCTGGCGGCGCCTTTGAAAAAACCATTAGGCAACTCCGGCGGTCGGATTTACAGTGACCTCCTGCCATCCGGAGGAACCATGGACCGTCGACACTTGCTGGGCACCCTCGCCGCGGGGACCCTGGGGCTCGGCCTTGCGGGACACCTGGAGGCCGGGGAGGCCGCCCCGGCCCCGGCGCCCACGCCCCAGCCCGGCTACACCCCTCGCCCCTTCGCCTTCGAAGCCGGCCTGCCCGGCCTCTCCAAGGACCTGCTGGCGGAGCACCTGGCCCTCTACAAGGGCTACGTGGGCCGCACCAGCGCCCTCGTGAAGGACGTCCTGGCGGCGGAGACCGAGGGCAAGGCCACGCCCATGGTCCAGGAGCTGCGCCGGCGCCTGGGCTTCGAGTTCAGCGGCATGCGCCTGCACGAGCTGTACTTCGAGGCCCTCCGCGACAAGGCCGGCGCCCCGGGCGCGGACCATCCCCTCCAGAAGGCCATCCGGGCCACCTGGGGCTCCTTCGACGCCTGGTGGGCCGCATTCAAGGCCACCTGCGTCATGCCGGGCATCGGCTGGGGGGCCCTCGTCAAGGACCCCGCCACCGGCCGGCTCATGAACGCCTGGATCCAGGATCACGAGAACCAGGTGGCCGTGGGCACCGTCCCCCTGCTCGTGGTGGACGTGTGGGAGCACGCCTACGTGAAGGACTACGGCGCCACCGCCCGCGCCAAGTACGTGGACGCGGTGCGCCCCCTCATCGACTGGGGGGTCGTGGAGAAGCGCTACTGAGGGCCTCCGGCCCGATCCCCAGCGCCCGGGCCGGCTCCACCACGAAGGGGCGGCCCGCGGCGCGGGGGTGGGGCAGGACCAGGGCCAGTTCGGGCCCCAGGGCCGCCAGGTCCGGGGGCGCGGGCCAGCGCCAGGTCCCCCGCGCGTCCCCGGCCAGGATCAGGTCCAGGTCCAGGGTCCGGGGGATGTTCCGGCCGGCCTGGACGCGATCCCGGCCCAGGCGCAGTTCGGCCCGCAGCAGGGCCTCCAGGAGGGCGGGCGGGTCCAGGGCCGTGTCCACCAGGGCGACGGTGTTCAGGTAGTCCGGCCCCCGGCCCGATTCGTCCGGCGTCTCGGTCCACAGGGGCGAGGGGGTCACGGCGCCCAGGGACGCCAGGGCGGCCAGGCCCGCCTCCAGGTGGGCCCGGCGGTCGCCGAGGTTGGAGCCCAGGGCCACCAGCGCGCGCACCTCAGCCCTCGATGAGGTGGGGCGCGAAGGAACTGCCGTTGTCGGTGATCAGGCCCGCGCACTCCCGGATGCCCATGCCCGCCGGTTCCCCGTCCACGATCCAGGCGCCCAGGACGGGGCGGAAGCCGTCGAAGGCGGGGATCTCCGCGAAGCCCTGGTACACGTGGCCCTCGGCGCCGTAGCAATCCATGGCCTTGCCCCGCACCTCCCGGCCCGGCGCGTGGATCTCCACGTTGGCCCCCTCCCGGGCCAGGATGGGCTTGCGCACGTAGGCGGCCAGGTCCCGGGGCCCGTCCAGGTAGGCCGGCAGCAGGTAGGGGCTGTCGGGGAACAGCTCCCAGAGGATGGCCAGGAGCGCCTTGTTGGACAGGAGCATCTTCCAGGCCGGCTCCAGGAAGGTGCAGGGCCGGGGCTGGCGGGCCAGGTGCGGGCCGAACCCGTCGCGGACCATGAACTCCCAGGGGTAGAGCTTGAAGGCGGCGCGCACGGGGCGCCCGTCCAGGTCCACGAAGCCGTTGCGGGCCGCGTCCCAGCCCAGGTCCTCGATGAGCATCTGGGCGGTGGAGAGCCCCGCCTGGTCCGCCGTGTCCCGGAGGTAGGCCGTGGTCTGCTGGTCCTCCTCCGTGTCCTGGTGGAGGAAGTACACCGTGCCCGCGGGCAGGAGGTCCTGGGCCCGCTTCCAGGCCGCGACGAGGCGCTCGTGGAGGGAATTGAACTGGTCCAGGCCGGGGAAGCGGTCCTCCAGCCAGTACCACTGGACCACGGCCGCCTCCACCAGGGAGGTCGGGGTGTCGGCGTTGTACTCCAGGAGCTTGGGGTACCCGCGCCCGTCGTAGGCCAGGTCGAACCGCCCGTAGAGGCCGACCTCATCCCGCTCCCAGCTCTCGCGCAGGGCGGGGACCATCCAGTCCGGGATGCCGTACGCGGCGAACCGGCCCCGGTCGAGGACGTGCTGGACGGCCTCCAGGCACATGGCCTGCAGGGCCGCGGCGGCCGCCTCGATCCGGCCGACCTCCGCGGCGGTGAAGGTGTAGCAGGCGTCCTCCCGCCAGTAGGGGGCGCCGTCCTCGTGGGTGTGCCAGGTGAAGCCCTGCCCTTCCACGATCTCCTGCCAGCCGGCTCTCGGCCGGACCGCGCGCCGTTCCATGTCAGCCTCCCGTCCCGGACACGTGGCCCGCGTGGCCGAAGCCGCCCCGGCCCACGGCGCCGATGGGGGCCTTGCCGGAGATGGAGCCCCGGGGCCCCGCGACGAAGGCCTGGCCCGGCAGGCCCTGGACGCTTCCCACCGTGGGCGGCCGCCACGCGGAGCCTCCCAGGAAGACCATGGACCGCCCGCCGGTGGGGGCGGCGGCCCCGCGGAAGCGCGCCGCGTCCTGCTCGGTGACGGGGCGGCCGGGATCGCTGGCCCGGAACCCGGGGGCCAGGGGCGAGAAGGCGCCCCCGCGCCAGCCGTACGACACCGGCCGGTGGAAGAGCAGGTGCCACAGGAGGTAGTCGTCGAGCCAGGTGCGGTGGCCCCAGCTGGCCAGGTGGCGCCGCTCCGGGTCCTCGTAGCGGATGCGCTCGACCTCGCCCTGGAAGCCGTGGCGCAGGGCGAGCTCCTTCATGCGCGCCTCGGAGGCGTAGTCGATCACCCAGAGGAGGCGGCCGTTCTCCTTGAACTCCCCGTCCCACTCGCCGTCCCGCAGGCGCTCGGCGGTGAGCTGGGCCACGTAGGTGTTGCCCTTCAGCAGGTCCTTCACGGACACGCCGACCAGGAAGAGGTTGGGCGTGAGGGGCGTGAGGGTCTGGCCCTCCACGAGGAGCTCGGGGTGGTGCTCGCCGATGAAGTCGCCGGCGGCCGTCCTCACCTGCTCCAGCACCTCGGGCGTGGGCGGGGCCGTCTCCGCCTCCCGGCGCTGGGCGTCCTCCCAGGCCTGCCGGGCCCGGGCCTCCTCGGCCCGCTTCTGGCGCCGCGCCTCGGTGTCGCAGCCCAGGTTCCCCGCGGTCGCCGCGAGGATCAGGAGGAGGGGAGGGACGGCGCCGCGGAAGCTCATGGCCGCTTCCCGCACTCCGCCTTGACCAGGGTCCGGATGCCGCCGCGGATGAGGAAGTCCCCCTCCACCTGCAGCCACTGGGGCTCGAGGGCGGCGGCGAGGTCGTCCAGGATCTGGTTGGTGACCGCCTCGTGGAAGGCGCCGCGGTCCCGGAAGCTCCAGAGGTACAGCTTGAGGGACTTGGACTCCACGCAGAGCTGGTCGGGCACGTAGGTGATGCGCAGGCGCGCGAAGTCGGGCTGGCCCGTCATCGGGCACAGGCACGTGAACTCGTCGGTCTCGAAGACCACCTCGAAGGCGCGGCCGGGGCGCGGGCTCTTGAAGGTGTCCAGGGTGGTGCTCGGTTCGGTGACCTTGCGCTTGGGAAGGGTCTTCAGGGTCGGCTGGCGGGCGGGCATGGGGGCTCCTCAGGGGCGCAGGTCGGCGGGGATGAAGGCATAGGGAATGGGATCGGCCACGCCGGCCTCCTTGAACCCGCGCAGGCGCAGGAGGCAGGAGTCGCAGCGGCCGCAGGCCTCGCCCTCGGCCTGGTAGCAGCTCCAGGTCAGGTGCAGGGGCGCGCCCAGCTCCACCCCCAGGCGCACGATGTCCCGCTTGCGGAGGTGGAGGAGGGGGGCGTGGAAGGCCAGGTTCGTCTCGGGCCGCGTGCCCAGGTTGGCGGCGGCCTCGAAGGCCTTCAGGAAGGCCTCGCGGCAGTCGGGGTAGCCGCTGGAATCCTCCTCCACGAAGCCCACGTGGACGGCGGTCGCGCCCAGGACCTCGGCCCAGCTCACGGCCGTGGCCAGCAGGTGGGCGTTGCGGAAGGGAACGTAGCTGACGGGGACGCCCGCCCGGTCCAGGTCGCCCTCGGGCAGGGGGATGGAGGCGTCGGTCAGGGCGGAGCCGCCGATGGCCCGGAGCCCCGCGAAGGGAACGACCAGACGGCGACGTGCCCCGTAGGCGTCGGCGATGGCCTCGAAGGCCGCCCGCTCCCGCCCCTCCGTGAGCTGGCCGTAGTCCGCGTGGAGCAGGGCCAGATCGAAGCCGGCGGCCCGGGCGGCCGCGGCGGCCACACAGGAATCCAACCCGCCGGAGAGGGAAACGACAGAAAGGGGGGCTGACGGCATGCGGCTCCTCGAAACTATCTACGATAGCCCATCAGGAGGTCAGCTCGCGCCTCGTTCTGGCCACCTGGGCCCGCTTGACGGGAAGCAGCCACGCGTACGCCGGGATGGGGCGGGCCGCGTCCAGGAAGGCGTCCGCCTGGTCCAATTCCCGCCGCCAATCCCCTCCGAGGCGGTAGAGGGCCTGCGCCTTCCCGATCCGGACCGCCACCATGGCGCTCAGGGCCCGGGGGTAGCGGGCCCGCATGGCGAGGACGGTCTCCACCAGGCCCTCCGCCTCGGTCCAGACCCGCAGGGACTCCGCCGGGCGGAGCCGGGCCTTGGCCAGCCAATGGAGGCGCCAATCCAGGGAGGCCAGGTAGCCGGTGATGTCGCTCCGGCCCACGGTGCGGGCGTGGAGGGCCGCCGTCTCCGCCTGGTGGAACCGCTCCAGGGCGCCCGGTTCGTCCCCCGCATCCAGGCGCTGGCAGCCCAGGCTCGTCCAGGCATAGGCCTCCTCCAGCCAGGCCGGGTAGAAGGCGGGATCCTCGGCCTGGAGGGCCCGGGCGGCCACCAGGGCCCCCTCCCCGTCCCCCTCGAAGATCTGGAGCATGATCGCGCAGAGTTCCGGCGGCTCCCAGGTGGCGCCCTGGGCGCGCGCGAGGAAGCGCCGCGCCTCCGCCAGATGGTGGGCCGCGCGGTCCGGCGCGGGCCGGATGTCCCCCAGCTGCTCCTCGTCCTTGAGGCGGATGTAGGACTCGCAATGGACCTTGGCCAGGGCGTACGCCGTGTCGGGGGTGTGGTACCCGCAGCGCCAGGCCTCCTCCAGGGCGGCCAGGGCCGGCTCCAGGAAGCGCATGCTGAGGTAGCCCCGCCCCAGGGCCAGGTTTCCGGGCCCCCGGGCCTCCGGCCCCAGCGCCTCCATGTCGGCCCGGATCCGGTCCAGGCCCTCGGTCATCTCGTCCAGGAGGGGGGCCAGATCGTGCGGCGGGTGGAGGCGTTCGGCCGCCATGGCCCCCTCCAGGTCCCGGGCCTCCGCCGAGAAGCGCAGCGCCAGCACGGTGCGGCGCTTCTCGGCGGCACGGTGCACGGCCGCCCAGGCCGCGAAGGCCCCGCCCAGGACCAGGGCCGCCCCCAGGGCGGCCGCCGGGGCCCGATGGTTCCGCAGGGCCTTCCGCAGGACCCGGACCCATCCGGCGCGGTCCGCGGCGAGGGGCTCCCCGTCCCGGAAGCGCCGCAGGTCCTCGGCCAGGGCGGCCGCGGTGGGGTAGCGGTCCTGGGGCCGCTCCTCCAGGCACCGCCGGAGGATCCGCTTCAGGTCCCGGGGCACCCGGGGCTCGCCGGGCCGAGGCGCCAGGCCCCCGCCGCCCCCCGGCAGGGGCCGCTCCAGATCCAGGACGCTGCAGAGGGTGGCCCCCAGGGCGAAGATGTCCGTGGCGGGTCCCACCTGGTCCCCGTCCCCGCAGCGCTGCTCCGGGGCCATGAAGGTGGGCGTGCCCACGACGGCCCCTTCCGCCGTCAGGTCCTCCCCCAGGTCCTTCGCAAGGCCGAAGTCCGCCACGTAGGGGATCCACGCCCCCGCGGGGCCCCGCTCCAGGAGGATGTTGGAGGGCTTGAGGTCCCGGTGGACCAGCTTGAGGCGGTGGGCGGCGTGCATGGCCTGGGCGACCCCGGCCAGGATCTCGCAGGCCTCGTCCCGTCCGATGCCCGGGGCGGCCTCCCGCAGGGTGGGCCCCGCCACCAGCTGCATGGCGATGCAGGGGGTCCCGTCGGCCACCTCCACATCGAAGATCCGGCAGACGTTGGGGTGGTTCACCCGGGCCTGGAGCTGGGCCTCCCGCATGAACCGGACCAGGGCCTCCGGCCGGGAGGCGCCCAGGAGCTTGAGGGCCACCTCCCGGTCCAGGAGGGTGTCCCAGGCCCGGAAGACCTCCCCCATTCCCCCCTTCCCCAGGCTGGGCCCCAGGCGGTAGCGGCCGAGCTTCCGGCCCTCGGTGGCCCAGGGGGGGCGGGAGGACGGGAGGGAGGGGTGGGCCTCGGCGCGCATGACAAAATATAAATTATTTTTTAATTCTGCGACAGCGAAGGTCCACGCCCGCTCGGGTGGGTTCGCCCTGCCCGAACAGACTCTGCGGTCATTCGGACGAGCTGAAGGCGCCGAAGGGTCCGGCCATATATTAATTATTTAAAACGACTGCGCCTCGGCCCAGGTCTCGAAGGCGTCCAGCTCCCGCTCCAGGCGGGCCCGGTGGGGCTCCTCGTCCCCGTCGGCGGGGACCTGGAAGGGGGCCCCGTAGCGAACGATCACCTTGCTGAAGGGCTTGGGCACCAGCATCTCGTCCCAGGTGCGGAGCTTCCACGCCCGCTCGTAGGCCACGCACACGGGGATCACCCAGGCGCCCGTCTTGCGGGAGACGGCCAGGACGCCCCCCTTCACCTGCTGGCGCGGGCCCCGGGGGCCGTCCACGGTGATGCCCAGGTCCCAGCCCTCCTTCACGGCGCGGATCATCTTCACGAGGGCCTGGGCGCCCCGGTCCCCGGCCGTTCCGCGGACCGCGTGGATGCCGAACCACTTCCAGGTGGCGGCGCTCCGCTCCCCGTCCTTGCTGTCGCTGGACAGGATGGCCACGCCCCGGGGCTCGCCCAGGGGGGTGCGGCGGCGGAAGGGATAGGCCTGCGGCATCATGACGAGCCGGCGGTGATAGAAGGACAGGACCACCCGGTCCCCCTCCCGGACCAGGTCCTCCACCGGCTGGAACCCCTCCCGGGCGATCCGGAGGGTGTAGGCCAAGGTCTTGATGAGGATGGAGGCGACGAGGGGCACGAGCCGGAAGTTGACCCAGACGCTGAGGGGACCGCCTAGGGGACGACCACGGTCGATGATCTGGACCCGCTCCCGGCTCACGCGTCCCCCCCGGCCGGGATATCGGCCCGGGCCACCCGGTACTCGGCGCCGCAGTAGTCGCAGCGCACGTCCACGGGGAGGTCCTCCTTGAACATGTCCGCCAGGCGCTCCGCCCCGAAGCCGGCCAGGGCCTGCAGCAGGCTCTCCCGGGAGCAGCGGCAGTGGTAGCGCACGTCGGTCGCCCCGAGGACCTCGGACCCGGGGCCCCGGTTGATCCAGGTGCAGAGGAAGTCGGGCGTCCGCTCCCACAGGGGCACCACCTCCAGCCCGTCCAGGGCGTCGATGAGGGCCTGGAGCCGGTCCGGAGGGCAACCCGGCATGGGCTCGACCAGCAGGCCCCCGGCCTCCCCCGTGGCGGGGTCGCACCAGAGGTCGACGCTGGCCTGGACCTGCTCGGACTGCTGCAGGTAGGCCTCGAACTGCTTGGCGAGGGAGCCCTCCACCCATTCCAGGTTGCCCATGTAGGGCTGGGCCCCCGCCGTGGAGCGCATGACCTGGACCAGGCCGGGCCCCTCGAGCCAGGCGCCGTCCTTCCCCGGGACGGGGTCGAGGACGCCGCGGATGTCCCCCTCGGGCCAGGCGTCGGACACGACGGCCTTGGCCCGGCCCGAGGTGCGCACCAGGATCTGGAGCCGTTCGGAGAAGAAGGTCCGGGCCTGGAGCAGCAGGGTCCCCGCCAGGTGCTGGACGAGGACGGCGCAGGCGTCGGCCTCCAGCTGGGGGTGCCCCCGGCGGACGCCGTCCCAGAGGGGGCTCGCGTCCAGAGCGGAGAGGCGGATGTGGCGATCGGAAGTGAGGGCCCGTACGACCCGGGCGGCGGCGGCGGGTTCTTGCATGACCCAAGTGTAGCTTCTCCCCGGCCTCCGCCGAATGTGAGAGGCTGGGAGGAGGGGAGCCTTCATGCCGACACCCAGCCGAATCGCCGTCGCCGGCGCCCTCCAGACCGTCTTCGGAGAGGGGGAGCGGCTGCCGGAGGCCTGGGACCGCGACCTGCCGCCGGGCGACGCGGGTCTGGCCAACGCCCTCCTCGGCCTCTGCCTCCGGCGCTGGGGCACCCTGCAGGCCCATGTCCTCCCCCAGCTCCAGCGCCCGGAACGGGGCCTGCCCCTGGGCACCCAGATCGCCCTGGCCCTGGGCCTGGCCCAGCTGGCCTGGCTCCCGGGCGTATCGGTCCACGCCGCCGTGAACGAGGCCGTGGCCCTGGCCGGGCACCGGGACCTGGGCTTCCCGCCCCACCAGGGCCTGGTGAACGCCCTGCTCCGCCGGGCCGCCAAGGACCGGACGGCCCTCGCCGCCGCCCTGGACGCCGCCCCCGCCGCCCTGGACCAGACCCCCTTCGTCGCGCGGGCCCTGAAGGCGGCCCTGTGGCCCTGGGGCCGGCTGGACGCCCAGGACGCGCTGTGGCGCCGTCTCCAGACGCCCCCGCGGCCCTGGTTCGTGGCCCTGGACGACGCGCCCATGGACCTGGAGCCCGCCCCCGAGCTGCCCGGCGCCCTGCGCCTGCCCCCGGACGCCGACTTCCCGCGCACCTGGCTGGCCGAGGGGCATGGCATGGTGCAGGACCTCAGCTCCCAGGCCCTGCTGGCCTTCGCCTGGGATCGCCAGCCCGCCCGGATCCTGGATGCCTGCGCGGCCCCCGGCGGCAAGACGACGGGCCTCGCCCGGCGCTTCCCCGGCGCCGCCCTCACGGCCCTGGAGGTCCACCCCGCCCGGGCCCGGCGCCTGGAGGAGAACCTGGCCCTCCGGAAGGTGGCGGCCGAGGTGGTGGTGGCCGAGGCGGCCGACTGGCTCCGGAGCGGCGGCCCCGCCTTCGACCTGATCCTCCTGGACGCCCCCTGTTCCGGCTCCGGCACCCTCCAGAAACACCCCGAGCTCACCTGGATCGGCGATGGCATCGACCGGGCCCGCCTCCGGGCCGTCCAGCGGGACCTCCTGGAGGCCGCCACCCAGCGGCTCGCACCGGGGGGCCTCCTCATCTACGCGGTCTGCTCCTGGCTCTCGGAGGAGGGGCAGGACCACCGCGACTGGCTGGCCGGTATCCCCGGCTGGGCCCCCGCGGCCATCTGGCCCGAGGGCCTGGGCCCGGCGCCCGGCCCCGTGAGCTTCTTCCGCCCCGATCCCCTGGCCTGGCCGGGCGAGGGGTTCCAGGCCTTCGCCTTCACGCGTCATCCGGAGCCTTGATGTCGAGCCCCTGCCCTTCCTGCGGAGGCGTCCGCCTCCACACCGTGGCCGAACAATACGCCGCCCAGGTGCGGGACCCCCAGGCCGACCCCGTCCAGCGGGCCGCCCTGGCGCCGCCCTTGCGGCGGTCCGTCTTCCACGGCACCGCCTGCATCACCCTGTTCTTCCTGGCCGCCCTCAGCCCGGGCTTCGTCCCGCCGGCGCGCGCCCTGCCCATGATGGGGTTCTTCCTGGCCGCGGGCTCGGCGACTTTCCTCACCTGGATCCGGGCCCGCCGCAAGGACCGGCAGGCCATGGCCGCCTATCAGAAGCGGCGCATCTGCGCGGACTGCGGCCGGGAGGCCTGAGCCGGCCCGTCCTGCCGCTCGAGACAAGCGAAGGGGGAGTGCCCCGCGCCGGCGGCACCCCCCCCGTTCCGGGTCCGGGACCCGTCAGTCCTTGCCCATGACGTTGGCCAGGTTGAAGATCGGCATATACATGGCGATCACGATGAAGCCGATGATGCCGCCCAGCACGAAGATGATCAGGGGCTCCATCATGGCGGTCATGGCCGCCACGGCGTTGTCCACCTCGTCCTCGTAGAAGTCGGCCACCTTGCCCAGCATGGCGTCCAGGGCGCCCGTGGCCTCGCCCACGCCCACCATCTGCACGACCATCGGCGGGAAGACCTTGGTCTCGGCCAGGGGGCCGGCGATGTTGCGGCCCTGCTCCACCGCCTCGCGGGACTTCATGATGGCGTTCTGGATGACCACGTTGCCGGCGGTGCGGGCCGTGATGTCCATGCCCTCGAGGATGGGCACGCCGGAGCTGGTCAGGGTGCCCAGGGTGCGGCAGAAGCGCGCGACGGCCACCTTGCGCAGGAGCTCGCCGACGATCGGGATCATGAGGATGATCGTGTCGAGCTGCAGCCGGCCCGCGGGGGTCTTGTAGTACTGCCGGGTGCCGATGACGATCAGCACCAGGAAGATGGCCACCACCCAGAAGTAGTTGATGAGCACGTTGGAGATGGCGATGCACACCAGGGTCGGGAAGGGGAGGCTGCTGCCCATGCCCTCGTACATCTGCGAGAACACCGGGATGACCTTCACCATGATGATGGCCACCACGGTGATGGCGATGATGATCACCGTGATGGGGTAGGTCATGGCCCCCTTGACCTTGGAGGTCAGCTTCACGGCCTTCTCGATGTAGCCCGAGAGGCGCTGGAGGATCACGTCCAGGATGCCGCCCGCTTCGCCGGCGCCCACCATGTTCACGTAGAGATCGTTGAAGGCCTTGGGATGCTTGCTCAGGGCGGTCTGCAGGGTGGCGCCCTGCTCCACGTCCTTGCGGACGGCGCCGATGATGCGCTGGAACCCCTTGTCCGTCTGCTGCGCGCCCAGGATCTCCAGGCACTGGACCAGGGGGAGGCCCGCGTCGATCATCACGCTGAACTGGCGGGTGAAGATGGCCAGGTCCTTGGCCTTCACCTTGCCCAGGGCCTTGCCGCCCTCGGCCCCCTGCGCCTTGACGCTGACGACCTGGATGCCGTTCCGCTTGAGGGTCTGGGCCGCGGCGTCGCGGGTATCGGCTACGATGACCCCTTCCTGGATCTCACCCAGCCGGTTCTTTCCTTTCCAAGCATATGCGGGCATTAGAACCTCGAATGTCAGGGGATCGCTTCAGTGGGTCCAGGATAGGCCCAATCACCGTCCAAGGGAAGCACGGGGACGAGCATGCTAGGTGTATTTAATATTGGGGTTCCGGCCCCCCAGGACGGCGGAGGGCCCGGAACGGGGGGGCTGGGGCGTGGTCGCCATGTTCTGGGTGCCCACGCCGCGGTTGATCAGCTCGCGGAGTTCGTCCTGGTTGGAGGAGTAGGACATGGCCATGTCCTGGGCGATCTCCCCCCGCAGCACGAGCTCGGAGAGGCTCTGGTTGAAGGTCTGCATCCCGTACTTCAGCTGCCCGGTCTGCATGGAGCTGTAGACCTGGTGGATCTTGTCCTCGCGGATGAGGTTCCGGATGGCCGGGTTGGGGATCATCACCTCCAGCGCCAGGACCCGGCCCTTGCCCGAGGCCTTGGGGATCAGGGACTGGCAGAGCACGCCCTCCAGCACCAGGGAGAGCTGGGCCCGGATCTGGGGCTGCTGGTGGGCCGGGAAGACGTCGATGATGCGGTTCATGGTCTGCACGCAGGAGCTGGTGTGCAGGGTGCCGAAGGTGAGGTGGCCCGTCTCGGCGATGGTCAGGGCGGCCTCGATGGTCTCCAGGTCGCGCAACTCGCCGACGAGCACGACGTCGGGGTCCTGGCGCAGGGCCGAACGAAGGGCCTTCTTGAAGCTGTGGGTGTCGGCGTGGATCTCGCGCTGGTTGACGAGGCTCCGCTTGTGGTGGTGCACGTATTCGACGGGGTCCTCGATGGTGAGGATGTGGAGGGGCTCGATCTCGTTGACCCGGTCGATCATGGCGGCCAGGGTCGTGGACTTGCCCGAGCCGGTCACGCCCGTCACCAGCACCAGGCCCCGGGGCTTGTCGCACAGGGACTGGACGATGGGGGGCAGGCCCAGGGCCTCGAAGCTCCGGATCTGCTCGGGGATGGCGCGGAAGACGCCGGCCGTGGCGCCCTTCTGGTTGAAGACGTTGGCGCGGAAGCGGCTGACCCCCTGCAGGCCGAAGGAGAAGTCCACCTCCAGGTCCTCCTCGAGGCGGTGCTTCTGCTGGTCGGTCATGACGCCGTAGCAGAGCCAGCGGGTCTGGGCGGCCTCCAGGGGCGGGAGCTTGAGGGGGACCATGCGCCCGTCGATGCGCACCTGGGGCGCGGAATCGGTGGTGATGTGCAGGTCGGTTCCCCCGTACTCCACCATGGTCTTGAGGAGCTGCTGGAGCGGGACAACGTAGTTGGCGCTGTGCTCGGCCATGGGGCCTTCCTTTCCGTGCCGGGTTCTGTTCGGCGTGGGGGAGGCCTGCCCGGGCGGGGAGGCCTCTGGTGAAGACTAGAGAACCGTCTCGCGCACGATCTCCTCGATGGTGGTGACCCCGTCCAGGACCTTGCGGCACCCGGAGCGGCGGAGGGTGATCATGCCCTCCTTCACGGCCTGCTCGCGCAGCTCGATGGCGCTGGCGCCCGTGAGGATCATGTCCTTGAGGGTCTCGGACATCTCGAGCACCTCGTAGAGGCCGACGCGGCCCTTGTAGCCGCGGCCGCCGCACACCTCGCAGCCGGCCCCCTTCTTCAGCACGATCCCGCGGGCGACCTCCTCCTCCGTGAAGCCGATCTTGAGCAGGGCCTCGGGCGGCAGGGGGTGGGGATCGTTCTGCTTGCAGTTGGCGCAGATGCGCCGGACGAGCCGCTGGGCGCAGATGATGTTGACGCTGGTGGCCACCAGGAAGGGCTCCACGCCCATGTTCATCAGGCGGTTGATGGTGGAGGGGGCGTCGTTGGTGTGGAGGGTGGAGAGCACCAGGTGGCCGGTGAGGGAGGCCTTGATGGCGATCTCGGCCGTCTCGAAGTCGCGGATCTCGCCCACGAGGATGATGTTGGGGTCCTGCCGGAGGAAGGACCTCAGGGCCGCGGCGAAGTTGAGGCCGATCTGCTCCTTCATCTGGACCTGGTTGATCCCGGCGAAGTTGAACTCGACGGGGTCCTCGGCGGTCATGATGTTCACGTCCGAGGTGTTGAGCTTCGCGATGGAGGAGTAGAGGGTGTTGGTCTTGCCCGAACCCGTCGGTCCCGTGACCAGCACCATGCCGTAGGGCTTGCTGATCTGGCGGTCCCACTGGACGAGGCTCTCCGGCTCGAAGCCCAGCTTCGTCAGGTCCAGCATCAGCTTGTCGGAGTCCAGCAGCCGGAGCACGATCTTCTCCCCGAAGAGGGTGGGGAGGATGCTGACCCGGTAGTCGATGACCTTCTGCTTGCCGCCGAGCTGGACCCGCAGCTTGATGCGGCCGTCCTGGGGCAGGCGCTTCTCGGCGATGTTCAGCTTGGCAAGGATCTTCACGCGGCTGGTGACGGGGTCCTTCAGCTTGAGGTTGGGCCGCATGACCTCCTGGAGGAGGCCGTCGATGCGGAACCGGATCCGGTAGCTCTTCTCGTAGGGCTCGATGTGGATGTCCGAGGCCCCCTTGCGGATGGCGTCGATGAGCACCACATTAACCAGCCGGACGACGGGCGCGTCCTCGCTGGCCTTGCCCAGGGCCGCGACGTTGACCTCCTCGTCCTCGTCGAGGCTCTCGTACTCCGTCCCTTCGCTCATCTCGTCTTCGAGGTCGCGCAGGTCGAGGGTGGCCTCCTCGGACTCCAGGCCCGCGTCGGGGACGGCGCGGGGATCGGTGTCCCTCGCCTCGGTGCGGCGCTCGGTCCGGACGCCGGGCTCCTTGTCGCGGAGGGTCAGGCCGCTGGAGCCGCCGTAGTACTTCTCGATGGCCCGGATCAGGCCCCGCTCGGACGAGACGACCGGGTCGATGTTGTAGCCCGTGTGGAACCGCACGTCGTCCATGGCGAAGATGTCCGTGGGATCGGACATGGCCATGGTGAGGACGTTGCCGGAGCGCTGGAGGGGCAGCACCTTGTGCTTGTTGGCGAGCTCGGCGGGGACCAGGGCGATGACGGAGGCCTCGATGGGCGGCCACTGGTCCAGGTCCGCCGCGGGCACGCCGTACTGCATGCCCAGGAAGCTGACGATGTCCTGGTCGGAGCAGAAGCCGAGCCTGACGACGATGCTTCCCAGCTTCCCGCCCTCCCGGCGCTGGAGCTTGATGGCGTCGTCGAGCTGAACTTCCGTGATCAGCTGCGCTTTGACAAGCATTTCACCCAGCTTGCTGGCCAATGGTTCCTCCCAGGGGGGTCGTTGTGCAGTCTACACCTAACAAAGAGCTGCTTGGGATATAGCGTGATCCGCCCGAGCGGCTATCCTGGGGGCATGCCCAGCGCCCAGTCCTCAGGTCAGCGCCTTGATATGGCTCGGCTCCTCATCCGGGAAAAGGGACTTTCGCGGCAGGATCTCCAGTTATTGAACGAGATAATCCACATGGGGGCCGGCGACGTCCTCCCCCTGCTGGAGACCGGTCCGGGCGCGGAGCTCGAGGTGGGCGAGTCGCTCCACCTGGCGCGGCTGCGGCGGGCCTTCGGGCTCTTCCTCACCTTCCTCAACCAGTTCTCGGAACGGAGGCTGGGCGAGGTGCGGTCCGCCATGGGCCTGGTCCTCCAGCACAGCCTGGCGGAGCTGGCCGACCTGGCCGCGGCCGCCCACCGGGACATGCTGGACCGGAACCGCGAGCCCGAATGGGTGGTCAACCTCCTCGACCTCGTGGCCTCCCTGCGCACCATGGCCACCTCCCTGGGCTCCGGCGAGGACGACCAGCTCAAGGAGCACTGGACCGCCTTCCTCATGGAGCAGCGGGACCCCGTCCGGGCCCTGTTCGCCGAACTGGCCAGGGACGAGGCGGGCAAGGCCCTGGTGGCCCGGCTCAACACCCAGATGAAGGCCCTGAACCGGGCCCTGCAGACGGGCCAGGGCAACCCCCTCTCCGCGATCCGCAACCTGGAGGCCCTCCTGGGCGGCGCCCTGCCCGAATCCACCCGCCTGCGGGCCGAGCCCCTCCTCCTCATCCAGCACGTCATCGCGAGCCTGCGCATCACCCTCTTCCGCCCCCTGGACCGGGGGGTCCACTGGCCCGCCGTGGAGCAGATCCGCGGCAGCCTGCAGTGGCTCTGGAACCACCTGGGCTGGAGCCTCCCCCGGGTGGAGGAGCGCCTCCTGGAGCGGAACCTCCCCTCCGATGTGCGGGCCCTCCTCAAGAAGCTGCGGGAGGGGCACCCGCCCTCCTTCCGGATCGTCGCCCGCGCCCTGGTGAGCCACCTGGCCCTCCTCAGCCTCGTGGAGCGCGCGGAGCCGGCCGCCAACGCCTCCATCCCCCAGCGCTACGCCTCGGTGCCCACCTTCTATGTCATCGAATCCGAGCTGGGCCGGCTGGCGGAGCGCGTGTTCCACCCCCGGGTCGCGGACGGCCTTCCCGCCGGCAGCGAGGAGGCCCTGCTGCTGGGGGCCTTCCTGCGCCAGGCCGTGCTCAGCCTCCTCCAGGACCAGGCCACGATCCGCGGCCTCCTCCTCCAGACCCTCACCCACGAGGACGTGGACCAGCTGGCCGCGACCCTGGACAACCTCCGGGCCCTCCTCCTCTCCCACCAGCGCCAGCTCATGGGGGACCTGGTGGGGCTCTTCTCCCCCGAGCTGCGGGCCAAGCTCTTCCCGGACTCCCCCTCCCTCACCGAGGAGGGGGACCGGCTCCGCCAGCGCCTCCACCGCCTCTGGCAGTACATGGACCCCGCCCTCTCCCAGATCCGGCTGCACCTGGAGCTCCGCAACTGGCCCCGGCTCGCCCTGGCCCTGGCCCAGGCCCAGGCGCAGGTGGCCGGCTTCCGGCGGAGCCCCGAATTCCTCCTCATCCGCAGCGTCGACCGGGTCGAGTTCGAGCGCCTCTCCTCCCAGTTCGCGCGCAACCTGGACGATCCCCCCGACCTCGAGCCCGCCCTGGAGGAGGCCGCCGACGGCCTCGGCGAGATCCTGCGGTTCCTGGACCAGTTCCTGCTCCGGATCAACGCCCGGGTGCCCCTCATCCGCCTCGACCTCAACACCTCGCGGGAGGCCCAGCGCATGGGCGTCTCCCTCCGCGAGGCCCGGGGCGACACCCCCGAGCGGACCCGGCTCGCCCACAGGCTGATCCAGACCACGAAGCCCCTGGGCGTGCGGGACCCCCAGGCCCTCAACCTCCTCAAGCGCTGGGTGCGCGCGGAGCGCAGCGGCCGGGAGGTCCGGACCCAGCTGGACGCCCTCCTTTCCCACCTGGACCGACTTTCCACCCGCCTCGAGGCGGCCCTGAGCTGACATGGCCCTGACCCTCCTCCCGATCCACGACGCGCCCGGGCTACCCGCCCTGAGGGAGGCCCTGGCCACCTGGGACCTGGCCCCCGAGGACGGGCCGGGCGACGGGCTGGTCGTGATCGTGGCCGATCGCCCCGACGTGCGTTGGATCCCCCCCTACGGCAGCGGCATCCTGTGGTGGGTGAAGACGGCCGAGCCTGAGGAGACGAGCCTCGTCCTGAGCCGGCGCAACGGGTGGGTCCTCCTCCAAGACCGACCCATCGGCCGGGTGAGGGAGGCCCTCCAGGACCTGCGGGACCGGGACTTCGGCAACGACGGCTGGCTCCGCCAGATGATCCACCTGGCCACCCTGGAAGAGCTCCTCCGGCCCCTCCTGGCCCGGGCCGCGGCCCGGGCCGGGGCCCGGGGCGGCGCGGTCTGGATCCGCCAGGACGACGCCTTCTTCCAGCGCTGCGGCGAGGGCTTCCCCGAGGCCCCCCTCGCCCTCCAGGAGGCCGCGGCCCTGGTCGAGGCCGGCGAGGCCTGGTACCTGGTCCCCTCGGAGAAGCTGGGCCTCCTCCGCCTCGTGAGCCCCGCGCGGCCCGCGGACGCCTTCAAGGGCTGGGTCCAGGAGGTGGACGACCTGCTGGTGAAGGCCTGGCGGCTGGAGCAGAGCCTCATCCTCTCCCACAAGGACGATCTCACCGTCGCCTACAACCGCCGCTGCCTGGAGGCCGAACTCCCCCAGGCCATCCGCGAGGCCTCGCTGCGGGGCGAATCCGTGGCCCTCCTCTTCCTGGACGTGGACAACCTGAAGGAACTCAACAGCCGCTTCGGCCACCCCACCGGGAGCCGCGTGATCTCCACCGTCGCGCTGGAGGCCAAGGGCATCATCCGCAACCTGGACCGCCTCTACCGCTACGGCGGCGACGAGTTCTGCATCATCATCCCCGGCTCCACCGCCCCGGTGGCCGCCAAGATCGGCGAACGCCTCCTCGGGGCCCTGGCCCGGAGCCCGATCCAGGTGGGCAAGCACGCCGTCCAGGTCTCCATCAGCATCGGCGTGGCCTCCTTCCCCGCGGACGCCGACGGCGCCGAGCACCTCCTGGAGAAGGCGGACCGGGCCCTGCTCCGGGCCAAGACCAGCGGCAAGGGGTGCGTCGTCCTGGCCGAGGAGACCCGCAACCTCTGACGGGACCTACATCGCCTGAGCGACCTCGCGGAGCAGGGCGTCGGCGGCGGGATTGCGGGCGAGGGCGCGCTGGGCCTCGAAGGCCCGGGCCTGGCCGCTGGCCACGTCCAGGTCCCCGGCGGCGAGCCGGCGGATGGCCTCCTCCCAGGGCGCGAGCCGGAGGGGGCGGCCCTCCCGGGCCCGGGCCACGTCGGCCAGGAGCACGAGCAGCATGTCCAGGGCCTGGCCCACCTGCTCGTTCTGGGAGGCGTCCAGGGCCTTGTCGGGGCCGAGGGGGCCCCAGGCCTCGGCGAAGGCGGCGCCCCCGGCGAGGGCGATCCAGGCCTCGAGCCGGGCCTGGGCCCGCCCGAAGGCCTCCGGATCCAGGAAGCGCAGGGTCCCGCCCGCCAGGGCGATCCACCGGGCGCGGTCTCCCGCCTCCCAGCCTTCCCGTTCAGCCACCGTCCACGCCTCCGCGTCGGGCAGGGCCTTGAAGGGGATCCGCTCGCACCGGCTGCGGATGGTCTGGAGCATGGCCTCGGGCCGGTGGGTCACCAGCAGGAAGACGGTGGAGGGGGGCGGCTCCTCCAGGGTCTTCAGCAGCATGTTCGCGCTGGCGCCGTTGAGCCGGTGCGCGTCCTCCACCAGGATCCACCGGTGGCAGCCCGGGGGCGGGGACCGGTGGGCCCAGGCGATCACGCCGCCCTCCACCAGGTCGTCCTCGCGGATGGCGCCGATGCGGATGAGGCCGGCCTTGCCCTCGGGGGCGATGCGCAGCAGGTTGGGCAGCTCCACGGGGATCTCGCCCCGGAACATCCGGCAGCCCTCGCAGTCGCCGCAGGCGGTCCTGCGGAAGCACAGCTCCCGCTGGGCGAGCTCCAGGGCCACCCGGCGCTTGCCGATCCCGTCGGGCCCCGCGAAGAGCAGGGAGCCCCCGATCCGGCCCGCCTGGATCCGCTCCAGGAGGCGCTCCCGGATCGGGCGGTGGCCGATGGTGAGCGGATCGAACATCATTCCACCGGAAGGCCCGCGGTGCGCAGCAGCGGGGTCAGCCGGGCCCAGATGGCCTCCTCCACCGCGTCCGGCCCATCCTGGGCGGGCACGACGACGACCCGGTGGGGCTCCTTCTGGGCGATGGCCAGGAACCGGGCCCGCACCCGCTGGTGGAACGCCAGGTGCTCGTTGTCGAAGCGGGTCTCCCGGAAATCGCCGGCGGCCGAGTTCCGCGCCTCCACCCGCCCCAGGGAGGCGGCGGGGTCCATGTCCAGGACGATGGTCATGTTGGGCCGCACCCGGCCCAGGACGAGGTCGGCGATGCGGTCCAGGACGGCGTCGCTGATCCCCTGCGCCCCCTGGTAGGCGCGGGTGGAGTCGTCGAACCGGTCCAGCAGGACCATCCGGCCCTCCTCGAGGGCGGGCAGGACGCTCTGGGCCAGGTGCTGGGCGCGGTCGGCGTAGAAGAGCAGCAGTTCGGACTTCGCGCACCAGGTCTCGCCGGAGGGGTGGGGTTCGAGCAGGAGCTGCCGGAGCTCGCGGCACAGGGGCGTGCCCCCGGGTTCCTTGGAGACCTCAACGGGGATCCCCAGCCTGGTCAGCCGGGCCGCGAGGCGCCGGATCTGGGTGGATTTTCCGGATCCTTCGATCCCTTCCATGGTGATGAACAGCCCTGCCACGCAACCTCCCGGCGCCTCCGGGCACCCCTGAAAGGATACCCGGGTACGCCGCCTCCCGCCCCGGGACCCCACCGGAGGCTGCACATTCCCGGAAATGGGCATATCCTTTTCCACAAAGAATCCCCTCTGCGGAGTCGACCGTGACAGAAACCATCCGGTGCCCAGGCTGCTCCACCCGCTTCGCGCTCCGGCCCGGGCGCGTCCGCGCGGGCATCCGCCGCGCCAAGTGCTTCCGCTGCGGGACCGTCTTCGACATCGCGGAAACCGTCGAGCGCCTCCTCGCCGTGCCCGCCCTGGCGCCCGCGGACGCGCCCTTCGACGCGCCCCTGGCCGACCTGCACGTGGCGCCTCCGGTCCCGGAGGCCCCCCTCGACCTGCCCGTCCTGCCCCCGGAACCGATCGCCATGCCGGCCTCCCTGCAGACGGCCAATCTCGAGCAGTCGCCCTTCGAGGCCTTCGACGCCGCGCCGCCCTCCCTGACCCTGGGCGACCTGGAGGGCGCCGACGAGGAGATCATGGAGAAGACCCTGGTCATCCTGCCGCCCGCCTCCGAGGCGCCCGAGCCCGCCGACCCCGGCGCCTCCGGCTTCACCTCCGCCAAGGACGCCATCGCCAAGCTCATGGGCGACGCCCCGGCCCCCGCCGCGCCCTCCGAGCGGCGCCTCCTGGGCAGCCGCAACCCCATGGACGTCGAGGCCACCCTCAGCGCCCTGGAGACCACCCTGGGCGGGGTCCAGGCGCCGCCCCCGGCCCCCCTGGCGCCGCCGCCCCCCCCGTCGGCCTCCACCCTCAAGCTCTCCGCCGCCGAGATCCAGGCGGCCATCGGCTCCGCCCCCACGCGCCTGCCCGAGTTCGCCGCCCCGGCCCCCGCCCCCCTGGGACCGCCGCCCGTGTCCCGACCGGCCGCCCCGGCCCCCACGGCCGATCACCTGAAGGTCCAGCTGGAGCAGGAAACCCTGGAAAACCAGACCATCGACCAGGTGATCCGCATGGTCGAGCAGGGCCGGATCCAGGCCTACCACATGGTCGCCCGCCAGTTCAGCGACAACTGGATCGAGGCCGTCAAGGTGCCCGCCCTCCGCCCCGTCTTCGAGCGCCGCCGGCGGGAGGAGATCGGGCTGTCCAGCGACCCTGTCCACCCGCCCGAACTGACGTCCCCCAAGCGGAGCCTCTTCGGCGGCCTTTTCGGACGCAATTGAAGGGAACACGCATGATCCTCCCGCTGGTCCTCCCCCTCGCCCTTGGCCTCGCCCATCAGGCCGCGCCCAAGGAACCCGAGCCGCCCACGGAAGTGGTCAAGGCGCCGGAGGCGCCGGCCCCGGCCCGGGACGCCGCCGCGAAACGTCCCGCCACCCCCGCCCCGGTCCCGGCCCCCCAGGCCGCCCCCGCCCCCGCGGCGGCCCAGGCCGCGCCCGCGCAGGGCCTCGGCTTCGCCAGCTTCCGCCTCCCCTACACCTGGAACGCCATGATCCCCATCCAGGGCGCCGAGGTGGACGGCCTGCGCATCGAATCCATCTTCTTCAACAAGCGGGAGGCCAACGTCTGGCCCCTCCGGGGCGCCGACTTCGGGACCCGGGCCCAGGTCAAGGTGACGAACACCTCCTCGAAGAACAAGATCCCCGGCTTCGCCGTGGCCGTCTTCGACGCCGAGGACCGGCTCGTGGGCGTGGCCACCGGCGGCACGAAGGTGGGCTCCGTGGGCGCGGGCACCTCCGAGACCTTCGACCTCAACTTCCATCAGGTCCTGGAGCGGCTCCCCAAGGGGACCACCTTCGTCCTGAGCGTGGAACTCACCAACTGAACCCGGGGGGGGCTCAGATGGCCTCCTGCTCCTGGTAGCTCCGGAGGATCTCGTCCGGGGTGGCCGTGGCCGTGCCCACCTTGGCGACCACGATGCCGGCCGCGGCGTTGGCGAGCATGGCGGCCTCCTTCCAGTCCGCGCCCGAGGCCACCGCGGCGGAGAAGGTCGCGATGACCGTGTCCCCGGCGCCGCTCACGTCGAAGACCTCGCGGGCCTCGGTGGGGATGAGCCAGGGCTCCCGGTGGAGGGCTTCGGGCGTGAAGAGGGCCATCCCCTTCTCGCTCCGGGTGACCAGCAGGCCCTCCAGGCCCAGGCTTCCGATGAGGGACCGGCCCGCGACGGCGACATCCGCGTCCGACTTGGCGGGGAGGCGGGAGAGTTCGGAGAGCTCCTTGGTGTTGGGCGTCATCAGGGTGGCGCCCCGGTAGAGATGGATCTGGGAGGGTTTGGGATCGACGATCCACGGCAGCCCCCGGGCGGCGCACAGGTCCCGCACCCGGGCCATGACCGCCTCGCAGACGGCGCCCTTGGCGTAGTCCGAGACGATCAGGGCGCCGGCCCCGTCCAGGGCCGCCGCCAGGCTCGCCAGGAGGGCGTCCACCGCGGGGGCGCCCAGGGGTCCCGTCTCCTCCCGGTCGATGCGGAGCATCTGCTGCTGCTGCCCGATGACGCGGGTCTTGATGATCGTGGGCCGCGCGGAGTCCTCCACGAGGGCCGCGCCGGAGATGCCCTGCCCCGCGAGGATGGCGGCCAGCCTGCGGCCGGCCTCGTC
The DNA here is from genome assembly GCF_030295425.1 of Mesoterricola sediminis. Taxonomy (NCBI): domain Bacteria; kingdom Pseudomonadati; phylum Acidobacteriota; class Holophagae; order Holophagales; family Holophagaceae; genus Mesoterricola; species Mesoterricola sediminis. The sequence goes on along the minus strand of NZ_AP027081.1, from coordinate 399,309 downwards.
GGCGCCCCGGGTCCCCACCAGCACGGGCTCCGCGCCCACCGCCTTCAGGTTCGCGGCCACGTTCGCCGCGCCGCCGAGGACGGCCCGCTCCCGGACCACGTGCACGACGGGAACCGGCGCCTCGGGCGAGATGCGGCTCACCTCCCCGAAGAGGTACTCGTCCAGCATGGCGTCGCCCAGGACCACCACCTTCCGGCCCTGGAGCCGCTCCAGGAGGCTCGCCGCGTGCGCCCGGTCCAGCCTCACTTCGCGCCTCCCTGGACGGCCCGGTCCTGGAGCATCACGGGGATGCCGTCCTCGACGGGGTAGAGGCGCCCGCAGTCCGCGCAGAGGAGACCGCCTGGGGCCTCCCGGAGTTCGCCGCGGCAGGGGCGGCCGCCGTCCACGGCGGGGCAGCACAGGATGTCCATCAGTCGGGTGTCGATCATGTCGGATCCGGAAAAGGTCAGCAGAGCGTGTACTTGGGGCCGCCGCCGCCCTCGGGCGGAGTCCAGACGACGTTGCCTTCGGGGCACTTGATGTCGCAGGTCTTGCAGTGGACACAGTTGGAGAACGCGATGTCCACCTTGGCCACCCGGCCCTGGGCGTCGGGGTGCATCTCGTAGACCTGGGCCGGGCAGAAGACGGTGCAGGGGCTGCCCTTCTCCTCCCAGCAGGAGACGCACACGTGGTCGCCCTTGACGATCTTGAGGTGGGAGGGCTGGTGCTCGTCGTGCATCGTGCCGGAGGCGTAGACGTCGTCGAGCTTGGAGAAGGTGAGGGCCCCGTCGGGACGGAAGCCCCAGTCCACCTGGTCGCGCTTCAGGCCCCTGCGGCCGTAGAACCGCTCCACGGTGTCGGTGCGGGAGGCGTCGGGAGCCAGGCCCAGGGGGTCCCCGGGCACCCAGCCGCCGGTGACCTGCGCGAGCATGAGCCGCGCGACGGCCCAGGGCGTGGGCCCGTGGGCGAGGATGGCGTGGGTGTTGCGGCTCGCGCGAAGCTCCGAGCCCGCCCAGGAGGCCCGGAAAGCCTCCGCGTACCCCATGAGGGCGGCCTCGGAGAAGTCGCCGGAGGCCAGGGCGTCGGCGATGGTCTCGGCCGCGCAGATGCCGCCCTTCATGCCCAGGTGGATGCCCTTGAGGCGGCCGGCGTTGACCATCTGGGCGGCGTCGCCCACCAGCATGCCGCCGTCGAAGGCCAGCCGGGGCATGGAGTTCCATCCCCCGATGGCCAGGGCCTTCCCGCCGTACTGGACCATCCGGCCCCCCTCCAGCATCGCCTTGATGCGGGGGTGGGTCTTGAACTTCTGGAGCATGAGGTGCGCGTCGGCGAAGGGGTCCGCCGTGTCGAGGGAAACCACGTAGCCCACCGCGAGGCGGTTCCCGCCCAGCTTGTAGACGAAGGAGCCCCCGGATTCGCCGTCGGGCTGGGGCCAGCCCGCGCTGTGGAGGACGAACCCGTCGGGCACCCGCCCTTCGGGGATCTCCCAGATCTCCTTGGCCCCGGTCTCGTAGGCCTGGGGGTTGGGGGCGCCGGCCTGGAGCCCGAGCTTCTCCTCCAGGTCCCGGGCCAGGTGGCCCCGGGGGCCCTCCCCGAAGACCGTGATCCGGGCGCGCAGGTTGTTGCCGGGCTCGAAGGTGGGCCGGGGGGAGCCGTCCGCCGCGACGCCGCGGTCAGCGGTCTGGACGCCCACGACGCGGCCGTCCTCCCACAGGACCCGCTGCCCGGCGAAACCCGGCAGGAGCATGACATCGACCCCCGGGATCTCCCGCTTCTCGATCTCGGCGGCCATCCAGCGGACCATGCGGGACAGGGAGACGATGGGGAACCCGTGGTTGCGGAGGAAGGGCGGCGGGAAGGGGGCCCGGAGGCCGCCCCGTTCCGTGAAGTACCAGACCTCCTCCTTCGCCACCCGCCCCTCGGCGGGGAAGTCGCGGGCCTCCCAGTCCGGGCAGAGCTCGGCCAGGGCGGTCGGGTCCAGGACGGCGCCGGAGAAGGCGTGGTCGCCGATCTCGTCGCCCTTCTCGATGAGCCCGATGGTCAGCCCCGTCAGCTTCCGGGCCTCCACCAGGTCGAGCAGCCGCCAGAGCCCGGCCAGGTTGCTGGGTCCGGCGCCCACGAAGAGGACATCGAAGGCCAGGTCCTCCCGTTCGACATCGGGCCGGGCGCGCTGGGTCGAGAAGTCGGTCATGGGTACTCCCAAAAGTCCAAGGCCAGTTTACCAAGAGCGGTGGCAGAATCGGGGACATGGAAGAGAGCCGCCCCGCATCCCAGGCCGACCTCCGCTTCGAAGCGGCGGTGGAGCGCCCGCTGTCCGTGGTCTTCCGGACCCCGTCCGGGGGCTGGGAGGGGCACGATTACCGGGTCGAAGTGATCGCGGAACGGAACGGCCTGGACGCCTTCGACGTGGTGGTGGACTTCCGGGACCTGGAGGCCGCCCTCGACGCCCTGCTCGCGCCCCTCCGGGGCCGGATGCTGGCCGAGGCGGGCCTGGAGGGTCCCCTGGACCTGGTCCGGGACCTGGCCCGGGAACTGGCGCCGCGGGTGCCGCCTCCTGCCCGGTTGGCGGAGGTGGCCCTCACCGACGGCCAGGGACGCCGCCTGGCCTTCCGCCCTTGAGGGCCCTGCTCCTCGCGGCGGGGGCCCTGGCCCTGGGCCTGGCCCCCCTCGCCTTCGTCCACCCGGTGCGGGTCGCGGGGCGGAGCATGGAGCCCCGCCTCCGGGACGGGGACGTTCGCCTCGTCCTCCGGGCCTGGTGCGCCGGCCGGCCCGCCCAGGGCGAACTCTGGCTGGCCGCCGCCCCCGGGGGCACGGTGGTCAAGCGGGTCGTCGCCCTCCCGGGCAGCCAGGTGGAGCTCCGGGACGGGGAGGTCTGGATCGACGGGGCCTACCGCCCCGAACCGTACGTCGCCCAAACCGACCGGGAGACCGCCGGTCCCTGGCGCACGGGGGACGGCTACTTCCTCCTGGGGGACAACCGCGGCGAGAGCCGGGACAGCCGGGCCTGGGGCCCCCTGCCCGCGGCGGCCCTGGAGGGCCGGATCCTCGGCTCATGCTGGTAGATCGAATCACCGGAACCCCCATGTTCCGATCCTTCGTGCTGGCAAGGGTTGGTAAAGAACCCGTACGCCGAGTGCGCCGAGGGGCCGAGTTGCGCTGAGCCAGCTTCGCGATCCACCGCGCCGCCCCACACCGCCCAGGCCCTGGCCCGCTGCCGCGGGCCGCGCTGCTGCGCATCGCTCGGCTGGGGGCTCCGTGCCTTCCGCAGGCACGCCTGGGGGTGCCCTGCGCCCCCAGCCTTGGACGGGCCTGGGCTCAGCCGCCTCGGTAAACCTCGGTTCCGGGAATACACGCCGACCTGCTGGTAGTCCACCTGGACATCCCCTTCGAGGGGCTTCTGATTCTCGACTCCTGCCTGATCGATCTCAGGATCGATGACACGGGGATCGTGGAAGCCAAGGCCGTAGAGGGGCTGACCCCCATCCATCAGGCCCCGTTCCTCACCCATCTGCGCCTCTCGGGCACGGAGGTGGGACGGCTTCTCGACCTCTGGGCCGGCCCGTTGAACCTTGCGCTCCGCCATGAGGGTGGCCTTTCGCCCCCGGTCCCGCCACCGCCGGACGGTGTTGTAACCCACCTGGAGCGGGTCGGCGGTGGGCCGAACCTCCGACCCAGGCCCGCCCAAGGCTGGGGGCGCAGGGCACCCCCAGGCGTGCCTGCGGAAGGCCCGGAGCCCCCAGCCGAGCGATGCGCAGCATCGCGGCCCGCACGAGCGGGCCAGGGCCTGGGCGCTATGGGTCGGCGCGCTGAACCGCGAAGCTGACTCCGCGTGACTCGGCCCCTCGGCGCACTCGGCGTATGGGTTCTTGACTTACCCTTGCCAGCACGAAGGATCGGAACATGGCGGTTCCAGTGATTCGATCGGCCTGCCCTAGGTCATCAGCGGCACCGCGTCCTGGATCTCCGCCGGGGTGTAGGCGGTGAAGCCCAGGCGGGTGGCGGCCAAGGGGCGGCCTTCCAGGTCGAAGTACGAGCCCAGGCGGAGTTTGATGCCCTTCAGGCCGCAGGAGCGGATCCAGATGTCGAACCGGGCGGGATCGGCCATCTTGCCGGCCCCGCGCAGCCAGAGGGCCATACCGCCGGGCGTGCCCTCGAAGGCGAGGAGGCCGGGCAGGTGGAAGCGGAGGGCGTCCAGCAGGGCGGCGCGCCGGTCCTGGCAGGCCTTCCGCACCCGGCGGAGATGGCGGGCGATCTCCCCGTCCAGGAACAATTCGGACACGGCCCATTCGAGGACGGGGTCCCCCTGCCAGTCCATGCGCTGCCGGGCCTTGGCGAGGCCCTCGGCCAGGTTGCCCGGAACCACCAGGAAGCCCAGGCGGATGCCCGGGGCCAGCAGCCGCGACAGGCTGCCGAAGTACAGCACCTGGCCCGTGGTGTCCTGGGCCGCGAGGGGCACGGGGGGGGCCTCCAGGTAGTCGTATTCGCCATCCAGTTCCAGGATCGCGAACCGGTGCGCCCGGGCCAGGGCCAGGATGCGCTCCCGGCGATCCGCCGCCAGGGCGACGCCCGTGGGCATGTGGCACTGGGGGGTCAGGACGAGCAGGTGAAGCGGGGTCCGGGCGAGGAGGGCCTCCAGGGCCTCGACCTGGAGGCCGCCGGCGTCCACCGGCAGCCCGTGGATCCGGGCCGCCGAGGCCTGGCGCAGGGTCTCCCACACCAGGGGGTGGCCCGGGGTCTCCACGGCCACGTCCCCGCCCGCGGGGCCCACCAGGGCCTGGGCCACGAGGCTGACGGCCATGGAGGTGCTCCGGATCACCAGGACCTGGTCGGGCTCCCGGACCAGGGCCCGCTGCTCGGCCACGTGGGCCGCCAGGGCGCGGCGCAACCGCGCGTGCCCCATGAAGGCCCCCGCCTGGAGCAGTTCCGGCCCCTTGAGGCGCAGGGCCCGGGGGTAGGCCCTGGCCAGGGCCTCCGTGGGGGCGAGGCGGGCGTCGGCCACGCCGTCGGAGAAATCCAGGACCACGTTGGAGGTGCTGGTGATGGGCCGCAGCCGGCCCGGCACGTCGAAGCCCGGCCCGGCGGCCCCGGGCCCTGCCCCGGCGCACAGGGGCCGCTCGGGCAGGGCCTCCACCACGAAGAACCCGCTCCGGGGCCGGGCCTCGAGCCAGCCCTGGGCCTCCAGTTCCCGGAGGGCCGCCAGGGCGGTGTTGCGGTGGACCCCCAGGCGCTCCGCCAGCTCGCGGATGCCGGGCAGGGCCTGGCCCCGCTGGATCCGCCCGGACCGAACGGCCTGGAGGATCGCCTCGGCCGCCCTCACGTAGATCGGCCCGGCGCGATCGGGATCCAGGGTGAGGTTCAGCTCGCGGGCTCTCACGGGCGGGTTCCTCCAGGCGGGACGGCCCCGGCCTCCCCCCGCGCGGAGGACGCGGCGGGACGGGAGGACGGAGCGGGGAAGGGAAGCATGGGGTCGCGATCCGGAACTGGCACAAGCGGGAAATGCGGAAGTGTACCTGCCGCCCAACGATCGGGCGCCCGATGCTGGATCATCGATCCATCGTGATCCTTGCGCAAGGAGTCAGCCATGAACCGTTCCCTCATGCTGCCCGCCGCCGCCGGGCTCGGCCTCATCGCCCTCGCCCTGGCCTGCGGGGGAGGCTCCAGCAGCCTCTCCCAGCCGAAGGTGACCTCGGGCGCCGTGGACTTCCAGGTCACCGACGCCCCCACCGAGGACTGGTCCAACGTGGGCGTGATCATCCGGAAGGCCTCCCTCGTCCTGGCCTCCGACACCGCCGCCGCCAGCCCCGTCACCATCTACGACGGCTCAACCGACACCACCCCGGTCAACCTCCTCCAGGCGGACCAGGTCGACGAACTGCTCAGCCGGGCCAAGGGCGTCCCGGCGGGAACCTACGACCGGCTCATCGTCGAAGTGGACGGCACCCCCGCCAACATCACCCTCGTCCCCGCCCCGGACAACGCCGGCACCACCCCCGCGGCCATCCCCGCCTCCCAGATCGTCGTGCGGGGCACCTCCGATCCGGTCCATGCCACCTGGAAGGTGCTCCCCACCATCAAGCTGGAGACGCCCATCGTCGTGGCCGACGGCCAGACGACAGCCGTGGCCGTCGACTTCGATCTGGCCCATCCCGTCTTCATCGTGGAGCACGACACGGCCACCGGATCCCCGGTGTACGTCGTCAACTTCGGCACCCCCGGGATCTTCCGCCACAAGGCCATCGCCTCGCTGGACCGCTGCTACCTGCGCCGCGCCATCGGCACCGTCGCCAGCGTCGCCGCCGACGGCGGCAGCCTGGTGATGACCACCGAGCACGGCCAATCCCTGACCATCCTGGCCGACAAGGGCTCCAACCCCACCCTCTTCTACAACCTGGACGTCAAGCCGGTCGCGGCCGTCCCGGCGGCGGCCATCCCCGCCTCCCTCACCGCGGGCCTGAACGTGGAAGTGACCGCGCGCTACCAGGCCGACGGGAGCCTCACGGCCGTGCGCGTCTGGTACACCGCCGCCGCGGGCACCCTGCCCCAGTGGACCCCCGAGGGCCACATCACCCGCGTCGACCGCGTCAACAACGTCATCCGCGTCCTGGACAGCGCCGGCGATCCCAAGCCCATCGCCATCACGGCCGCCACCAAGTGGTACTGGCGCGGCGACACCACCACCGACCTCTCCGGCGGCAACGGCACCGCCTTCCTGGCCAACGTGGAGCGGTTCTTCAAGGTGCAGGTCACCGTGGCGGATCCGCTCGCGGTGCCCCTCGTGGCGACCAGCGTCGACATCCAGCGGGGCGTCTTCGAGGGCGTCATCACCGGCGCCTCCTCCTCCTCCTTCACCTACGCCAAGGCCGTGGGCGACCTCGTCACCCCCATCACCCACACCCTCGCCTACGGCCCCTCCTTCTCCTTCTGGGACTTCACCTTCCCGGGCCTGGCCTCCACCTCCGTCCCCGCCTTCCTCAGCGAGGCCAACTCCGGCATCGTCGTCGACACCGACGGGGACACCTTCAGGCCCTACGCCGTGAGCTCCCTGGCCTGGGCCTCCACGGGCTGGGCCGCCAATGGCACGGTCTTCATGCCCATCGCCCTCTCGCCCTACGCCCAGACGGTGACCACCGCCTACGCGTCTGGAACCCTGCAGGTCACGCCCCGGGCCGGGACCCTGGTCATGGGCGGCATGGGCACGATGGGCGGGGGCCTCGGCACCGCCACCGCCGTGCCGGTGACGGTCGCCCTCTCCACCACCCCCCAGGAACAGCCCATCGTCACCCGCTTCACGCGCCAGGCGGGCATGGCCGTCACGGTGACCACCCTGGACAGCACCCAGTGGGCCGCGGCCCTCACCGCCGGGGCGAAGGTCCGGGTGTTCGGCGTCCCGGACGGGACCGGCAAGCTCAAGGCCTACTACGTGAACATCTACCAGTAGGGCGCGACTTGACGTCGCCCCGGTGATCCCCGCCCCCGGGCCCCGGCCCGGGGGTTTTCCGTGCGATCATTCGGGCGGGTCCATGCGAGGGAGGTTCGATGGCGCACCGACGGGGACCGGGCTTCCGGCTTCTGCCGTACACCCTCTGCGCCGTGCTGTCCGCCCAGTCGTGGCCCACCTTCCACTCGGCCTACCAGGACGGCCTCGCGGCCCAGGCCCGGGGGGACCACGCCCTGGCGGTGAAGGCCTTCCAGCGGGCCGCCGCCATGGAACCGCGTCCCGGCGAGCGCGTCCACACCTACGGCCTCAATTTCCTGCCCATCTACCATCCCTACCTGCGCCTGGCCGAATCGGCCCTGGCCCTGGGGGACGCGGCCACCGCCGAGCGCGCCCTGGCGGAGAGCGAACGGCTGGGCCTCGAACCGCCCCGGCCGCGGGAGGCCCTGCGCGCCCGGCTGCGGGCCCTCCAGACCCCCCCCACGCCAGCCAAACGTACGGACGTGGCGCCTCCCCCCGAGGTCCAACGGCCCGCGTCCCCGCGCGCCGACCCGCCGGCCACGCCCCGGACCCGGCCCCAGGCCGCCCTCCGGGACCCGGCGCCGGCGCCGGACCTCCCGGCCCCCCAAGCCCGCCCCCAGCCCCGGCCCACCCCGGCCCCGGTCCTGCGTGCGGCGGCCCCCGTCCCGGAGCGCCCGGTCCCCCCCGCTCCGGCCACCCCGGCCCCCACCCCGGTGCCCCGGCCCCGCCCGGCCCGCTGGCCTTGGCCCCTGGGCGCCTTCGCGGGCCTGCTCCTCGCAGGCGGCTGGTTCGTCACGCGCCGGCGGCCCCCGGCGCGGCCCCCGGAGCCGGCGCCGCCCATCCCGGAGGACGCCGACGATCCCAACCTGGGCCGCAGCTTCGGCCCCTACCGCGCCCAGGCCGTCCTCGGGCGCGGGGGGACCGCCACCGCCTACCGGGGCGTCCACCGGGAGACGGGCCAGGAGGTCGCCCTCAAGGTGCCCCACCCCCACCTCGCCCGGGACCCGGAATTCCTCGCCCGCTTCCGCCGGGAGGCCGCCCTCGGCGCCCTGCTGGATCACCCGGGCCTCGTCCGGATCCTGGACCCGGGCCCGGACACGGGGACGCCCTGGCTGGCCATGCCCTTCGTGCCCGGCACCACCCTGGAGGCGCGCCTCCGCGGGGGGCCCCTGCCCCTGCCCGAGGCCCTCCGCACGGCCGAAGAAGTGGCCGCCGCCCTGGCCTACGCCCACGACCGGGGGGTCGTCCACCGGGACCTCAAGCCCGCCAACATCATGCTGGCCCAGGCCGGGGCCGTCGTCATGGACCTGGGCATCGCCCGCCTCCAGGGGAGCGGCAAGCAGACCTCGGTCTTCATGGGCACCCCCACGTACAGCGCGCCCGAAAGCATCAGCCACCCCAGCGTCGGCCCCGCCGCGGACCGGTACGCCCTCGGCCTGGTGCTCTTCGAGATGCTGGCCGGCCACCCCCCCTTCCAGGGGGAAAACCCCTTCCAGGTCTTCGAGGCCCACCGCTTCGACCCCCTCCCGGACCTGGACGCGCTCCGGCCCGGCCTCCCCCCCGGGGTCCAGGCCCTGGTCGAGGCCCTCTGCGCCAAGGACCCCGAAGCCCGCCCCGGCGACGCGGAGATCCTGGCGCGCCTCAGGAACCTTCGACGCTAGCCATCCGTCCGGCCAGGGCCACCAGCTCCGGATGGCCGGGGAAGGCCGCCAGCCCCAGGTCCAGGACGGTCCGGGCGTCCCGGGGCTCGCCGGCCGCCAGGAGGGCCTGGATGACGATCTGGTGCCAGATCGTCGCCCCGCCCGTGGGCGCCGCCCGCAGGGCGTTCCAGGCGTCGCCGGCCACCCGGGGGTCGCGAATGCGCGCCGAGAGGCCCACCAGGGCCTCCCAAAGCTGGATGTCCGCCGGGTTCTGGTCCAGGCCCGCCTCCAGCACCTGGCGGGCGGAGGCCGTGTCGCCCCCCGCTTCCAACTGGGCGGCGAGGCGGAGGAAGGGTGCCGTGTAGGCGGGGTCCGCCTCCATGGCCGCCAGGAGGTCGGCGAGGGCCTCCTCGGCGCGCCCCAGGCGGCGCCGGGATTCGGCCCGGGCGGCGAGGGCCGGCGCATGGGCGGGGGACTGGGCGAGGATGGCCTCGAACCAGGCCAGGGCCTCGGCGTCCCGCCCCAGGCCCTGGAGGGCGAGGCCACCGCCCAACCAAACGAGCATTGGGGCCCGGGGGGCCCGGGCCCGGAACCGCTCGGCGGCGGCCAGCACCTCCGGCCAGGCCTCCACCATGAGGCCCTCCTGGATGACGTTGTACTGGACCTGCAGGTTCTCCGGGTCCTCCGCGGCCTCCGCCAGGGCCAGCCGGAAGTAGGCGTCCTGCTTCAGCCGGTCCCGGGCGGGGTCCACCTTGCCGAAGTGGTGGACCGCCACGTCCAGGTCGGCGATGGGGAGGCCCCGGGCCTCGAACCACGGCTCGACGATCTCGTGCACCCGGCCCCGGTAGGGGGGTTCCGCCTGGGACCGGAAGAGCCGGACCGCATGCTGGAGGTAGAAGTGGCTGTGGCCCGCCCCGGTGCGGTAGCGCCCGTCGTTGCGCCGGGCCTGGCCGTCCATGCCCACGAAGGCGCCCCCGGGCAGGTAGTTGCGGATGGGCAGGCTGTAGGCCTGGGCCCCGGGACGCTCCAGGGCGGCGCGCAGGGCCCCATGGTCGGCGGGGTCCAGCGCCTCGTCGGCGTCGAGCACGAGGATCCAGTCCCCCGAGCACCGGGCGATGCAGGCGTTGCGGGCCTCGGAGAAGTCGCCGGTCCAGGGGAAGTCCTCCACCACGGCCCCGAAGCCCCGGGCGACCTCCGCCGTCCCGTCCGTGGAGCCCGTGTCCAGGACCCGGAGTTCGTCCCAGAGCCCCCGGACGGATTCCAGGCACCGGCCCAGGACCTCGGCCTCGTTCTTGACGATCATGGCGACGGAAAGGCGCAAGGTTCGCTCCGGGATGGGCTTCAGTTTAAGCTGGAAGGTCAACGGGAGTGTCGATGGACAGGCTGGTCATTCAAGGAGGGATCCCCCTGAGGGGGCGCGTCACCGTCTCCGGCGCCAAGAACGCCGCCCTCCCCTGCATCGCCGCGGCCCTGCTCGGCTCGAAGCCCGTGACCCTCCGGCACCTGCCCGCGGTCTCGGACATCCGGACCATGATCCGCGTGCTGCAGGCCCTCGGCTGCGAGGCCGCGGTGGAGAAGGACGAGCCCGGCTACGAGCTCACCGCCACCCTGGACGCGGCGGGGGTGGGCTCGGGGTCCCTGCGGGCCCCCTACGACCTGGTGAAGACCATGCGGGCCTCCATCCTGGTCCTCGGGCCCCTCCTCGCGCGCTACGGGAAGGCCAGCGTCTCCCTGCCGGGCGGCTGCGCCATCGGCGCGCGGCCCGTCAACCTGCACCTGGAGGCCCTCGAGCGCATGGGGGCCGTCATCCAGATCGACAAGGGCTACGTGGAGGCCCACGTCCCCGCCGGGCGCCTCAAGGCCATCGACCACACCTTCGAGAAGGTCAGCGTGGGCGCCACCGAGAACATCCTCATGGCGGCCTGCCTCGCCCAGGGGACCACCACGCTCCGCAACGCCGCCCAGGAGCCCGAGATCGGGGACCTGGCCGCGATGCTGACCGAGATGGGGGCCCGCATCGAAGGCATCGACTCCCCCACCCTCGTCATCCACGGGGTGGACGCCCTCGGCGGCTGCGACCACGGGGTCATCCCCGACCGCATCGAGGCCGGGACCTTCCTCTGCGCCGTCGCCGCGGCCTGCGGGGACGTCCTGCTGGAGCGCGTCGTCCCGGGCCAGATCCGGTCCATCATCGACCTCCTGGAGCGGTGCGGCTGCGTCTTCACCGAGCGCGAGGGCCAGGACGGGCTCAACCTGCGCATCCAGCGCGAATGCGGCCAGAAGCTCCGGGCCAAGGACGTCGCCACCGCACCCTACCCCGGCTTCCCCACCGACCTCCAGGCCCAGGTGATGGCGGTCATGACCCAGGCCTCGGGGATCTCGGTGATCCGGGAGACCATCTTCGAGAACCGGTTCCAGCACGCCATGGAGCTGGAGCGCCTGGGGGCCAACCTCCGCATCGACGGCGGCACCGCCATCATCGCCGGCCCCAGCGCCCTGACCGGATGCACCGTCATGGCCACGGACCTGCGGGCCTCGGCCACCCTGGTGATCGCCGGGCTCGTGGCCGAAGGGGAGACCACCGTAGACCGGATCTACCACCTCGACCGCGGCTACGCCGGCCTCGAGCGGAAGCTCCAGGGCCTGGGCGCCCGGATCGAGCGGGTCGGCGGCGGAAAAGTCTAGGCGGGTTGTGGGAGGGTCCCCCGGGGCGGTAAAATGGCCCTTGGGGGAAACATGTTCGGAGAAATGAAGGTCTTTTCGGGTTCGAGTCATCCTACCCTGGCGGCGGGCATAGCCAGCCATATCGGGATGCAGCTTGGAAAATCCCGGATCACCCGGTTCTCCAACGAGAACATCAAGGTCAAGATCGACGAGAACGTCCGCGAGTCGGACGTTTTTGTCATCCAGACCAGCTGCCCCCCGGTGAGCGACAACCTCATCGAGACGCTCATCATGATCGACGCGCTGAAGTTCGCCAGCGCCGCCAGGATCACCGCCGTCCTGCCCTACTATCCCTACGCCCGCAGCGACAAGAAGGACGAGGCGCGCATCTCCATCACGGCCCGCCTCATGGCGGACCTCCTCCAGACCGCGGGCGCGGACCGGGTGCTCACCATGACCCTGCACGCCCCGCAGATCCTCGGCTTCTTCCGGGTGCCCGCGGACCAGCTCCTGGCCACGCCGGTGCTCGTGAACCACTTCCGCCACTCCGACCTCTCCAACTCGGTCGTGGTCGCCACCGACGCCGGCGCCGGCAAGATCGCCGGGCACTTCGCCAAGCGCCTCGGCCTCCCGATGGCCATCATCGACAAGCGCCGGGTCGACGACAGCGAGTCCGCCCAGTCCACCGCCCTCATCGGCGAGGTGGTCGGGAAGGACTGCATCATCTTCGACGACGAGATCGCCACCGGCGGCTCAATCAAGGAGGCCGCCCGGATCCTGCGGGGCTTCGGGGTGCGGCGCGTCCGGGTGGGGGCCACCCACGCCGTGTTCTCCGGCGCCGCCATCACCCGGCTCCAGGAGGCCGGCCTGGACGAGCTCGTGGTCACCGACACCATCCCCATCCCCGCCGAGAAGGCCGCCCAGATCCCCAACCTGAAGGTGCTCTCCACCGCCTCCATGTTCGGCGACGCGATCCTGCGGATCCACGGCGGCCGCAGCATCAGCGAGATGATGGAGGAATAGGCCTCCTTGGAGACGCTCCGGGACCTCCTGATCCAGCGCGCCGCGCGGCTCCAGGAGCGGCCGGCCCTCACCGCCCCGGACTGGGGCACCCTGCGCTACCCGGCCTTCCGCAACCGGGTCGAGGGCATCGCCCTCGGCCTCATGGCCGCCCCGCCCGCCGATGCCCGCACGGGCGCGGCGGGCGCCGGCCCCTGGGCCTGGGCTGCGGAGGTGGCCGCCGCCTGCTGCGGGCTGGCCTGGGACCCCGCCCTGGGAAGCGACCCCGCGCTCCTGGGCGGCCCCCGCTTCAACGACGAGGGCGGGCGCCAGGCCTACCACGACCGCGGGGAGGCCCTGGAGGCCGCCACACCCTTCCTGCCCGGCCTCGGGCACGGGGACCTCCTCCTCCGCCTCCGCCGCCTCAACGGGCGCCTGGGATGGGACCACGAGACCCGCGTCCAGGTCCCTCTGGCCGACCTGGCCTCCCCCGCCGTCCGGGGCGTCCTGTGGAGCGCCCTCTACGCGGGGGCCCACGCCGTCCTCCACCCGGGGCCTCCGGCGGGCTGGGACCCAGCCCCCTTCCAGGATCTCCTCCAGCCAGGGCCCTAGAGCCCCTCCCACACCTTGTAGGCCTGCCCTCCCGTGCGGAGGGCCCAGGCGCGGAGGGCCTCCTTCAGCGGCGCCCGCGCCCCGGGGGGCAGCAGACCGGCGGCATCCAGGGCCTGGAGGTGCTGGGGCGCCGACAGGCGGTCCCACCCCTCGAGGAGGGCCTGGACCCAGGCCCCATCCCCCAGCCGGGCCCGGGGGACCCAGCGCCAGGCCGAGCCCAGGCCGGGTTCCCGCAAGGCCGCCAGCACCTCCTCCTGGCGGTCCTCCCGGAGGGCGATGAGGCTGGCGGCCTCCGCCCCCTCCCGCTGCGCGAAGGGATCCTCCAGGAGCGCCAGGAGCGGGGCCAGGGAGGCCGCGGTCCCGATGGCCCCCAGGGCGGCGCAGATGGCGAAGCGGCTGGCCTCCGGGGCCTGCGCCAGGGCCTGGAGGAGCCAGGCCTCGTCCCCGGGCAGGGCCGCGCGGACCAGGCCCTCGGCCGCGGCCCGCCGGGAGCCGACGCCGCCCGTGCGCAGGCCATCCAGGTAGGGGCCCAGCCGCTCCTGGGGATCCTCCTCGGTCCGGGTCAGGGGGCGGGCGACGGTCTCCTGCTCCAGCTCACCCGGGTTGAACCCGGGCAGGGGCTGGTCCCCCCAGCCCGCCGCCTCCGCGCTTTCCAGCCAGTCCAACCAGGCGGCGGCCAGGGCCTCCATGGACGGGATCCGGCGGGCGGGATCGGGCGCGAGGGCCTGGATGAGGATCCGGGCGAGCTTGGGCGGGAAGCCGGGCCGGACCGCGGCCGGCGGGAGCTGCACCTGGCTCCAGGCCTTGCCGGTGGTGAACTCGAAGGCGATGGCCCCCAGGGCGAACACATCGCACCGGCCGTCCACCCTGCGCGGGTCCCCGTGCTGTTCCGGCGCCATGTAGCCCAGGGTCCCCACCACCATCTGGCTGCGGGTGACCCGGGTGCCTTCGCCGGCCTCCCACAGGCACACGCCGAAATCGGTCACCTTGAGGTGGCCCCCCTCGTCGAAGAGCAGGTTGCTGGGCTTGAGGTCGCGGTGGACGACGCCGGCGCGGTGGGCGGCGGCGAGGGCGTCCGCCACCGGCACGAGGCGCCGCAGCAGCCGCGCCGGAGCCTCGCCCCAGCAGCGGCGGACATCGCCGCCCGGAAGCAGCTCCATCAGGATCCAGGGGACCGCGCCGGCCCTGCCGAAGTCGAACACCCGGACCAGGTTCGGGTGGGACAGGCGCTTGAGGACCTCCCCTTCCCGCAGGAAGCGCACCACCACCTCGGGGTTCGAGGCGGTCTCCGGCCGCAGGAACTTGACGGCCAGACCCAGCCCCGGCCGGTGGGGATCGACGGCCCGGTGGACGACGGCCATGCCGCCCTCCCCCAGGCGCTCCATGACCCTCACGCCCCCGATGGCCCGCGGCAGAAGCAGATTCATGAGCGCCCGTCGAATTCGACCCGGTTCCGCCCCAGCGCCTTGGCCCGGTAGAGGGCCACGTCCGCGCGGGCCAGGAGGGATCCGCCGTCGGCGTCCTCCGCCCGGAACTGGGCCACGCCGAAGCAGCAGGTCACCCGGAAGCCCGCACCGCCTTCGGCGCCCTCCATCACCTCCTCGGCCAGGGCCCTGCGCAGCTCCTCGGCCACCGACACCGCCTCGGGACCCTCGGTCTCAGGCAGGACGACCAGGAACTCCTCCCCGCCGATCCGCCCCACATGGTCCGAGGCCCGGAGCCGGCCCAGGGCCACCTGCCCGAAGCGCTTCAGGACCAGGTCCCCGGCGGCGTGGCCATGCTCGTCGTTGACCTCCTTGAAATGGTCGAGGTCGCAGAGGATGAGGCTGAGGGGGCGGCGGTGGCGCCGGGTGAGGTCCGCGTGGCGCTCCAGGTAGTCGAGCACCGAGGCCCGGTTCGCCAGGCCCGTCAGCGAATCCACCGTGGACTGCACGAGCACCGCCTCGTGGTAGGTCCGCTCCATCTCGTCGAGGTACTTCAGCTTGAAGGCGTGGGTCCCCACCCGCATCACGTCGCCGTTCTGGAGGGAGGCGGGGCCGTTGCGGGGCAGCACCCGGCGGCCGTTCACGAAGGTGCCGTTGGTGGACCCCAGGTCCGACAGGAGCACGAGGGGGGCCTGGCCCTCCTGGCCGACCACCTCGATCCGCGCATGGCGGCGGCTGACCTCCACCTCGGCCAGGCAGAGATCGTTCTCCGGGGAGCGCCCGATGGTGAGGTCGTCCTTGCGGAGGGGCAGCACCTCGCCGATGGGGTTGCCCACATAGCGGATGAGGGCCCACTCGCCCGTGGCCGAGCTGAGCCCCTCTCCCGGCGGCGACGAGAAGAGCGTCGGGGGGTCGGTGTCCAGGAATTCCTCTGAAAGAGGAGGCTGTTCTGGCATGGTGGGGAGCGGCAAGGTACGGGGATCCTATGTCATTTAAGGGGCCGCCGCCGCCCTTGTCAATGCGCCTTACGCCTTATTTATAAGGGCTAATCACAGACCACTTGGTTGCGGCCATCCCGCTTGGCCAGGTACAAGGCCCGGTCGGCCCGCCCCATGAGGGCGCCCCCGTCCCGGTCCTCCTCGCGCCGTTCGGCCACGCCGATGCTGCACGTCACGGTCACCGGGCCCGAGGGGAGGTGGTACGGCTCCGAGGCCGCGGCGGTGCGGAGCCGCTCGGCCAGGAGGAGGCCTCCCTCCCGGTCCGTCTCGGGCAGGACGATGAGGAATTCCTCGCCCCCGATGCGGCCCGCCACATCCGTCGTCCGGAGTCCGCCGGCGACGCGGGCCCCGAAGTCCCGGAGGACCTGGTCGCCGGCCAGGTGCCCGAGGGTGTCGTTGATGCGCTTGAAGTGATCCAGGTCGCACATGACCAGGGAGAGCGGCCGCCGGTGGCGCCGGCTCAGGTCGAAGCGGCGCTGGAGCTCCTCCAGCACCGTGCGCCGGTTGGCGAGGCCCGTGAGGGTGTCCCGGGTGCTCTGGTCCAGGAGCACGGCATGGAAGGCCCGCTCCATCGCGTCCATGGCCACCAGCTTGAGGACGTGGTTGCCGAGGGCGATGCGGTCGCCGGGGTGCAGTTCCTGGGCGCGCTGGACGGGGCGCCCGTTGACGAAGGTCCCGTTGGTGCTGCCGTTGTCCTCCAGCTGGAGGCGCTCCTGGGCGCCCTCCATCCGCAGGGTGATCGTGGCGTGGACGCGGCTCACCTCCTCGTCCAGGAGGGCGATGTCGACCTGGGGGCTCCGGCCGATGAGGTTGGCGCCCGGCACGAGGGGGAAGACACGGCCCAGGTGGGCCCCCGCGTAGACGACCACCACGTACTCGCAGGGCACCGGCCCCGTCTCCCCGGGGAAGCGCTTGCGGAGGGCCGTCTCGAAATCGGGCCACCCGGAAACCGGCACCGTGGGATCCACGGCCTCCGATTCCGCCGTCCACTCCTTGTCGGGCCCCTCACCCGGCCAGGCCATCAGACCTCCTCCACGTAACAGCACACCATCGAACCATCATCCTTCCTCCGGGCCAGCACGAAGGGGGCCAGGGTGGACCCTTCCGCCTCCGGACCGAGCGCGACAAGCAAGCGGCCTGTCGCAGCCTGGTGATGGACCTGACGGACCCCCTTGGCGGGGATGCGGTACAGGCCCAGCACATCCAGATTACGTATGTTTTGCCCTGTTTCCTTCACCAATTTCAGGGTGTAGCGCATCCAGAGCGCCTTGGAGAGGGAAGGGATGTCCTCGCCCTGGAAGGCCACGGGCAGGGCCAGGACGGCTTCCAGGCCCCGCCGGGCCCGCGGGGCGGCGAGGCTGCAGGAAGCCTGCCGGGTGGGCAGGGACGGGAAGGCTTCCAGCCCCCCGCGACTGCGGGTCCCGTACCTCGCCGGGGCCTCCGTTCGCACAGCGGGCACCCGCGGAAGCGGGGGCACCTCGAGGCGCGCGGCGCTTCCGGCGCGGAAGAGGGGCAGGTCGCAGACCCGGGCGCCCGCGTCCCACTGGGCCAGCCCCGGCTCCTCCCGGAGGACGCCGTCCCAGCGGAAGGCCACGGCGCCCGGGAGCCCCGCGGCCAGGACGGGCACCTCCCCGGTGGCCGGCGCGAAGGCGAGGGCCCCGGCCCGCGCCTGGGTCCGGGGGAAGGGCACGGTCCTGGAGACCGGCAGCGCCAGGGCCGGATCCAGGGCATGGGTGGGCGGATCCCGGAAGACGCGCCGGAGGGTCTCCGCCACGTCCGCCATCGCCTCCCGCAGGCGCCCCGCCGCCATGGCTACTCCGGCTTGACGAGCGTCTGGAGGGCCTCGGCGACCCGCTCCAGGGGCTCCACCGGATCCATGTGGTAGGCGGCCTCCAGGAGCCGGCCCAGGGCGGCCTCCTGGGCGGGGAGGTCCACCGACTGCGCGAAGATCACCCGCAGCGGGGCCGCGCCTTCCGCCACCTGCAGCAGGACCTCCCGGGGACTCGCCCGGAAGCTCTCGCCCACCCGGGCCAGGGGCTGCTCCTGGGTCTTCTGCACCGCCAGCGCCGGGCACTTGGCGTCGCCGCTCCAGCCCCCGGCCATCTCGGCGGGAGGCAGGATGAAGAGGTCGGGCAGGGCCTTCAGCTCCTTGAGGAGGGTCTTCTGGATCACCTCCTCCTTCAGGTGCGGTTCAAGGGCCTTGCCGTAGAGCACCGCCTGCAGCCGCGTGGGGGTGATGGGCTCGGTGTACCGGAAGTCGAGGGGGATCCCCGACGCGTCCGTGAGGAGCAGCCCCCCCAGGTAGCTGGCGCCCTCCTTCATCGCCACGAAATAGGCCAGTTTCAATGAATCCGCCATGGGAAGGCCCGCCTCTGGAATAGGCTCCAGGATACCCCAAGGGGCCCCTCGCCTGTCAGAGCGCCTCCATGAGACCCCTTCTCACGCCAAAAGCCGGTCAAACAGGCTTGTTTTCAATCCCAAATCAGGTATGCTGATGGGTGCCGTTTGGGGAGTGGTCTAACGGTAGGACAACAGATTCTGATTCTGTCAGGTGAGGGTTCGAATCCTTCCTCCCCAACCAAAGAGAAGCCGGGACTTACGGTCCCGGCTTCTTCCTTTTGGGGGCCAGGGCCTCGGGGATTCCTGGCTGACTTGTCAACGGAGTGCCAGGCGGGGCGCGGAGCAGGCGGAATCCAACCCTGCTTAGGTACCTGGCGAGTCCTTCGAGGCTCCTGAATACCCACGATCCACTTGGGTTCCATTCGCCAGCGCACGTTGCCGCCTTTTGCTCCTTGGTGGGCCACCCCGCTGTTCCCGCCTTCCAAGGATCCAGTCCGCAGAGGCCCCCTCCATCGGTACTCCTTGGGAGGATCCTCAGGTCTGCTCGATCCCCATGATGTACCCTGGTCCAACCATCACCCATTCGGCTTGCTTGGCGAGAAACTCCCGCCGGATCTTCTTCCCATCCCGGCCGACCCAGACCCCTCGGCGTATACCCGACATCCCGGGCCTCATGATGATTGAATCAGGCAGACCCCCAGATCCAGAAACGCCCTGTCTTTCGGCGGAAGGGGGGCAGGGGCACACAAGGAAGGTCCTTCTTTGCTTCTCCCTCCCAAGCATTCTATGGATCGGCTTCATCCTTCTGACCACACTCGCATCGACCATCACGTCCTCAACCAGCGAGGAACTGCGGTCATGGGACCTGGCTGGAATCGCCTTGGCGGTCATCCTGACTGAAGTCGTCGGCCTTGGTGTTGGAGTCGCGGTGATTCGCCTGGAACCTCTCCGAATCGCAAGGGGATGGATTGTGCTGTCGCTTTGGGTCGGCCTGGCATGGTCCACCCTGATGGCAATCACAACCTATTCAGGATGGGTCGGTTACGAGAGGTTCTTATTCCATCGATACGTTCAGCCAGACATCCTCAGAACCGGGTTCGGACCCAGATCCATCGATCATTTGCCAGACAAGTTGATGGCATTCTCGGTTTCAGATTTGGCGCTGGTCCTTGCTGTATGCATCGTGCTCTGCATTCCCTCTGCAGTCGCAGGGATATGGTTCAACCAACGGCGGCGGCCATCTCCGGAGCACCGCCATGCGCTCTAACCGGATTCCCATCATCATCCAGGTGATTGGACTCGCCTCTGGGCTCTGGCCCATTCTTGTCGACGCCCGCGCCATCAGGTTTGCATGGCCCTTCATCTTGGCTGAAGTCGTCGCCCTCCTCGCAACGTTCTGGCACGCCAATCACCCCTCAAAGCGAACAAAGGTGCTTGCCTATTTCTCTGTCGCGGCGATGGTTCCATGCCTGGCCTATGGCGTTCTTCGCTGGCCTTGGATCGCACCAGGTGGCGCTCCGCTAGGTCGAGAATCCTGGACGGCCATCGGTTTGCTCACCACGGTTGCGAACCTCTTCATCGCCCTTCCCTTGGTCCTTTTCCTGCGGCCTTCCATTCAAACGAATGAGGTGGCCAACGGATTGAAACCCAGGAATAACCCTTGATAGGACTTCCGGCAATCAATCGGGATTCCCATCTCAGGCCCTTGCCGAGCAGCGTCGTGAGGGACGGAAACGACCTGGTTTTCAGGGATGTTCCATCCTTCTGGGTGAACATCCAAGGGATCACTGTTCCCATCGCCGTGCAAAAGGAGATCCGGATTCCGGTTGAAGGCATGGTGCCGGAGTGGATCAACCGGACCCTGACCTGGAACGACATGGAGAAAGGCAGGACCGTGTACCTTGCACGTGGCCAGGAGGCCCAAGCCCTCGTCGCCTGGATCTGCGCGAATGGCGTGGCACCACCCGTAGGTGGCTAATTCGACCCATCAGATCGCAACTGGATTTTCCCCGCGTCCACTCCGGACAATCGCATTCATCCATCACCACTGCCTGGCATCTGAATAAGAAGTGGTAACAAAACCCCTTGTACATCAGGGAAAGAGTGCATAGTGTACTTGGATGGCCCGAGAAATCTTGCCCTCTGAGCTCTGGGAACGCATCGCTCCGCTGCTGCCTCCGCCCACGCCGAAGCCGAAGGGAGGGCGGCCTCCTGTGCCCAACCCGAACGCCTTGCGGGGGATCCTGTTCGTCCTGAAGACGGGCATCCGATGGGCGGATCTGCCGAAGGAGATGGGCTGCGGCAGTGGCATGACATGCTGGCGCCGTCTCCAGGAGTGGCATGACCTCGGCGTGTGGGACGACCTCCATAGAATCCTGCTCGAGGAGTTGAACGACGCAGGCCGAATTGATTGGGAGCGCGGCGCCTTGGATGCTTCGAGCATCAGGGCAAAAAGGGGGGCCAAGCGATCGGCCCGAACCCCACGGACCGAGGGAAGAACGGGACCAAGCACCACCTGATCACCGATGCCAATGGCATCCCGATGGCTGTGCTGGTGGGGCCTGCGAACCAGCATGACTCGGTCCCATTCGAGAAGCTGATCGATGCCGTGCCTGGGCTTCGCCATGGTCGTGGGCGCCCCCGGCGGCGCTTCAGGAAACTGCACGCCGACAAGGCCTATGACTTCCGCCGCTGCCGGATGGCCTGCAGAGTCAGGGGCATGCTCTCCCGCATCGCGCGGCGCGGGGTGGAAACGGCAGAGAAGCTTGGCAAGCATCGTTGGGTAGTCGAGCGGACCTTCGCATGGTTCAAGCACTTCAGGCGCCTCACGGTTCGCTACGAAAGGCGGGCTGATATCCACCTGGCCTTCCTCAAGGTTGCTGCCAGCCTCATCTGCTTCTCTGCCCTGGGATGGTAGTGCGCTCGAAGTAGACACCGGCCCCATCCCCGTTCATCCCAACCATCGGCGTTCATCCCTGTTACGCAGGGCCAGCGATGGCATGGGTCGGCGCGCCCATTACCCGCCTGCGCCGACCCATCCGTGCCTCGGCCCTGCCTAACAGGGATGAACGCCGATGGTCGGGATCGAGGGGATGAAGCACGGTAATCACCGAGGGTAAGCGCTGGTTTTGTTACCACTTCTTATACCTTGCGCGCCTTCACCGAACGACTCGGCCTCGCGGATGCCCTCAAGCATGCAGGAATCGCAGGCCTCTGAGCCGGAGAGGAGGCCCATTCCTGGTCCTCGAAGGCCCGATGCTCAGCCGAAGAAGGGGTGAATTCGTTCTTGTGCAGAGGGGCCTACGCGGGTTGGCGTCGCGTTGACATTTGCCGCCTTGCCTTGGGGAGGTGTCCAGGAAGGGGCCTCAAGGCGCAAGCCTTCCGCCGGATCAGGTTCGCGCAACCCCAGCCAGGCAATCGGTCGATTCTCCGCTGGGGTCAGGGCGCTCCAGCCCCGGGCGGCACCTCGTGGAAGTGCTCGGTGCGGCAGTCGGGGCAGATGCCGTGGGTGAAGTCGGCCTGGGAGTGGCTGCGGATGTAGCTCTCGATCTGGGTCCAGTAGCCGTCGTCGTCGCGGACCTTCTTGCAGTAGGAGCAGATCGGCAGGAGGCCCGTCAGGGTCCGGACTTCCTGGAGGGCGGCCTGGAGGCTGCGGATGAGTTCCACGCGCTCCTGCTCGACCTTCTTCCGCGCGGTGATGTCCTTGGAGATGCAGACCACCGAGGCGACCTGGCCCGCGGCATCGAGGATGGGCTTCACGGAGGTGATGTAGAAGGTGTCGCCGGCGGGGGTGGGCACGCGGACGTCGAAGACGATCTGCTGGGCCGTGGCGAAGGCCCGGCGCACCACGGCCATGCGTTTCTCCGCCTCCACCGGCGAGAACAGGTCGTGGATCCTGCGCCCGATCACTTCGTGGGGCTGCCGCCCGAAGGGGGTGCTGAAGGCGCGGTTCACGTAGCGGTAGGTGCCGTCCGCGAGGATGTTGAAGATGGGATCGGTGGATTCGTCCAGCACGATCCGGAGGACCTCCATCCGGGGCTCGAGTTCGGCCGGATCGGGGGCGCCGGGGTCGGGCGGGGCGGGGTCCATGGGGTGATGGTAGCCCAATCCGGACGACCGCCAAGGGTCTGCGGCCTTCAGGCGGGGTCGCCGCCGTCCCAGGCGTACCGGGGGAGATCCAGGTCGCCGGCGTCGTCCACCTCGATGCCCTCCTCCCGCAGCCGCGCGATCTGGAGCATGGCGCCCCACCAGCGGCCCCGGCTGGGCACGTGGCCCTGGCGGTTCACGATGCGGTGCCAGGGCAGGTCGGTGCCCTCGGGCAGGCCCTTGAGGACCATGCCGACCTGGCGCGGGCGGCGGGGAAACCCGGCCATCCACGCGATCTGGCCGTACGTGGCCACCCGCCCCCGGGGCACCCGGGCCACCTGGGCGCAGACGGCCTCCCGGAACGCCGTGACGGCGCTCACCCCCGGGCCGCCCCGGGCTTGAGGGCCACGGGGACGCGCGACGCGAAGCCGCCCTCGTAGCTGTGCCAGTGGTCCAGGTCCTCCTCGGGGAAGGCCCAGCACCAGTAGCCGTCGCCGGAATCGAAGTCCACGAGCCAGGGGCCCTTCACGTCCGGCCCCAGGTCCCGCACGGCCTCGGCCCAGCTGTCCATGAGCGCCTCCAGGCGGACCTGGAGGGACTCCACCTGGGCGTCGTCCTGGCGGTCTTCGGACGCCTGGAGTTCCTCGGCCAGGCTGGAGGCCAGCTCGAAGACAGGCCGCGTGATGTCCTGAACCTGCGGCAGGACTGCGCGGGCCTCCTCCAGCGTGAAAACTCGGGCCATGGATGCCTCCGGTGCTCCATGATAATCACCTGATGCGATTTCTGCCCCTCGTCCCCCATGATTTCGACCCGGCCCCCTGGCGGAACTTCCAGGCCGCCGAGCTGGCCTGGGGCCCCGGGCCTGCGGCCGCCTGGCGCGCCTCGGGCCCGCCCATCCACGCCCTGCACCTGGCGGACCAGCCCTGGGGGCCGGAGCTGGGCACGGAGGCCATGGCGGCCCTCCGGGCGGGCCTGGATCCGGACTTCCTGGTCCTCCACGCCGCCGCGCCCGCCGGAAGGCTGGATGAATCGCGCTTCATGTCGACCCTGGAGGTCCTTCTGGAGCTGACCCACGGCACCGGCGTGAAGCTGGCGCTCCGGGCCCGGTCCGGGGACGCGGCCGTCCTGGCCCGGCGCCTCAAGGAGGCCCGCGGGGAGGCCGTGGGGTTCTGCTGGCACGCGGGGGTCGGGGAGGACCTGGACGCCATATCCGACCGGCTCTTCTGCGCCGTCGCGGCGCCCGGGGAGGACCTCCGCCCCCTGCAGCGCCTCGGCTACCGGTGGAACGTGGCCGTCCCGGCCTCGGATCCCGCCGCCGCGGCCGCCGCCCTCGCGGCCCTGGAGGCCAGCCATCCCATGGTCTACTTCCCCGAGGACATGACGGGGCTCCTCCCGGACGGGGGCCGGGCGTGAAGCCGCTCCTCGTCATCGCGGGAGAGGCCTCCGGGGACCTCCACGGGGCCGAGATCCTCCGGGAGCTCCGGGCCCGGGTGCCCGGACTGCGCATCCTGGGGGCCGGCGGCGACCTGATGACGCCGCTCCTGGACCGGAAGCTGGCCGACGTGAAGGACCTGGCGGTGGTGGGCTTCGTGGAGGTCCTCAAGCACGTGCCCGGGCTGCTCCGGCTTAAGGCGGACATCCTCCGCGCGGCGCGGGAGGAGGGCGTCGGCGCCGCCCTGCTCATCGACTACCCCGGCTTCAATTTCAGCCTCGCCCAGGCGCTCCGGGCGGCGATCCCGGGGATCCGCCTCCACCACTACGTCTGCCCCCAGGTGTGGGCCTGGAAGGCGGGCCGGATCCCCAAGTGGGGCCGCACCCTCGACACCCTCTACTGCCTCTTCGACTTCGAGCCGGCCCTCTTCGCGGGGCTCCCCGTGGAGGCCCTCTGGGTCGGCAACCCCCTGGTGGAGGCGGTGAAGCCGGAGGTGGACCGCGCGACCTTCTTCCGGGAGGCCGGGCTGGACCCGTCCCGGAAGCTGGTGGCCCTCCTCCCGGGGAGCCGGCGCAGCGAACTGGACCGCCTCCTCGCGCCGCTCGTGGACACCGTGCTGGGCTGGGACGGCCCCCCCGTGCAGTGGGTCCTGCCCGTGGCCCCGACCCTGGACCCCGCCTCGCTGGACCTGCGCGGGGCCCCCATCCGCACCGTCCTCAACCGGAGCTATGCCGCCCGGGCCTGCGCCGACGCGGCCCTGGTCTGCTCGGGCACCGCCACCCTGGAGACGGCCCTCCTGGGCACGCCCTTCGCGATCATCTACAAGCTCAGCCCCCTCACCTACCTCGCGGCGAAGCGGTTCGTGCGCATCCCGCGGTTCGGCCTCGCCAACGTGGTGGCCGGGCGCTCCGTGGTGCCCGAACTCCTCCAGGGGGAGGTCAACCCGGTCCGCCTGCGGGAGGAGCTGAAGCGGCTCCTGGATCCCGTCCGGGCCGGGGCCATGCGGACGGAACTCGCGGAGATCCGCGCCCACCTGGGCGCGCCGGGCGCCGCCGGGCGGGTCGCGGAGCACCTGGCCTCGAAGCTGGCCTGACGGAAGAACCTGGTCAGAACCGCCAGGTGGCCCCGCCCATGACGGCGAGGGCGGTGGTCTGCGGATCGATCTTGCCCATGAGGACCTTCACCTCGGCGTCCAGGGACCGGGAGAGGCGCCAACCGAAGCCGAAGGTGCCGGCCGCGTGAACCGCCTTCATGTCCACCTTCCCGAGGGTGGGGTCCACACGGGTGCCGGACCAGGCGTAGAGGCCGCCGCCGGCCGTCACGTAGGGTCCCATGGCCGCCGGCCCCCCTCCCGGGCGGAGGAAGTAGACGGCCTCCCCGGCGAGGTGGCCGGCCGAAACGCGGCCCGACTTGCCCGGAAGCTGGGTCAGGTTCCCCCAGAACCACACGTCGAGGCCCAGGTCGACCCGGGCGTGCCAGCCCTCGAAGTGCTCCGCCAGATCGAGGTCGGCCACCAGGCTCGCCCCGATCCCGGGGGCGGTGCCGCCGCCGACGGCGTCGGAGAGGCCCGACTGGGGGAAACTGGCGCGGACCTGGAACCCCAGGGTGCTGGGCTCCGGCTGCTGCGCGGCCAGGAAACAGCCCCCGGCGAGGATCAGGAGGGTACGGAGGTTCGGCATGGCGGCATTCCTTCCGGTGGGGCCATTGTAGTTCAGTACGAGGCCACGATTCCTTCCCAGAGGCCCTGGGCTTTCAGGATCGCCTCGGCCACGGCCCGGAAGACACCCTGGCCGCCGTCCACCGGCACCACCCAGTGGCTGGCCTCCCGCACCTCGGCGACGGCGTCCCGGGGGCAGCAGGCGAGGCCGACCCGCCGGAAGAGGGGCAGGTCCGCCAGGTCGTCCCCCACGTGGGCGACCTCCTCCGGCCGCACCCCGTACTTGGCGCAGAGCTGGTCCAGCACGGGCCCCTTCACGAGGTGGCCGACGAAGCAGTCCTCCACCTTCAGGTCCCAGGCCCGGTGCACGGTCGCGGGGGAGTCCAGGCCGGAGATGAAGGCCACCGGGATCCGGCACCGCTGGAGCCACTTGATGCCCGCGCCGTCCCGGACGTTGAAGGTCTTGGTGTGGCGGGGATCCGTCCCGTAGTGGAGCGCCCCCGTGGTCAGCACGCCGTCCACGTCCGTGCACACGAGCCGGATGGCCCGGGCCCGCTCCTCCAGTCCATCCATGGCGCACCTCCGCAAACCGTTCGCTTCAGGATACCTTCAAGGAACCGCAGGAGGCTCCCGTGTACCTTGGCAGGGCGATGATCTTCATATGCCTGGGATACATGGTCCTGTTCGTGATAAGACTGGTCCTGTTCTGGTTCAGGGGAGGACGGGCGCATGGACGAGATCGATGACCTGAAGGCGGCGGGCGCCCCCATGCTGGACGTCCGGACCCCGGCGGAGTTCGAGCAGGGGCACGCCCCCGGCAGCTTCAACATCCCCCTGGACCAGCTCCAGGCCCGCCTCGGCGAGCTGGACCCCGCCCGCCCGCTCCTCGTATGCTGCGCCAGCGGGGCGCGGAGCGGGATGGTCCAGCAGTTCCTGATGCGCAGCGGGTTCGCCCGGGTGGTCAACGCGGGCCCGTGGCAGCGGCTCCTCTGAGCCTCAGCCCCGGCTCGGCAGTTCCAGCCCGAACCCCTTGGCCTTGTCCTCCGCCTTGAGCAGGAGGCCGAAGACCACGGCCAGGACGCCCAGGACGGTGAAGATGGCCATGGGAAGGCCGTAGTTGTAGGCGGGGCTGGTCCCGGCCTGGGAGACCCGGGTGCCGACGATGCAGTACTTGTCCAGGACCCAGCCGATGAGGTAGGGCACGACCCAGAGGGCCAGGAGGTTCTGCGTCCAGAAGATGAGGCCGTAGGCGGTCCCCAGCTGGCGGTGGGGGATGAACCGCGGGATGGAGGGCCACATGGCGGAAGGCACCAGGGCGAAGGCGAACCCGAGGAAGATCGTGGCCACCAGGGCGACCACCCAGCTGTTCAGGAAGGGCACGGCGAAGACGAAGTGCACCGCCACGAGCAGGAGGGAGCCCAGCACCATGAGGGTGGCGCCCTTCCCCTTCTTGTCGTAGTACCACCCGAAGAACCAGGTCAGGGGGATGGCGGCGATGGGGAGGATGCTCGGGATGCTCCCGGCCAGGTTCTCCCGCACGCCGAACTTCTGGACCATGAGGTCGGGGGCGTACTTGATGAAGGGGAACACGCCCGAGTAGAAGAGGGCGCAGAGGATGGTCACGTACCAGAAGCCGCGGATGCGCAGGATGTCGGCGATGTCGGAGAGGCGGAAGGCGTCCTCCTCGGAGGGGCCTTCCATGAGGCCCTCGGTCTCGTCCAGGCGCCGGTCCATGGCGCAGTAGATGATGTACGCAACCAGGCCGAAGCTGAGGAGGACGACGCCGACCAGGATCGGGGCCCCGATCGACTGGTGGAACTTCTCGGCGATGGGGCCCCCGAGGCCCACGGCCAGGCTCGTGCCGATGCGGGCGGTGCCCACCTGCAGCCCCATGGCCAGGGCGATCTCGTAGCCCTTGAACCAGCGCGCGATCACCTTGGTGGCCGTCACGCCCACGATCTCGATGCCCACCCCGAAGACGGCGTAGCCGAGGGCGGCGACCCAGACCTGGGTCTTCGTGCCGAAGAACATCCCCCCGTCCAGGACGTGGGTGGTGACGGCCCACCACTTCAGGGTGCAGCCGGCGACCATGAGGATGCAGGCCAGGATGCCGGTGAGCCGGGCTCCGAGCTTGTCCAGGAGGATGCCGCCGATGATCAGCATGAACATGGCGACGTTGAACCAGGCGTAGGCGCCCGTGAAGAACCCGTATTCCGCGCTCGTCCACTTCAGCTGCTGCTCCAGGAGGGGCTTCAGGGGCGAGGCCACGTCGGCCACGTAGTAGCCGCAGAGCATGGAGAAGGAAACGATCGCCAGGGAGATCCAGCGGGCTGCCGCGGAATGGCGCAGGGACTTGGAGAGGGCTTCCGTCATGGGGGATCCTGGGAAAGGGGCTGGTCCCAGCCTACCGGAGCATCCGGCCCTTGTCTTCCGAGGCATCTGCCCGGGGAAGCATTTTTTCGGGGCCGGGGCGCCGGGCGCGGGAACACCTTTTTCCCGCCCCCCGGACCGGGGCCGTGGCACCTTGGAGGCGGGAGGTGCCCCATGGATCTGGGAATCAACGGCCGCGTGGCCATGGTCGCCGCCGGCAGCAAGGGCCTGGGCAGGGCCGCCGCCGCCGCCCTGGCGCGGGAGGGATGCAAGGTGTCCATCTGCGGGCGGGACCCCGGCGCCCTGGAGGCGGCCCGGGCGGTCCTGGGGGGCTCCGCCCTGGCCTTCCCCTGCGACCTCACCCGGCCGGCGGATATCGAGGCCTGGTACAAGGCCACCCTGGAGGCCTTCGGCCAGGTGGACATCGTGGTCACGAACACCGGGGGCCCCCCGGCGGCCACCTTCCTCGATCTCACCGAGGCCGAATGGGAAAGCGGCGTCCAGTCGACCCTCATGAACGTCGTCCGCCTCTGCCGCCTGGCCCTCCCCGGGATGCGGGCGCGGGGCTGGGGGCGCATCGTGCACATCACCTCGCTGGTCGCCAAGCAGCCCACGCCCCTGCTCACCATCAGCAGCACCCTCCGGGCCGGCCTCTCGGCCTTGACCCGCACCCTCGCCCAGGAGTTCAGCGGGGAGGGGATCACCGTGAACGCCCTCCTGCCGGGGCACGTCATGACGGACCGGCAGCTCCACCTCGCCGAGGTCCGGGCCCGGAAGGAGGGCATCACCGAGGCGGAGTACTTCACGCGGGCCGCCGCCGAGATCCCCGCCCGCCGCCTCGGCCAGCCCGAGGAGGTGGGGGACGCGATCGCCTTCCTGTGCAGCGCGCGGGCCAGCTACATCACCGGCGCCTCCCTCCAGGTGGACGGCGGCCTCATCGCCAGCACGTTCTGACGGATCAGGGCTTGCGGGTGCGCGGCCCCGGCCGCCGCCCGCCGGCGGGCTTCCGGGCCGCTGCGGCCCCTTCCCCGGTGGCCTTGCGGCCCGGCTTCAGCCCCGCCCCGGGGTCCAGGATCTTCCGGACCCGGGCGGCGCCCCGGCCCTCCTCGTCGCCCCGCCGGCGGCAGGCGATGCGGATGGGGGTGCCCCGGTAGCCGAACTGCTCGCGCAGGCGGTTCTCCAGGTAGCGCAGGTAGCTGAAGTGCAGCTCCCGGTCCGTGTTGGTGATGACCACGAAGCTGGGGGGCCGCGTGCCCACCTGGGTCATGAAGTAGAGCTTGGGCAGCTTTCCGTCCACGGCCGGTGGCGAGAAGGCCGCCACGGCGTCCCGGAGGAAGGCGTTGAGCCGGCCCGTGGGAACGCGGCGGGCGTGGGCCTCGGCCACGTCGTGGATCAGGGGGAAGAGCTTGGTGACCCGCTGGCCGGTCATGGCGGAGAGGAAGATCATGGGAGCGTGCTGGAGGAAGCCCAGGTCCTGGCGGATCCGGTCCTCCATGGCCAGGCTCGTGTAGGTGTCCTTGGCCACCAGGTCCCACTTGTTGACGACGATGATCACCGCCGCGCCGGCCTCGTGGGCGTACCCGGCGATCACGGCGTCCTGGTGGGTGATGCCCTCCACCGCGTCCACGAGCAGCAGCGAGACGTCGGCCCTGGCCATGGCCTGCTTGGCCTTGAGGATGGAGAGCTTCTCGGCGCCCTCGGTGGTCTTGCCCTTGCGCCGGATGCCCGCCGTGTCGATGAGGCGGTAGATGCGGTCCTCCGCCTGGAAGACCGTGTCCACGGTGTCGCGGGTGGTGCCGGCCACGTCGCTGACGAGGCTGCGCTCGTAGCCCAGGAGCTTGTTCACCAGGGAGGACTTGCCGACATTGGGCCGGCCGATCACCGCGAACCGCAGCTCCTCGGCGGGGTCGTGGGCCTCCGCCTCCTCGGGGGTGCGGTGGAAGGGGAGGCGGGCCCGGATGGCGGCGAGGAGTTCGGGGACGCCGTCCCCGTGGCTGGCGCTGAGCACGTGGATCTCGTCGAAGCCCAGCTCGTAGAAGGCGCCGTCCGGGGAACCGCCCCGCACGCCGTCGATCTTGTTCACCACGAGGATGGCCGGCTTGCCCTTGGCCCGGATCCGGGCGGCGATCTCCGCGTCCACCGGGTTCCAGCCGTCGTGGGCGTCCACCATGAGGAGGAGGACGTGGGCCTCTTCCATGGCCCCCTCGGCGATGCGGGTGATCCCCCGGGTGATGATGTCGTCGCCGCCGAAGTCCAGGCCGCCGGTGTCGACGAGCTGGAAGACCTCCTCGGCCTCTCCGGCCTCGTCCAGGCAGGTCACCCGCCCGTAGCTCCGGTCGCGGGTCATGCCCGGCAGGTCATGGACCAGGGCCGCCCGGGAACGGGTCAGGCGATTGAACAGGGTGGACTTCCCCACGTTGGGGCGCCCGCACAGGGCCACGATGGGGAGCTTCATGGGGGACCCCCATATGAAACGCGCCCTCTTTATGGGAGGGCGCATCCTTGAGACTGGCGGGGCTGACGGGGCTCGAACCCGCGACCTACGGCGTGACAGGCCGTCACTCTAACCGACTGAGCTACAACCCCAGGTTTTCAAAGCACCATTTCTGGTGGGCGATGACGGGCTCGAACCGCCGACATGCTGCGTGTAAGGCAGCTGCTCTACCGACTGAGCTAATCGCCCGAATCGCCGAACCATGATCGTCTCACCGGGCAGGACCTGCGTCAAGGGAAATTCGCGTCGCCGGGCCCCTCCCCGTTATCCTGGTTCCCGAACCCTCTCTCCATCCTGCGCGTCTCCGAGGTCCCCATGCCCATCCTTCTGCGCATGCTGTCCCTTCTGGCCCTTCTTTCGGTCCAGCCTCTGGCCGCCGAGGCGGCCTGGGGTCCCCTGCCCCCGGACACCTGGCGCATCCAGGCCGGAGACCCCCAGGCCCCCGGGGGCGCCGTGGTGCTGGAAGAGCGCCTCGCCTTCAACCGCAGCAACCTCGAGTGGCACTACCGGGTGCGCATCGTGTCCAAGGAGGGCATGCGGGCGGCGAGCTTCCCCGCGTTCCCCGTGGGACTCCTGGCGCTGGAGGGGCGGACGATCCGGCCAGACGGGACCGTCACCCCCTTCGCCTCGGCCAAGGACTGCAGGCAGGAGCCCACGAAGCCAACCCCTTACCAGCCGATCCAGACCCTCCTGGTCCCGCCGGGCGTCACCTCCGACTGCGTGGTGGAGGTCTATGCCCGGACCGAGACCCTGTGGTTCCAAAACAATCAGTGGATGCGGCCCCTCACGCGGCCTTGGCCCATCCGCACCTTCGTCTTCTCCATCCATTCCTACGTTGACCAATCGTGGTCGCTCCAGGACGTGGGCCGCCACCGGCCGGAGATATCCGAGACCTGGACCACGCGCACCTTCACGTTCCGGAATCTCCCGGCGGAGGATGAGGGCCCCTACGTCCTGGCGCCGACCCTGGACCGCCCTACCCTCATCTTCTCCTTCAACGATCGGCTCCGCACCCCACCGGACGGAAACCCGGACACGTTCTGGACCCAGGTTGCGTCCATGCTGAACCTCTTTCAGGTGAAGCGGGCAGTCCGGGGGGACGCCTACAAGGCCTTCTCGGAGGCGCTCCGGAAGGAGCTGCCCGCCTCTCCCCAGGAGGCCGCCAGGACGCTCCTCATACGGGCCCACACGCGGCTCGTCAACATCCACGAACGAACGTGGGAGACGCGGCAGCGGGGCAAGGACGCGGAGTCCAGCATCCCCTCCACGCGCCCATACATGGCCATCGACATCGGAATGCTCTCGCCTCGCTATAGGGTTCCCGACCTCGGCAAGATGGTCCGGGAGGGGGGCGCCAGCGCCTACGACTGGCAGTGGCTCGCCTGGAATCTCCTCGCGGACGCCGGCCTCAAGCCCCGCCTCCTCGGCGTCAGCAACCGGAACGCGTGGATCTTCCGCTACTCGTTTTTCAATATCAACCAGATCACGCGTTACCTCATCGGAATCGAGGAGCCCGGCCGGGAGACCCTGTGGCTGGACCCCACCCGGCCCCTGCTGGCCCCGGGCGTGATCCCAGCCCCCTACCAGGGCACCCCCGGCATCCTGGCCGACCTGCCGGAGGAGATGGCCCGGCCCTTCGAGGTGCCCGTCCAGCCCGCCACCGCCAACACCCAGACCTTCACCTACACGATGGCCTTCGCGGAAGGGCGCCAGACCTTCGACCTCTCCGCCGCCTTCCTGGGCCAGGAGGCCTACCTCCTCCGCTTCGCGGCCAAGGATGCGGCCCCCCAGGGCCGGGACCAGGCCCTGAAGGACCTGTTCGCGGCGCGCCTGAAGGACTGGACCCTGACCGGCGCCCAGGTGCGGCACCATGGGGACGTGGCCCAACCCTATGGCTGGTCCATCCAGGGCGCCCGGCCCTGGGAGGCGGCGGGGGCGCTGCGCGTCCATCCCTTCCCGGGCCTGGCCTCGCCCCTGGAGATCCCCGACGCCTGGCCTCCCCGGCGCACGGCCCGCATCGTCCTGCCGTACCTCCAGACCCACCGGGCCACCTGCCGCCTCGCCATCCCCAAGGGGTACCACGTTCCGCCCCAGGCCGCCCTGGAGGCGCGCAACGCCTTCGGCAGCGTGAGCTGGCAGCTCAAGCCCTCCAGCCGCCCGGAGGAGGCCGAGGTGGACCTGGTCATCACCACGGACACGCTGGTGGCTCCGGCCGAGGACCTGGAGGCCTTCAAGGCCTACCTGGGCTGGATCCAGGACGCCCTGGCGCGCGTCGTCACGGTGGAACGGGACGCCTGAGGCGCGCAGGCCAAGGGGGGGGGCCTCCACCGGCATTTCTGACCGCTGCGTCTGGTTTTCCGCGCTTGAGGATTCCCCGGAAGGTTGAGACAATGGCACGCTCCCTTAACCCGGATCAGCCTCCCTGCGCCTTCGGCGCCCCATGGCGAGGAATCACGAAGGATTCTGGAGGAACACGTGTTACCTGATGTTCTGAGTGCTATGGGTGGGCTGGGCCTCCTCGCCGAAGGGGAAGCCCCCAAAGGATTCATGGACGCCCTGCCGGATCCCATGAAGATCGACTGGCAGGCGCTCCTGTTCGTGATGGCGCTCGTCACCATCCTGTACCTCTTCCTCAAGGTGGCGTTCTTCAAGCCCGTCCTGAAGGTGATGGACGACCGGGACGCCGCCATCGCCTCCGGCGCCTCGCGCCGGGCCGAGGCCGCCGCCCTCGTCGAGGCGCGCCAGGCCGAGTACGCCTCCCGCCTCAAGGAGCTCCGGGCCAAGGCCTTCGAGCACCGCAAGGACCTGGCCGCCGCCGCGGGCCGCGAGAAGCAGGCCCTCCTGGACCAGGCCCGCGCCGAATCCGGCGCCGAGCGCGCCCGCGCCCTGGATGAGCTGAAGGCCGCCCAGGCCGGGGCCAAGGCCGACCTCATGGCCCAGGTGGACGCCCTGTCCGAATCCATGGTCTCCCACCTTCTCCGCCAGGCCTGACCGATGCGCATCCTCCGACTCCTCACCCCGCTCGCCGTGACCGCGGCCCTGGCCCTGGGCGCCCCCGCCCTCCGGGCCCAGGAGCACGGCCAGGCCCCGGTCCACGAGACCCAACCCACCGAAGCCGCCCCCGCCCACGAGGCCGGCCACGGGGAGACCCCCGCCGCCCAAGGCGAAGGCCACGCGGCCGCGGGCCACGACGCCGGGCACGGCGGCGCCCACCACACCCCCCTCAAGCTCTTCGGGATGGAGCTGGAGCGCGGCGGCCAGTTCCTCGTCCAGCTCTTCAACTTCGCCCTGTTCGCCGGGATCCTCTTCTTCCTCCTCAAGGGCGCCCTGTCCAGCGCCTTCAAGGCCCGGGCCCGGGAGCTGGAGGACAAGCTGGGCCAGGCGGAGCGCGAGCGCGCCGAGGCGGATGCCCAGATCCAGGAGCTGGAGGCCCGCATGGCCGGGCTCCAGGCCGAGCTCGAGGGGATCATGGCCAAGGCCGGCGCCGAGGCCGAGGCCGAGAAGGCCCGCATCATCCAGTCGGCCCAGGCCGAGGCCGCCCAGATCCGGGCCCAGACCAAGGCCGAGATCGACTTCCAGAAGCGCGCCGCCGAGGCCGAGCTCCGCACCCTCGTCGCCGAGCTGGCCGTGGAGGGCGCCTCCCGGCGCCTCCAGGAGCGCGTGAAGGGGGAGGTCGCGGCCCAGGTGCTCGACCGTTCCATCCAGCAGGTCGGAGGTGCCCAGTGAGCAACCGGCTCATCGCCCATCGCTACGCCAAGGCCCTCGCGGACCTGGCCGTGAAGGACGGGAACCTCGTCAAGTACGGCGAGGAGCTCGCGGAGATCAGCGCCCTCGTGCGCCAGTCCCCCGACCTGGAGCGCCTCTGCTTCTACCCCCTGATCGCCCCCGCCCAGAAGGCCGCGGCCTTCGGCGCCGTCCTGGACCAGGCCCGGGTCAGCCCCGCCCTGCGCACGTTCTTCAAGGTGGTGGCCCAGGCGGCCCGCCTTTCCCTCGTCCATGAGATCGCCGCCTGCTACGCGGACCTGGTGGATCGCCACACCGGCGTCGTCGAGGCCCGGGTGCTCAGCGCCCAGCCCCTCAGTCCCAACCAGACCGACGCCCTCTCCGCCTCCCTGGCCAAGCGCACCGGCAAGACCATCCGCCTGCGCTGGCAGCCCGACCCCGCCATCCTCGGCGGCGTCAAGGTCCAGGTGGGCTCCACCGTCTTCGACGCCTCCCTCCAGGGCCAGCTCCGGCTCCTGAAGGCCAAGCTCCTCACCGCCTAACCCCCGTCCCGGAATTTCGGAGGAACAGATGGACATTCGCGCGGAAGAGATTTCCCGCATCATCCGCAGCCAGATCGAGGGCTTCGATGCCCAGGTGGACGTATCCGAAATCGGGACGGTCATCAGCGTGGGCGACGGCATCGCCCGGGCCCACGGCCTCGAGAAGGCCATGGCCGGCGAGCTGCTCGAGCTCCCCCACGGCGTCATGGGCCTGGCCTTCAACCTGGAGGAGGACAACGTCGGCATCATCCTCCTGGGCGAGGCCAGCGTCATCAAGGAAGGCGACACCGTCAAGCGCACCGGCAAGATCATGAGCATCCCCGTCGGCCCCGCCTTCGTGGGCCGCGTCGTGGATCCCCTGGGCAACCCCATCGACGGCAAGGGCCCCATCCCGGCCGCGGGCCGCAACCCCATCGAGCGCATCGCCCCCGGCATCGTGGACCGCCAGGGCGTGGCCGAGCCCATGCAGACGGGCCTCAAGGCCATCGACGCCCTGATCCCCATCGGCCGCGGCCAGCGCGAGCTGATCATCGGCGACCGCCAGACCGGCAAGACCGCGGTCGCCCTGGACGCCATCATCAACCAGAAGGACACGGGCGTCATCTGCATCTACGTGGCCATCGGCCAGAAGCGCTCCACGGTCGCCCAGGTGGTGAAGACCCTCGAGGACTTCGACGCCATGAAGCACACCATCGTGGTCGCCGCCACCGCCTCGGAAGCCGCCCCGCTGCTCTTCCTGGCCCCCATGACCGGCGCGGCCATGGGCGAGTACTTCATGTGGCACGGCAAGGACGGCAACCCCGCCGGCCCGGACAACCCCGGCCAGCACGTCCTCGCCATCTACGACGACCTTTCCAAGCAGGCGGCCGCCTACCGCGAGATCTCCCTGCTGGTGCGCCGTCCTCCGGGCCGTGAAGCCTACCCCGGCGACGTCTTCTACCTCCACAGCCGCCTCCTGGAACGCGCCGCCAAGCTGTCCAAGGCCCGCGGCGGCGGCTCCCTCACCGCCCTGCCCATCATCGAGACGCAGGCCGGCGACGTTTCCGCCTACATCCCGACCAACGTCATCTCCATCACCGACGGCCAGATCTTCCTGGAATCCGACCTGTTCAACTCGGGCGTCCGGCCCGCCCTCAACGTGGGCATCTCGGTGTCCCGCGTGGGCGGCGCGGCCCAGGTGAAGGCCATGAAGCAGGTCGCCGGCTCCATCAAGCTCGAGCTGGCCCAGTACCGAGAGCTCGCCGCCTTCGCCCAGTTCGGCTCCGACCTGGACAAGGCCACCCTGGCCCAGCTGAACCGCGGCCAGCGCCTCGTCGAGATCCTCAAGCAGCCCCAGTACGTGCCCATGCCGGTGGAGAAGCAGGTCATCACCATCTGGGCCGCCACGGCGGGCTTCCTGGACGACCTGGCGGTGGACAAGGCCCGGGCCTTCGAGACCGGCCTCCACGGCTACCTCGACATCAACGCTCCTGAACTCCTCAGGACCATCCGGGAGACCAAGGTCCTCTCCGACGAGACCAAGGCCGCCCTCAAGACCCAGGTGGCGGCGTTCAAGGAGACCTTCCTCCAGACCCTCAACCAGCCCGCGGGAGCCTAACCCATGGCAGGCCTCCAGGACATTCGCCGCCGCATCCGGTCGGTGAAGAACACCCAGCAGGTCACCAAGGCCATGAAGATGATCTCCGCGGTCAAGCTGCGGAAATCCCAGGAGGCCCTGCTCGCCCTGCGACCTTTCGCGTCCAAGCTGCTGGAGGTGGTGAAGGACGTCGTCGCCCGCTCCGCCGAGCTGGGCGCCGCCGGCCTCTCCCCCGTCGCCAGCGCGTTCCTCGCGCCGCGGGAGGAGCAGCGCATCCGCCTCGTGGTCGTCGCCAGCGACAAGGGCCTCTGCGGGGGGTTCAACGCCAACGTGCTCAAGGCCGCCTCCGCCTTCGTGGCCGGGACCGGGTCCGCCATCGTCCACCTGGACGTCGTGGGCCGCCGGGCCGCGGAATGGGCCAAGAAGTCGGGCCTCGCCGTCCAGGGCGACTTCCAGGGCGTGGCCCTGGCGGGCCTGCCCGCCGCGGCCGAGTCCATCGCCGCCGACGCCGCGCGCCAGTACGAGGCCGGCGAGATCGACGCCCTCTACGTCATCCACAACTACTTCGCCTCCGCCATCGCCCAGGTCCCCACCACCCTCCGGGTCTTCCCGATGGAGCTGGAGGCGGCCTCCGGAGAGGCGCCCGCGGGGTCCGTGCCCGCCCTGCTGGAGCCCAGCCCCGCCGAGGTCCTGGACGCCCTGCTGCCGCGCTTCATCGAGACCACGCTGCTCCACGCCCTCCTGGAGAGTTCCGCCAGCGAGCACGGCGCGCGCATGGCCGCCATGGACAAGGCCAGCACCAACGCCGAGGACATGATCGCCCGCCTCACCCTGAACATGAACAAGCTGAGGCAGGCCTCCATCACGAACCAGATCATCGAGATCGTGTCCGGCGCCAACGCCTGACCCCCCCTTCCGCCCGAGGTCCGACATGAGTGAAATGAAACAAGGCCGCGTGATCGCCATCGTAGGCCCCGCCGTGGACGTGGAGTTCGACGAGAACCACCTCCCCGAGATCCTCAACGCCCTGCTCACCGACGTCACCGACGCCGCTGGCAGGACCGAGACGGTCACCCTCGAGGTCCAGCAGCACCTGGGCGAGAACCGGGTGCGGTGCGTGGCCATGCAGCCCACCGAAGGCATGATCCGCGGCCAGAAGGTCACGGACACCGGCGCCCCCATCCAGGTGCCCGTGGGTCCCGAGACCCTGGGCCGCATCATCAACGTGGTGGGCACCCCCGTGGACGAGCGCGGCCCCCTGAACAACCGCACCACCCTCCCCATGCACCGGGAGGCCCCCAAGTTCGACGACCTGAACACCACCGCCGAGATGTTCGAGACGGGCATCAAGGTCATCGACCTCCTCGAGCCCTACGCCAAGGGCGGCAAGACCGGCCTCTTCGGCGGCGCCGGCGTGGGCAAGACCGTGCTGATCATGGAGCTGATCAACAACCTGGCCAAGGGTCACGGCGGCCTCTCCGTGTTCGCCGGCGTCGGCGAGCGCACCCGCGAGGGCAACGACCTCTGGAACGAGATGATGGATTCGGGCGTCATCAAGTCCGACAACCTCGCCGAGAGCAAGGTGGCCCTCATCTACGGCCAGATGACCGAACCTCCCGGCGCCCGCGCCCGCGTCGCCCTCACCGGCCTCACCGTCGCCGAGTACTTCCGCGACGCCGAGGGCAAGGACGTGCTCCTCTTCATCGACAACATCTTCCGCTTCACCCAGGCGGGTTCCGAAGTGTCCGCCCTCCTGGGCCGCATGCCCTCCGCCGTGGGCTACCAGCCGACCCTGGCCACCGAGATGGGCGAGCTCCAGGAACGCATCACCTCCACCAAGAAGGGCTCCATCACCTCCGTGCAGGCCGTGTACGTGCCCGCCGACGACTACACCGATCCGGCGCCCGCCACCACGTTCGCTCACCTGGACGCCACCACCAACCTGAGCCGCGAGCTGTCGGCCCTGGGCATCTACCCCGCCGTGGATCCCCTGGCCTCCACCAGCCGCCTCATGGACCCCCGCGTCCTGGGCGACCTGCACTACACCACCGCCATGCGCGTGAAGGCCATCCTGCAGAAGTACAAGGAACTGCAGGACATCATCGCCATCCTCGGCATGGACGAGCTCTCCGACGAGGACAAGCTCACCGTGGCCCGGGCCCGCAAGCTGCAGCGCTTCCTCAGCCAGCCCTTCCACGTGGCCGAGACCTTCTCCGGCATCCCCGGCAAGTACGTGAAGCTGGAGGAGACCATCAAGGGCTTCAAGGAGATCTGCGACGGCCAGTGGGACCACCTGCCCGAGCAGGCCTTCTACATGGTGGGCACCATCGAAGAGGCCGTGGCGAAGGCGGAAAAGCTGGCGACGACCTAGGCCCGAGGCTTCCATGAGCGAACGCATCCACCTCGAAGTGCTCACCCCCGAGCGCCGCATCTTCTCGGCGCAGGTCGCCGAGCTCCAGTTCCCCACGAAGGACCGGGGCTACTACGGCATCCTGCCCGGCCACACCCCCCTGGTGACGGCCGTGGGCCAGGGCCTGATCACCTACACCGAGGACGGCCAGAAGCACTGGCTGACCGTCTTCGGCGGCTTCGCCCAGGTGGGGCCCGACCACGTCACGATCCTGGCCCGCGCCAGCGAGACCGTGGACATGATCGACGTGGAGCGCGCCGAGGCCGCCCGCGTCCGCGCCCAGAAGCTGCTGAAGGACGCCGAAGGCGAGACCGACCTCGACCAGGCCCAGGTCAGCCTGGAACGGAGCCTCATCCGGCTCCAGGCGGCAGGCAAGCCAGCGGGCCACTGAACCCCTCCCCAAGCACCAGGACAAGGGCCGGGAATCCTCCCGGCCCTTTTCCTGTCTCCACGGTTCACCCCCGCCCAGGGGGGTTTCGCCCCAGATGCCGCCGGTCCATGAAATCTGCGATTGAAAACCCGGAAGAACCCGATAACCTGCGTCCACTTCAAACCGCGTTCGCCGTACCGGCAGGCCGCAACGGCCCTCACACCCCGCTTGCCCCCTGCCGTTTCAGTCCAGGACCCCGGGGCCCGCCAGGCCCCCACCCCCTCCAGGAGGAGCCATGTCCCACCTGAACTCCCGGCTGATCTGCATCCTCGCGGCCGGCCTCTTCGCAGGCGGAACCCTTTCCGCCCAACAGACCTTCGGCGCCTTCAAGGGCCGCGTGACCGACAAGGCCACCGGCGCCCCCAAGGCCGGCGTCGTCGTCACCATCGAGAACCAGGCCACCGGCTACACCCGCTCGGTCCAGTCCGGCGCCGACGGCACCTTCCGCTTCGTCGCGGTGCCCCTGGGCAACTACCGCATCCTCTTCAAGGCCTCGGACTCCACCGCCGCCATGATCCGCACCTCGATGCTGGGCGCGGAGACCGACGCCAGCGTGGCGATGGCCCCGGCTGCGACCGCCACGGTGACGGTGGTGAGCACCGCCGGCACCGTGGACCAGGCCAACACCACGTCCGCCGAGATCGGCGTGAACGTGCCCGCCGACCGCCTCGAATCCCTGCCCGTGCTCAGCCGCAACGTGGTCTCGGCAGCCGTGCTGGCCCCCGGCGTGCAGCTCATCGCCGGGTCCAACATCGACCCGACCAAGAAGAGCTCCACGTACATGACCACCGGCGACGGCGCCGGCCGCGGCACCAACTTCAACATCGACGGCGGCGACAACAACTCCACCGACGTGGGCGGCTACGTGTCGCCCATCCCCCTGGACGCCATCGGCGAGTTCCAGGTGGTGACCAACCAGTACAAGGCGGAGTTCGGACGCTCCAACGCGGGCTTCTTCAACGTCGTCTCCAAGGCCGGCACCAACGCCTTCTCGGGCATCATCAGCGGCCAGTACACGGACCAGTCCATGCGGGCCAGGACCACGGACGAAGGGACCAAGAAGGACAACAAGAGCCAGGTCTTCGCGGCCACCGTCTCCGGCCCCATCCTCAAGGACCGCCTCTTCTACATGTTCTCTGCGGAGAAGAAGAACGAGAAGTCGGTGCCCACCACGTTCGCCGCGGACGCCCTCGCGGCCTACCCGGCCCTCAACGGCATCATGGCCGAGCTGAAGGAGACCAACCTCTACGCCCGCATCGACTGGATGCCGACGACGATGACCAACGTGACCTTCACGTACGCCTACGACAAGAACGAGACGCCCAACCAGGCCTTCTCCCACACGACGGCGGTCTACGGGCGGGTCGATCCCTCCATGCTGGGCACGAGCCAGAACAAGACGAACCGCTTCGGCCTCAAGGCCACCACCAGCTTCACCCCGAACCTCATCTGGGAAAGCAACCTCATCTACTTCGACTACACCAATGCCATCGTCCCCAACGGCATGGGGGACACGGTCGGCAACCTCCAGGTCCGCACCGCCAACAGCTCCCTGCTGCCCCTCCAGGCCCAGCAGCTCGGCCGCGTGGGCCACGACCCGAACGCCACCCAGAACACCGGCATCAAGCGGGTCCAGTGGCGCAACGACTTCACCTACGTCCTGGGTGATCACAGCTTCAAGGCCGGCCTGGACATCATGCAGTACAAGTACGCCGACCAGGTCCTCTTCTATCCCGAGACCGGGGCCTATGTGTTCGGCGTGGTGGGGGTGCCCTTCGGGCCCAACCTCTGGAATGCCAGCACCGCCAGCACCTACCCGGTCCAGGCCAACGTGAACGTGGCCTACGTGATCATGCGCCCCGCCGGCCTGCAGGAGGGCGACAAGATCAAGCAGTACGGCTTCTACGCCCAGGACGACTGGACCCTCAGCCCCAAGCTGTCGGTCTACCTCGGCATCCGGGCCGACAAGGACACCTGCTTCGAGTTCATGGACAAGTGGAAGGACCTGTACCAGCAGATCTACAACGCCAACCCCAACCTCCTGCACGGGTCCACGCCCCCCAAGGACAAGACCTACGTCTCGCCCCGGATCCAGGTCCTCTACAAGCCCAACGGGGATGACAGCGCCACCTACAAGCTCGGCTACGGCCGTTTCGTGGCCAACGTCATCGACAACGTCACCGGCTACAGCCGGGCCCTCAGCGACCACGCCAATGGCCTGACCCGCAGCACCATCTACAACGGGGCCGCCCTCGCCGCCAGCGGCGCCGCCGGCAGCGCCACGGTCGCCAACTTCTCCGCCGGGACGACCCTCACCACTGTCAACGGCCATGCCGTGGTCCTGCCCGCCGACCTGACCCCCTACAACTACGTCCACAACGTGAACGGGCTGCGGGACTACTTCCTGAACACGGTCAACGGCTGGCTCTCCCAGGCCAGCTTCGCCACCGCCGGCAAGCAGCTCATGGCTTCCGACTTCCAGTACCCCACCACCGACGTGTTGAGCCTGGGCGCCACCTGGAAGATCGGCGATCACCAGAGCCTCGACATCCAGTACATCTTCAACCGCACCACCCACGCTTCCGTCCAGTTCACCACCGACGGCAGCAACCCCTACGTGTGGTCCCCCAACGCCCAGGGCCTGACCTGGACGGGCAACGCCAATGCCCAGCGCGACACCCGCGACCAGGGCGACACCGTGTTCCTCTCCAACCAGACCTCCCGCAGCAACCAGCTGCAGGTGAAATGGGCCTACACCTCCGCCAAGATCTCCGCCGTGTTCAACATCGTCGCCAAGGACATCCGCTCCTCCTACGGCGGCGCCTCCAGGGCCTTCGACCAGAACGGGAACGCCGACTTCTACGGGACCGGGGCGCTCTATGTCTGGAAGCCCAACCCCGAGCGCAAGGCCGTGGGCACCGAGAACTTCTCCGGCTCCTTCGCCTTCAATTACGCCTTCGACATCGGCACCAAGGTGGGCCTGCTGGGCACCTGGCACAGCGGCAAGTTCTACGACGTCTACCAGGGCTACAACTCGGACACGGACGCCAACGGGAACCCGATCTGGATGGCCGGCGCCAACCTGGCGCACCCGAACATGGTCATCGGGACCGGCACCGGCGACTGGGCCATGGACCTGGGGCTGCGGATCAGCCATCCGTTCAAGATCTGGAGGAACGCGGTCCTGGAGCCCTTCCTCCAGATCTCCAATCTGCTCAACAACTATGACTACGGTTCCAACTACGTGAACACGATCGCGTCGACCAAGACCCTGACCGGCGCACCCGTCTACACGGGCACCACCGTCGTCCCGCGCACGGTGGTCGCCAACACGGCCTTCGGGACCCGCGGCCTGAACTACCAGGCCAACAGCCCCCGCACCGCCGCCTTCGGCTTCCAGCTGAAGTTCTAGGCGACCCGCGCCACGACGGACAAGGGCCGGGGTTCTCCCCGGCCCTTGTCCGGTCGCGGGGCCCTACCAGGTGAACCGGGCGTCCTGCTCCAGGAGCCGCACCCGGGGGTCCCCCAGGGCCTCCAGCTCGGGCAGCATCACCGCCCGGTCCCCGGGGGTCAGGTGGTAGATGCCCACCGGCACGTCCCG
The DNA here is from genome assembly GCF_030295425.1 of Mesoterricola sediminis. Classification (NCBI taxonomy): domain Bacteria; kingdom Pseudomonadati; phylum Acidobacteriota; class Holophagae; order Holophagales; family Holophagaceae; genus Mesoterricola; species Mesoterricola sediminis. Next base: position 356,876 of record NZ_AP027081.1, on the reverse strand, counting down.
GCGGAGCTTCGCCAGCTCCCGCGCCAGTTTGCGGGGGGTGAGGTGCTTGGAGGCGTCCGCCAGCCAGTCCTGGGCGTTGGGGAAGCTGCACTCCGTGATGAAGAGGCGGAGGTCCGGGGCGGCGTTGGCCGCCGCGTAGATGCGGTCCGTCTCCGCGGTGTCCGAGGTGAAGGCGAAGGCGCTGCGGCCGTCCTCCACCAGGTAGCCCACGGTGGGGACCAGGTGGTTGACGGGGACCGGCGTCACCCGCAGGCCCTCCACCTCGTAGACCCGGCCCGGCTCGATCTCCGAGAACCGGATGATCGGGTTGTCGGGACTGGGGATCACGGAGAAGTCGGGCCAGATCTCGTCGTTGAAGAGGTGCCGGCGCAGGGCGTCGAGGGTCTCGGGCAGGGCGTGGATCTCCACGGGGACGTCCGTGTGGCCGAAGATGTTCTTCGTGTAGAACGGCAGCGTGCAGATGTGGTCCAGGTGGGAGTGGGTGATGAAGATCTGCCGGATCCCCACCTGCTCCTCCAGGGTGAGGGCCTGGGTCAGGCTGCCCGCGTCGATGGCGACCACGCCGTCGACCAGGAGGCCCGTGAGCCGGTGCCCCTCGGCCTCCCCCCCTGAACAGCCCAGAACGCGCAGCTCCATGCGGCCTCGTGATCGGGTCCCCTCCTGGGTCCGAACACACCAATCTTCTTGGGATCGCCCACCGGGGTCAACCACCTTTGCTAATCTCGAACCATGCGGGCGCACCTCCAGTACCTCCTCCTCGACGGGTTCGACCCCGATACGGGGGAACTCGCCCTGCGCGTGCGCGTGGAGTCCGAGTCCGCGCCGGGGCTGCGCTACCTGCGGCTCAAGCTGCACCTGGGCCGCACCGGGGACCCGCTCCAGCCGCTGCGCCGCGAGCTGCAGACCCACGTCCAGATGCCCATTCCGACCCTGTGGGACCGCGGCCTGAAGATCGTCATCCGCGCCGTGGAGGACGAGCTGTCCGCGCCGGAGGGGCGCGATCCCGCGCGGTACACCTGGGTCCGCACCCAGATCCTCCACCCCACCGACGAGCGCCGCGGCACCCTCACCCACCCCATCGCGCGCCAGGCCGAGATCCTCTGGGACTGGGCCCTGCGGGCCGAGCAGGAGGGGGACGCCGGCCACGCCATCGAGGTGCTCGAGCGGCTCCTGCTCCTGGCCCCGGCCCACCGGTCCGCCCTGGAGCACCTGGCCTCCCTCCTGCGCAGCGAAAGCATGGTCGAGGAGCTCCTGGAGGTGAGCGACCGCCTCCTGGCCCTGGATCCCCGCGACCCCGAGGCCCTCCTGCGACGGGGGGAGTGTCTCCTGGCCCTGGGCCGCCACGCCGAGGCCGGCGAGGCCTTCGGGCGGATCCTGAAGGCCAACCCGGTCCATCCCCTGGCCCACCTGGGGGCCGCCCAGGCCCGGAGCCTGGCCGGGCAGGACCCCTTCCCCCACCTGGACGCGGCCCTGGAACTCGACCGGGAGGCCACCCTGTCCGTGCTCCGGGAGACCTTCGACTACCGCATCGCCGGTCCCATCCCCTACGAGAACGCCTACCCCCTGGACCTCCTCCCCGCCCTGCTCGGCGTCACCCCGGCCGAGATCCAGGCCTTCCGCGACCAGCGGGGCCTGCCGGTGAACGGCCATGAAGACACCGTCCGGGAACCCGAGCTGAGCCGGTGGGTGAACGTCCAGAACCGCTACCAGCTCCTGCCCATGGCCCTGCACTGGCTCGCCCCCACCCCGCGCCAGATCCCCCAGCTCCCCCCCACCCTCTGAGAGGCCCCATGACCGCCCTGCTCACCACCGACCTTCCCCTGCCCGCCTTCCGGCGCGGCAAGGTCCGCGATGTGTACGACCTCGGAGCGAGCCTGCTCATCGTGGCCACGGACCGCATCTCGGCCTTCGACTGCATCATGCCCGAGGGCATCCCCGGCAAGGGCCGGATCCTCACCCAGGTGGCGAACTTCTGGTTCGGCGCCACCCGCGACATCCTGCCCAACCACCTGGAGGCCACGGACCCCGCCGACTACCCCGCCAGCCTCCAGGCCCATCGGGACATGCTGGCCGGGCGCTCCATCCTCGTGCGCCGCACCCGGCCCCTCCCCGTGGAATGCGTGGTGCGGGGCTACCTGGCGGGCTCCGGCCTGAAGGAGTACCAGAAGTCCGGCACGGTCTGCGGCATCGCCCTGCCCCCGGGCCTCCGCAATGCCGACCGGCTCCCCGAGCCCATCTTCACGCCGAGCACGAAGGCGGAGGAAGGGCATGACGAGAACATCGACTTCGCCACCATGGCCGGCCTCATCGGCGCGGACCTGGCGGCCCAGGTCCGGGAGGTGAGCCTCGCCCTCTACCGCCGCGGTTGCGAGCTGGCGGCAGCCCGGGGGATCCTCCTGGCCGACACCAAGTTCGAATTCGGCCTCCTGCCGGACGGCAGCCTCATCCTCATCGACGAGGTCCTGACCCCGGACTCCAGCCGCTACTGGCTCGCGGACGCCTGGCAGCCGGGCGCCAACCCGCCCAGCCTCGACAAGCAGTTCCTCCGGGACTACCTGGAGGCCCTCCCCGGCTGGAACAAACAGCCGCCCGCGCCCCACCTGCCCGACCACGTGATCGAAGGGGTCCGCGCCCGCTACCTGGACCTGGCCGCCCGCTTCGGCATCCAGGCCTGAGCCTCTCCCCGGGCGGACCCGCCGCAGGGCGGGCCGTCCGGGTCAGGAGAACGCCGCTTCCGCCGCCCGCACCAGGGCGGCATCCCCGCCCAGGAGCAGGAACCGGAGCCCGGCGGGCTCAAGCAGGGCCTTCAGGGCCTCGTTCACGTCCCGGACGGCCACCCGGTCCACCTCGGGCCCCAGCGCGGGGTCCAGGAGGCCATCCTGGAGGGCGTGGACCTGTTCCCGGGGGTGGAGGGGGAGGGCGGCGAGCCGCGCCCGCCAGCGGTCCCGGGCCCGCGCCACGTCCCGCTCCGTGAAGCCCTGGCTCCGCAGCCGCTCGAGGGCGTCCTGGAGGGCCCGCACGAGGCCCTCCCGGCCTTCGGCGCCGGCCTTGGCCTTCACGAGGAGGGGCCTGCCCTCGGCCAGGCTGCAGGACAGGATGATCCCGGGTCCGGCGACGGAGGGCACCTGCTCCAGGAGCAGGGCCAGGATTTCCCGGACAGGCCTTCGCACGGCCGTCGCCTCCCGCCCCGCCCACAGCTCCGCGTCCGTGGAAGCGTCCAGGACGGTGCGCAGGCGCGGCGGGTCCGGCGTGGGCCGGGGGGCGGCGGCCTTGGCCGGGCGCCCGCCCCAGAGGCCGAAGTGCAAGTGCACCAGCTCCTTGGCCTGGGTGAGGCTCAAATCCCCGTGCAGGACCAGGGTGGAGGCTTCCGGTCGGACGACCGCGCGGTGGAAGGCCACCACGTCCTGGAAGCCCAGGGCCGCCAGCCCCTCCGGCGAGGGGGGCAGCTCCACATCCCGGGCGCCCAGGCTCCAGAGGAAGCGCCCCTCGCCCCGGTCCCAGGCGTCGGCCGTTTCCAGCCTGCGCAAGAGGGCCTGGCGCTGGGCCTCCACGAGCGGCACCTCGAAGACGGGGCGGAAGACGGCGTGGGCCAGCAGCTCCAGGGCCGGTTCCTGGGCGCGGCTGTCCGTGGCCAGGGTCCAGGTGAATCCGTCCCGGCGGGCCTGGAAGGCGAAGGCGGCGCCCAGATCATCCAGGCTCCGGTCGAAATCGGCCCGGGACAGGGGACCCGCGCCCCCCGCGCGCAGCACCGCCGCCAGGAGGGCGGGAAGGCCCTCCTGGTCCTGCGGCACGTCGGCGAGGTCCCAGCGGGTCACCAGCTCCACGCGGATGAGGGGCTGGTCATGGTTCTCCAGGAGCACGCACCGGAGGCCTGAGGGAAGGGTGAAGGCCTGGGGGCCCGCCTGGAGGGCGGTCACCGCGGCCCCGCTGAGGAGCCAGGCCAGGGGCGCGCCGAACCTCACGGGGCCACCTGCGCTTCCAGGAGCTTGAGGGTCTGTTCCCGCTCGGAGGGGCTGAGCATGCGCAGCTGGCGGATGGCCTCCCGGAGGATGCGCTGGGCCGCCACGGGATCCTCCAGGCGGCGCTGCACGAGGACGGTCAGGGCCTGGAGGAGGCGGGCCTCGATCCGGTCCATGGGCTGGAGCAGGGGATCGGGGCCGAAGAGGGCGACCGTCATGCGGGCGGGCACCAGGTAGGTCCGTGCGGCAGCCTGGATGTCCGTGGCGCGCAGGGCCCGCTCGCCCGAAAATGCCCGGAAGGCCGTCCGCCAGTCCCCGGATTGGCAATGGGAGGCCCCCAGGGCCTGGACGAGGGCCGCCCCGTCCTCCTGGAGGAGGATCTGCCGGGTCTCCAGCTGGTTCTGCGCCCACCGGACCTCCACCTCGGCCAGGGGCTCGCGCTGGAGCCGGAGGATCTCGCCTTCGATCGCCTGCTCCAGTTCCCCGAGGGCATGGCCGGGGGCCGGTTCCGCGTTGATGACGAACAGGTTCACGTCCCGCTCCCCCGGCACCCCCACGTCCAGGGTCAGCTTCCGGGCCAGCCCGCGGGTCGTGACCAGCCCCTGGATGAGCCGGGCGCTCGGACTTCCCGCGAGGACCTGGGCGAGGGCCTGGAGGGCCGGGCCGTCCGGGTGGTTGGAGCGCGGCACGCGCCAGCCGAAGATCACCCGGGTCTCCCCGCTGGTGCTCACCTGGAGCTTGCGCCCCGCCGGCGACTCGAGGGCGCTCGAGGGATTGTCGTCCCGGTAGGGCGGCGCCTCGGGCGCGGGTCCGCCCTTGATACGGCCGAAGGTCCGCTCCAGCACCGGGGTCAGGGTGGCGGCCTCCAGGTCTCCCGCCAGCACGAGGAGCATCCGGGCGGGCACCAGCTGGGCCCGGGCCAGGTCCCCCAGCTGGGCCAGGGTGATGGCCTCCAGATCGCCGCGCTGGAACTCGGAAGCCTGGGCGTAGGCCCGCCCCGCCAGGGCCATGGACAGGAGGACCGACAGGGAGGCCGCGACGGGGGGCTCGCCCGCGTCCAGGGCCTGGAGCAGGCGCTCCCGCTCCAGCGGGAAGCGGCACAGGGACGGCGCGGCCAAGTGCTCGGCCTCGAGGCGGAGCCAGCCCGGGAGGTTCGCCGCGGGCAGGTCCACGCCGAAGGCCAGGTAGTCCGCCGTCACGTCCACGGCCCGGCGGGTGCCGCCCAGGGCGTCCACCTCATCCCAGGCCTCGGTGGGGGCCAGGCGGGCCTGGATGGTCTTCAGGGCCTCCGCGTGCATCGTCTGCAGGCTGGTCAATTCGGGCGAGGCGGTGTGGTCCGGCCGGCGCTGGCGGAGCCGTTCGAGGCGCAGATCCTCGAAGGCGGCCGCCTCCTGGCGCAGGGTGACCTCCAGATCCCGGCCGAGGCTGGGCGCCGGCAGGCGCCGGAACAGGCTGTAGGCGAGCAGGTCGGCGGCGCCGGGCGGCAGGGCGCCAGTGGCCGCCCGGCCCCCCATCAGGAAGAGGCCGGCGCGCACCGCGCCGGTGCCCGGGCGCTCCACCATGAGCACCTTCACCCCGTTGCCGAGGGTCCGGTCCACCACCTCGGGGAGGCGCGCCGTCTGGGCCGCGCACCCCGCGGCCACGGCCAGGAACATGAACGCTGGAAGGGCTGGGACCCGCATGGGTCCAGATTACCCCAAACGGCGTCAGTGCACCGTGATCGCGCCGTTGGTGGTCTCCAGGACGATCTTCTGCTCCCGCTTGCCCGGCACCTTCACCTTCGCCGAATGCTTGGAGCTCTCGATCACCGTGGCCCCGGGCACCCGGATATCGATCGCGCCGTTGGAATTCTCGGCCTGGATCTCGCCGGAGGCCCGCCCCAGCACGACCTCGATGCCGCCGTTGGTGGACTCCAGGTGGATCCCCTCGCCCCAGCCCTCCAGCCCGCGCGCGATGATGGAGCCGTTCGTGGTCTCCAGGTGCACGCCACCCTCCACGTCCTCGATGCGGATGCGCCCGTTGGTGGTGCCGCCCTTGATGCGGGCCCGCAGGTTCCGGGCCTCGATGGTGCCGTTCGTCGTCTCGGCCAGGGCCTCGCCGGCCAGGTCATGGAGGACGATGTCGCCGTTCGTGGTCTCGCAGCGCGCGTAGCCCTCCAGCGCCTCCACCGTGACGGTCCCGTTGATGGTCCTGAAGTGGGCCAGGATCTTGCGAGGCACGTTGAGGGTCATCTCGCACCGGGGCGACGGGGAGAAGCCGAAGCTGAAGACCACGACGGGCTGCTGGTACTGGGCCTCGATGTCCAGGTCCTGGCCCTTGCGCTGGACGACGAGGTCGATCCGGCGCTTGGCGCTGTCCCGGATCTGGGCGACGAGGGCCACCTCCTCCTTGTCCCAGCCGGAGACGCGGATGGCGCCGTTGCGGTTCTTCACCCAGAGCTTGGAGCCCGGGGCCAGCTTCTCGTTGCGGGTCTCGGTGCGGGAGCCCGATCCCGGGCCTTCGCCCGCGGAGAGGGTCTGGGGGCCTCCGGCCAGGCAGACTGCGCACGCGGTCAGGACGACGCCGAGCTTCATGGGACCACCCTCCTCACCTAGATAACGTATCAGGGTCGGGAAAACTTAGTGCCACGAGGGGATGCTATCGTTGGGGGATCCTGGAGCCCCCCGATGATCCGCGTTCCCGTCAGCCTCCTCCCCCACGGCCAGGGCCTCCCCCTTCCGGGCAGGGCCACCCCCCACGCGGCGGGCATGGACCTCCGGGCCGCCCTGCCCGAAGGGGAGGCCTGGACCCTGGCCCCCGGGGAGCGGAAGCTGGTGCCCACGGGCCTGGTCATGGCGATTCCCGAGGGGTGGGAGGGCCAGGTCCGGCCCCGCTCGGGCCTCGCCCTGCGCCACGGGGTCACCGTCCTGAACGCCCCCGGCACCATCGACGCCGACTACCGGGGCGAGGTCGCGGTGGTCCTCGTGAACCACGGCGCGGAGCCCTTCACCGTCGCCCGGGGGGACCGGATCGCCCAGCTGCTCCTGGCGCCGGCCCCGGCCTGGGACTGGGCCCCCGAAACGGAAGCCGCCGCCCTGGGGGAGACCCAGCGCGGCGGCGGGGGCTACGGCTCGACCGGCCGGAGCTGAAGGCTACTTCTTGGGAGCGGCGGGCTTGCCAGCGGGCTTGCCGGCGGGCTTTTCCGCGGCGGGGGCGCCGGAGGCGTACTTGGCGTCGTAGCGCTTGGCGACCTCGTTGGTGAAGGTCAGCATCCAGCCCTCCTCGGCGTAGGCCACGATCCCCTGCTGGTACTGGAGCACCAGCTGGAGCTTCTGTTCCTTGGCCAGGGCCTCGACGATGGGCCCGACCTCGGCCTGGAACTGGCCGACGACCTTCTGCTGGATCTTCTGGAACTCCTGCTGGCTGTCCTCCTGCAGCTTCTTGAACTCGAACTCCAGGTCGCGGAGCTGCTTCTGGATCTGCTCCCGGCCGGAATCGCTGATGCTGGGGGACTGGAGCTGGGCCTGGAGCCGGGCGCCCTCTTCGCTCTTGCCCTTGAGCTTGTCCTCCAGGTTCTTCTTGGTCACGTCGAGCTCGGCGAAGAGCTGGCGGCCGCGGACGGACTTCGTGATCAGCTGGTCGGGGACGAGGAAGGCGAGACGGGGGGTCACGGGCTCCTGGGCGGCGAGGGTGGCGACGGCCGCGAGGGGCAGCAGGAGGGTGCGGATGTTCATGGTGGGCTCCGGACTTGCGGGTGTGGGTTGTCGAGGCTAGAAGGTGGTGCCGATGCTGAACTGGAACTGGGTCCGGCCCTCGGCGTCGAAGTCGTAGGGATTCAGCTTGCGGGCCCAGATCAGGCGCAGCGGCGCGGGGCTGATGGGAAGGAAGAAGCGGAACTCCAGGCCCGTGCTGCGGCGCAGGGATTCGGAGAAGACCCGCCTGCCCTCGGCCCAGGCGTTGCCGGCGTCGTAGAAGGCGACAATGCGGAACTGGTCGGCGATCTTGAACTGGTACTCGGCGTTCAGGATCAGCTGCTTGTTGCCGCCGACCACCACCCACTGGCTCGTGTTGTCGCGGAAGGCGGTGCCCACCTGGCCGAAGTTGTAGCCGCGGATGGTGTTCTCACCGCCCGGCCGGTAGAGCTCCCAGATGGCCATGTCGGTGCCGGACAAGTTGCGGAGATACCCGTAGTTGGCGTTGAAGCCAAAGATGTGGCGGTCATCCAGGTTGGCCCACTTGGCGAACTCGATGGAAGTCCGGACGAAGGGCCGGTCGCCGCCGAACTGCCAGCCGCCGTACTCCAGGCCGAAGCCGATCTTCGTGCCCGCGGTGGGCTTGAAGGGGTGGTTCACCGTGCTGTAGGTGATGGAGTTGCTGATCGTGGAGGTCAGCTGCTGGCTGGTGTCGCGGAAGTAGTAGTTGCGGCCGCCGATCACCTGGAGGATCCGGAAGGCGTAGCCGACCTGGTACGTGGTGAACCAGGCCCAGGTCTTCCCGGGGATGAAGGTGGCCAGGCGGGTGCCCATGGAAACGCCCAGGGCGCGGGTCTTCTGCTTGTAGGCGTAGGCCGCGCCGACCCGGGAGGCATCGTAGTCGGTGGTGCCGTCCGAGATGCTCGTGGTGAGCGAGTAGGGCAGGTCGAAGATGTAGGGTTCAGTGAAGGAGATCGAGGCGATCCGCTGGTACTTGCCGCCGTTGTAGCTGACGGAGAGGGTCTCGCCGCCGCCGCCCAGGTTGCGGGTGGAGAAGCTCAGGCCCAGGGAGAAGCCGAGCACCGACCCGTAGCCGCCCTGGAACAGCACCTCGTTGACGCCGGACTCCTCGCCCTTGATCGTGATGTCGACCTGGGTCTTGTCGGGCACGAGGTCCACCTTGGGCTCGCTGGCCTTCACGTCGAAGAAGCCCAGCTGGCCGAGGCCGGTGAAGGAGTCCTTGAACACCTCGGTCTGGAAGGGGTCGCCCTCCTTGAGGATCATGGCGCGGCGAAGCACCTTGTCCTTGGTCGTGGTGTTGCCCTCGAAGTTGATGTGGCGGACGGTGTACATCTCGCCCTCGTCGACCTTGAGGGTGACGTCCACCTTCTTGACGCCGTCCTCCTCGCGGACGTCCAGCTTCTTCTCGGCCCGGAACATGATGTAGCCGAGGTTGCTGTAGGCCTCGCGGATCTTGTCGACGCCGGTGTTGAGGGAGTCCAGGTCGAAGGGGCGCTTCTCGCCGGGCTTGGGGTCCCCGAGGTCGGGCTTGATGCTGAGGAGCTTGGCCAGCCAGGAGTGGTTGTCCCGCCGCGCCTCGGCGATCTTGGCGCGGTAGAGCCGCTCGCCGCCCTCGCCCTTGAAGACCTCGTTGTTCCCCTCCACCTTGAAGGTGCCCTGGGAGAAGCTCTCGCCCTCGAGGATGGGGATGGTGAGCTCGGCCCGGAGGTCGTACTTGGGCGACTTGGCCTCCTTGATGCGCTTCTCGTTCTTGATCTTCTGCCGCGCCGTGGTCTTGTCCTCCACCACGATGGTGGGCTTGCCGACGAAGACGTCCTTGTAGCCCATCCGCCAGTAGGCCTTGCGGATGTTCTGCAGGTCGTCCTCGAGGTTCTTCTCCACGAGCAGGTCGTGGGAGGTCAGCCAGCTGAACATCCAGTGCCGCCGGGTCTTCTCCATGACCTTGGCCAGCTTCGCGCTGGAGATGGCCTTGTTCCCGCGGAAGGAGACGCGGTAGATGCGGACCTTCCCGCCCTCCTTGATGTCGAACACGAGGCGGCTCGTGGTCTGGCTCATGGGCTCAAGGGACACGTCGATCACGGGATTGCGGTAGCCCTTCTCGGCGCACTGGTCGACGATCAGGTCCTTGATCTTCCGGGCGGCCTCGGGATCGTAGAGGGTGTCCGGGTTGATCGCGAGCTTCTTCTCCTTGATCTTGTCCTTGACCGAGGTGAGGCCCACCTCCGTCCCGCCCCGGTAGTCGACTTCCTTGATGAGGGGCCGCTCCCGGACCTGGATCGTGAGCTTCTTGCCGTCGCCCTCGTCCTCGGCCAGGAACTTGATGTCGTCGAAGGCATTGGTGGCCCAGAGCTTCTCAAGGACGGCCGTGAGGTCCACCGTCCGCAGGTCGTCGCCCACCTTCAGGCCGGTCTTGAAGATGATGGTCTCCGGCGTCTGCTTCTGCGATCCGACCACCTCGATGTGGGTGATGACCTCGGAATCCTGGGCGAATCCGGGCAGGCCCTGGAACGCCAGGGCCATGGCCAGGGTTGGCAGAACCCGGCCCCAGAGGGGGCGTCCGGGGGTCGGGCTCGGGGCGGTCTTGCTCAGGCTCATTCACAATCCATCACAGTTGGTTTGGCATTCAAATCCCTAGGCCAGGGCGGCTATCGGGAGAGCTGGGGGATTTCCATGGAAACCGGGGCCCCGCCTAGGCGGAGGCAGCCATCATCCCTGGACCTCCGCGGGCTGGGCTTCGGCCGGGGCCGAGGATTCAGTGAACAATGGGACTAGTTTCTCATCAACCACATCGAAATGGACGACCCCGGCGGGCACGGTCTCCTGGGCGACCATGAGCTCGGCCAGGGGATCCTCCACCTGCTTCTGGATGGCGCGCCGGAGGGGGCGGGCCCCGTAGGCCCGGTCCCGCACCGTGGTCCGGACCAGCCAGTCGCAGGCCTCGTCGGTGAGGGTGACCTCCAGGCGGTGCTTCTGCAGGGTGAGGTTGAGGTCGGCGATGAGGAGGCGGACGATCTTGCGGAGCTCCTCGTCGCCCAGGCGGTTGAACACCACGATCTCGTCGATGCGGTTCAGGAACTCGGGGGGGAAGGTGCGCTTGAGCACCTTGAGGGCGTCGCCGGCCTTGGCATCTGGCCGGTCATCCTTTTCCCCGAATCCGAGGTTCTTGTCCGGGAGGAGCTCCCGGCTGCCCACATTGGAGGTCATGATGATAATGGTGTTCTTGAAATCAACTTGGTTCCCGAAAGCGTCCGTGGCCTGCCCGTCGTCGAAGATCTGGAGCAGCACGTTCATGAGGTCCGGGTGGGCCTTTTCCATCTCGTCGAAGAGGATGACGCAGTAGGGGTTGCGGCGGATGCGGTCGGTCAGCAGGCCGCCCTCCTCGTAGCCCACGTACCCCGGAGGGGCCCCGAGGAGCTTGGAGACCTCGTGCTTCTCCATGAACTCGGACATGTCGAAGCGGATCATCTTCTTGGGGTCGCCGAACAGGAAGCCGGCCAGCGTCTTGGCCAGCTCCGTCTTGCCCACGCCCGTGGGGCCGAGGAAGAGGAAGGAGCCCATGGGACGGTTGGGGTTCTTGAGCCCGGTCCGGGCGCGGCGAACGGCCCGGCTCACGGCGCTGACGGCGGCTTCCTGGCCAATCACGCGCTCGTTGATGTGCCCTTCCATGTTGGCCAGGTTGGCCTTTTCCTCGTTCTTGAGGGCCCGGACGGGAATGCCCGTCCAGGAGGCGACCACGTCCTCGATGTCCGCCTCGGTCACTTCGGCGAACCGCTCGTAGTCCTCCTCGGTGGGCTCCCCCTGCCCGCCGCCGGTGAGCTGCTCCCGCAGCTGGACCTCCTTCTGGCGCAGCAGGACGGCCCGCTCGAAGTCCCGGTTCAGCACGGCCTCGTTCATCTCCGTGATGACCCGGTGGAGCTCCTCCTCGGTCTTGTGGGCCTCGCCCACCACCCCGCCGGTGCGGAGCTTGACCCGGGCGCCGGCCTCGTCGAGGAGGTCGATGGCCTTGTCGGGCAGGTAGCGGTCGGTGATGTAGCGGTTGGAAAGGGCGACGGCCGCCTGGAGCGTGGCCTGGCTGTACCGGACCCGGTGGAACAGCTCATAGCGGCTCCGGATGCCCTCCAGCACCCGCAGGCTCTCGCCCTCGTCGGGCGGGGCCACGTTCACGGGCTGGAAGCGGCGCACCAGGCTCCGGTCCTTGTCGATGTACTTGGCGAACTCCTTGTGGGTCGTCGCGCCGATGCACTGGATCTCGCCGCGGGAGAGGGCCGGCTTCAGGATGTTCGCGGCGTCGAGGCTGCCTTCCGCCGCCCCGGTGCCGATGATGCTGTGGATCTCGTCGATGAAGAGGACCACGCTGGGATCCTTGGAGGCCTCCGCGATGATCGACTTGAGCCGCTCCTCGAACTGGCCGCGGTACTTCGTCCCGGCCACCACCAGGCTGAGGTCCAGGGCGTAGATCCGCTTGTCCTGCAGGCTCGGGGGCACGAGCCCCTCGTAGATCTTCTGGGCCAGGCCCTCCACGATGGCCGTCTTGCCCACGCCGGCCTCGCCGAGGAGGATGGGGTTGTTCTTCCGGCGGCGGCTGAGGATCTGGATGATCCGCTCGACCTCGGTCTCGCGGCCGATGAGGTTGTCGAAGATGCCCCGTTCGGCGAGCTCGGAGAGGTTCCGGGCGAACTCCGCCAGGAGCGGGTGCTCCTTCTTCTTCTTGGCGATCTTCTCCTCCTTCGTGGCCTCCAGGAGGATCTCCTTGGCCGCGATGAGGTCGGCTCCGGCCTCCTTCAGGAGGCGCCCCGCCAGGCCCTGCTCCTCCTTGAGCATGCCCAGCAGCAGGTGCTCGGCCCCCACGTGCTTGTGGTTGAGCTTCGCGCTCTCCTGCGTCGCGTGCTGGAGGATCCGCTTGACCTCCTCCTCCATGGGGATGTCGATGCTCGTGGAGGACGGGGTGAGGCGCTTGTCCCGGGGGCTCAGCGCCGAGATGAGACGCTCCCGCAGGAGGTTGGTCTGGACTCCCATCCGATCCAGCAGCTGGATGGAAGTCTTCTCGGCCTCCCGGAGCAGGCCCAGGAGGAGGTGGCCGCTCTGGATGCTTTCGGATCCGAACTGGCTCGCCTCGTAGCGGGCGAAGAACATCACGCGGCGGGCTTTTTCTGTGAACTTCTCGAACACGGCGGCACCCCTGGGGATCCTTCCGTGACCCGCTCCCCCGCTGGGAGAGAAGGCCGGACAATAAAGGGTAGCCTCTTCCGTCCGCCATGTCCCCAAATGGTTCCGCCCCCCGCCGGGGCCGATTCCGGCGCCGGCCAGGCCCGGGAATTCGTCCTGGGACGGGGATCCCCGGCCGGTTATTCTGGAGGATGGGGGTTGATCCATGCGCGGTCTTTCCGAGAATCTGGCCATCCTGGGCCTGCAGTGGGGCGATGAGGGCAAGGGCAAGCTGGTGGACCTGCTGAGCGCCCGGTTCAAGAACGTCGTTCGCTTCCAGGGCGGCAACAACGCGGGGCACACCGTCGTCGTCGAGGGCCAGAGCATCGCGCTCCACCAGGTGCCCAGCGGCGCCCTCCACCCGGGTTGCTTCCTGGTCGTCGGCTCCGGCGTCGTCCTCAACCTGGAGGTCTTCCTCCAGGAACTGGACCGCCTCCGGCAGCGCGGCTTCGAGCTCACCGGCCGGCTCCTGATCTCCGACAAGGCCCACATCATCCTGCCCCACCACATCGCCCTGGACCGCTGGCGGGAGGGGGGCTCCAACAAGATCGGCACCACGGGCCGGGGCATCGGGCCCGCCTACGAGATGAAGGCCGCCCGCATGGGCGTGCGCATGGGCGACCTCCTGCACCCGGAGACCCTCCAGGCGCGCATCAGCCACGGCTACCAGGAGGTGCGCCACCTCCTGGGTCCGGACGCCCCCCTCGCCTCCCTGGAGGAGACGGCCGCCGCCCTCCTGGCCACCGCCCAGCCCCTGCTCGGCATGATCGGGGACATCCAGGACCACCTCTGGCAGGCCTGGCGCCGGGGCGAATCCATCCTCTTCGAGGGCGCCCAGGCGACCCTCCTGGACATCGACCACGGCACCTACCCGTTCGTCACCAGCTCCAACTGCTCCATCGGCGGCCTCTTCACCGGCACCGGCCTCCCCCCGAAGGCCCTGTCCCACGTCCTGGGCGTCGCCAAGGCCTACACCACCCGGGTCGGCGCGGGCCCCATGCCCAGCGAACTGCTGGACGCCACGGGCGACCGCATCCGGGACCTGGGCCGCGAATTCGGCACCACCACCGGGCGGCCCCGCCGCTGCGGCTGGTTCGACAGCGTCATCACGCGCCATGCCTGCCGGGTCAACGGCGTGGACGGCCTGGGCCTCATGAAACTGGACGTCCTGGACGGGTTCGACCAGGTGGGCCTCGTCGTCGGCTACCGCGACGGGGAGGGCCGGGTCACCGGCCGGGTTCCCGCCATGGTGGAGGACTGGAAGGAGATCCAGCCCGAAATCAAGTATTTCAAGGGCTGGACCGCCCCCACCCGCGGCATCCAGGACCCCGCCAAGCTGCCCGCCGAGGCCCAGGTCTACCTGCGCGCCCTGGAGGAGAGCGTGGAGACCCCCATCGCCTACCTCAGCACCGGCCCCGACCGGGTCGAGGGCTACGTGGCCCCCGGGAGCTTCCTGGAGCCCCTGCTCAGCTAGGGTGTGTTCGTAATCTAGGATAGTAATGGCTAATACCCATCCGTGCCGGAGCATGGAGGAGCTGGAATAGTGAGTCTGTGCTGCAGTGCCTGATGGCGCCGCGCATTCGCAGCATCCTATTGGAACGCGGAGGCGCGGAGGATCTCGCTGAGGCTCGCGGAGAAAGGATCAAGCCCTTGTATGTATCACCCGCTTGATTCCACCGTCTTTGAAAGGCCACTGACGGAAATTGAGGAGCAGGCCGACCTCCATTCCGCCTTAGCCTCCACGACCACCAGGTCGTCAACCAGCAAATCCAGCCGGTAGGCCCGCTCAACCACAAGCCCCCTCCACTCGATATCCAGGAAAACCTCCCGCTTCACCTTATGGCCGGCCAGTCTCAGGGAGTGCGCCAGACAGACCTTGTAGGGATCTTCCAGGAGTCCGTGCCCCAGAGCCTTCTGGATCTCGATGGCCTCCCCGATGATGGCCTGGGTGATCTCCTTGTGCGGATGATCCTCCCCGTCGACCTCTCCCCAATGCCTTCCCATCACGCCTCCCGTTGGGACGTGTCATTGGGAGGTGGCAGGTTCCAGGAGCGCTTTCCTCCGCGACCCTCTGCGAGATCCTCCGCGCCTCCGCGTTTCATAGGGTTGTGTATAAAAGCTTCTGTAAGTTAGCGCCCGCGCCATTTCCGGCGGCCGGGTAGCAAAGGGGCCACTGGCTCCAGTAGGTTGGTTGTGTCGAGCAAGCAATCTACGAAAGGAAGCCAATGGCCGAGTTGAAGTTTGAGGTCCCCGAAGGGACTGTGGAAGGACTGTTTTCGGAACCGAGCGGGGAAGGCTTCCGGGTGCTGGTGGAAGCGGTGGCCCAAGCCCTGATCAACAGCCAGGCCGAGGCCCACTTCGGGGCCCCCTGGAACGCCCGCGGCATGGAGCGCCCCAACGGCTACCGGAACGGCTACAAGTCTCGGGGGTTCCAAACCGTGGCTGGTGCCCTGGATCTCTCGATTCCCCAGGCCCGGAGCGGCGGCTTCCGGCCCTCCCTTTTCGACCGGTGGCAGCGCTCCGAGCGTGCCCTGCTGGCGGCCTGCGGGGAGATGGTTCTGGCCGGCGTTTCCAACCGGAACGTGAGCCGCCTGGCAGAATCGGTCGTGATCGATCGTGTGGGTCGGGAAATTGGGCTAGGAAACGACGGGGGCCTGGCCGCCTCAGGGGTCCCGCCCCTTCAGATCCCCGCGGGGCTGCGGCGGGGCGCCAGGGCCCGGTCCTTCTCCTGGATGGGGCTGGGCCCGGGGGCTCCTCCCGGAGCGCCCGCGCCGCTTCCCGCGGCGGCGCCACGGAATCCCTCATGACCCCATCCACGGAAAAGGGGCACCCCTGGCGGGGTGCCCCTTCCCTAGACCTTCACGCGGGTTACTCCGCGGCGGCTTCGGCTTCCTTCGGCTCGGGGAGGACGTAGTCCACGAGCTCGATGATGGCCATGTCCGCGGCGTCGCCGAGGCGGTGGTCGGTCTTCAGGATGCGGGTGTAGCCACCCTGACGGCCAGTGAAACGACCGACGAACTCCTGGTTGAACAGCTTCTCGACGGCGGCCTTGTTGCCGAGCCGGGCCATGGCCAGGCGGCGGTTCGCGACGGTGTCCTTGCGGCCCAGGGTGATGAAGGGCTCGACGAACTTCCGGAGTTCCTTGGCCTTGACCAGGGTGGTCTCGAGCCGCTCGTGGGTGACGAGGGAGATGGCGAGACCCTTCATGAGGGCTTTGCGCTGGTTCGTCGTGCGGCCCAGGCGCTTGCCAGAACAATTGTGACGCATGGGTTCTCCTTAGACTTCTTGTTCGATGCGCATGCCGAGGGAGAGGCCGATGCGGGCGAGCTCGTCCTTGATCTCCTGGAGCGACTTCTTGCCAAAGTTCTTGGTCTTCATCAGCTCCGCCTCGGTGCGCTGCACCAGCTCGCCGATGGTGGTGATGTTGGCGTTGCGCAGGCAGTTGTTGGCCCGAACGCTCAACTCAAGTTCCTCCACCGACTTGCCCAGCATGCCGTTGACGCCCTCGGTGGTGAGGATGGCGCCGCCCGGCTCGACCTCGACCGCATCCTCGTCCTGACGGGCGAAGATGAGGAAGTGCTCGCGCAGGATCAGGGCGGAATCGCTCACCGCGTCCTTGGGATCGACGGTGCCGTTGGTCCACACCTGCAGGGTGAGCTTCTCGAAATCGGTGCTGTGACCGACGCGGGCGGGCTCGACCATGTAGTTCACGCGGACGATGGGGCTGTGGTTGGAATCCAGGGGAATGAACCCGAGGCCCAGCTTCTCGTCCAGGTTGCGGTCCGCCGTGACGAACCCGCGGCCCATGGAGACCTGGATCTCCATCTCCAGCTCGCCGTCCTCGCCGAGGGTGGCGATGTGGACGTCGGGGTTCATCACCTCGACGTTCTGGTTGCAGCGGATGGAGCCGGAGGTCACCACGCCTTCGCCCTTGTGGCTGATCGTGACGATCTGGGGCTGGCTGGAGTGGAGCTTGAAGGGGATTTCCTTGAGGTTGAGCAGGATGTGGGTGATGTCTTCCCACACGCCGGGCAGCGCGGTGAATTCGTGCTGCACGCCCTTGATGCGGACGTTGGTCACGGCGGCGCCCTGGATGCTGCTCAGCAGCACGCGGCGCAGGGCATGCCCGCAGGTGGTGGCGAAGCCCCGTTCGAAGGGGTAGGCGACGAACTCGCCGTACGAGCCCGTCTTGGACCCCGGAGTCACCTCCGCGAAACGCGGCCGCTGGAAATCGCTGATGTTCAGCATTCAGGTCCCCCCTTACTTGCTGTAGAGTTCGACGATCAGCTGCTCATTGATGTCAAGAGGAACATCTTCCCGCTTGGGAACTGCGATCACCGAGCCCTGGAAGGCGGCGGCGTCGAGGGTGAGCCACTGGGGAATACCACGGCCGGCCGCGGTCTCCACGGAGGACTTGACGACATCGTTCGCCTGGGCCCGGGCGGAGATCGAGATGACCTGGCCGCTCTTGGTCTGGTAGCTGGGAATGTCGCAACGCTTGCCGTTGACCAGGATGTGGCCGTGCATGACCATCTGCCGGGCGGCGGCGCGGCTGGGGGCGAACCCGAGCCGGAAGACGACGTTGTCCAGGCGGCTCTCCAGGAAGGAGAGCAGGTTGTGGCCGGTCACGCCCTTCTTGGCGTCGGCGCGTTCGAAATAGAGGCGGAACTGCTTCTCGAGCACGCCGTAGATGCGCTTGACCTTCTGCTTCTCGCGCAGCTGCAGGGCGTAGCCCGTGGGCTTCTTGGCCTTGGCGGCCCCGTGCTGGCCGGGGATCTTGCCCTTGCGGGTCTCGAAGGAGCACTTCTCCTTGAAGCAGCGCTCACCCTTGAGATAAAGCTTCATGCCCTCGCGGCGGCAGAGGCGGCAGACGGCGTCTTGGTAACGAGCCATGTTTCTCTTCCTCCTCTCTTAAACCCGGCGCCGCTTGGGAGGCCGGCAGCCGTTGTGGGGGATGGGGGTGACGTCGCGGATGCTCGTCACGGAAATGCCAGCGGCGTTGAGGGCGCGGATCGCGCTCTCACGGCCGGCGCCGGGGCCCTTCACGCGGACATCCACGCTGCGGATGCCCTGCTCCTTGGCGGCCTCGGCGGCCACCCCGGCGGCGATCTGGGCGGCGAACGGCGTGCCCTTCCGGGTGCCCCGGAAGTTCTGGTTGCCGCTGGAAGCCCAGCTCAGCATGTTCCCCATGGGGTCGGAGATGGAGATGATCGTGTTGTTGAACGAGGCCTGGATGTGCGCCACGCCGTGGGGTACGTTCTTCTTTTCCTTCTTCTTGACCACCTTCTTGCCGGCGGTCTTGGACTGGGTCTTTGCCATGTCAGTTCCTCAACTTACTTCTTCTTGCCGGCCACGGTCTTGCGCTTGCCCTTGCGGGTCCGCGCGTTGGTGTGCGTGCGCTGTCCACGGACGGGCAGGCCCTTGCGGTGCCGGAGGCCCCGGTAGCAGCCGATGTCCATGAGACGCTTGATGTCCATGCCGATGTTCTTGCGGAGGTCACCCTCCACGGTCTCCTCGGCGGTGATGACGCGGCGGATGCGACCGATCTCGTCCTCGGTGAGGTCCCGCACCTTGGTGGAGAAGTCCACCTTGGCCCGGGTCAGGATGCTCTGCGCCTTGGGGCGCCCGATGCCGTAGATGTAGGTGAGCGCGATCTCGATGCGCTTGGCGATGGGCAGATCGATACCTGCGATGCGTGCCATGCTTGCTCCTTAGCCTTGGCGCTGCTTGTGCTTGGGATTCTTCTTGCAGATGATCCGGTTGATGCCTTCCCGGCGGACCACCTTGCAGTGCTCGCACAGCTTCTTGATAGACGGCCTGACTTTCATGGGTTTCCCCCAGGGTTTACGTTCGGGTTACTTGAATCGGTAGATGATGCGTCCGCGGGTCAGATCGTAGGGCGTGACCTCCACCAGGACCCGGTCCCCCGGGAGGATGCGGATGAAGTTCTTCCGCATCTTGCCACTGATGTGGGCAAGGACCTGGTGCTTGTTCTCGAGCTCCACCCGGAAGACGGCGTTCGGCAAGGACTCCACCACTGTGGCTTCGAGCTCAATGGCTTCTTCTTTGCTCAATGCTGCTCCCGGAATAGGTCGAGGATGGTCCCGTGGATCTCGTCCGGCGAACGGAGGCCGTCCACGGAGCGGTAGTGGGTCGTTCCCTTGTAGTGGGCCTGGAGGGGCTGGAACGTGGTGTTGAATTCCGCCATCCGGGACCTGAAGGCCTCGCTGCAGTCGTCAGCCCGGTGCTTCAGGGGACTTCCGCAGACGTCGCAGACGCCTTCCTTCAGGGGGGGTCTTGTCTCCAGGTGGTAGATGGCGCCGCAATCGTTATTGCTGCAAACCCTGCGGCCTACCACCCGCGCTTCGAGGGCGTGCTCGGGGACATGGATGTCTATCACGTATCCAAGGCTGAGACCCCGGTTGGAGAGGAAGGTCTCCAGGGCTTCAGCCTGAGCTAGGGTGCGTGGATAACCATCGAACAGCACGTCGCCGGTTTCGTTCTGCAGCCGCGCGAAAACAAGACCGTTGACCGTGTCGTCGTCCACAAGTTTGCCAGAGGCCATGATGGCCTTGGCCCGAAGGCCGATTTCCGTCCCTTTCGAGACGGCATCTCTCAGAATATCACCCGTAGACAGGTGAATCAAAGACATTTTGGCGACCAGGCGCTTGGCCTGGGTCCCCTTGCCGCAACCGGGGGCGCCGAGGAGAATGTGAACCTTCATGACCGCGCCCCTCCCTTGGCCAGCCGGCCCCCGCGGATCCTGCCCTTCTCCAGGAAGCCGTCATAGCGACGCATGACCTGGTAGCTCTCGAGCTGGGCCACGGTGTCCATGGCCACGCCCACGACGATGAGGAGGGAGGTGCCGCCGAAGTAGAAGTTCAGGCCCGGCATGCTGTTGGTGATGATCAGGGGGACGATGGAGATCACGGCGAGGTAGACCGCGCCGGCGAAGGTGAGCTTGGACAGGATGCTGTCCATGTAGACGCTCGTCTCCTTGCCCGGCCGGATGCCGGGAATGTAGCCGCCGGACCGCTTCATGTTCTCGGCGGTCTCGTCGGGGTTGAAGACGATGGAGGTGTAGAAGAACGCGAAGAAGATCACCACGCCCACGAAGATCGGGGTGTAGGTCCAGAAGTGGCTCTGGGGGCTGACGTAGCTCGAGGCCTTGGCCAGCCACTCCCAGTGGGTGAACTGGGCGATGGTGGCGGGGAAGAAGATGACCGAGGAGGCGAAGATCACGGGCATGACGCCGGCGGTGTTCACCTTCAGGGGCAGGTACGAGCTGCGCTGGCTGGCCATCCGGGAGGAGTCCACCCGGCGGGCGTAGTGGATGGGGATGTTCCGGTAGGCGTTCTCCACCAGGACGACGGCGAGGACGACGACGGCCATGCCGGCCACCAGGAGGATGAACACGCCCGGAGGCGCCACGTTGCCCGCGTTCTTGAGGGACGCGGTGAACATGGTCCCGATGGTCTCGAGGGCCTTGGGCAGCCCCGCCACGATGCCGGCGAAGATGAGGAGGGAAATCCCGTTGCCCACGCCGCGGTCGGTGATCTGTTCGCCGATCCACATCACGAAGATCGTGCCGGTGGCCAGCGTCCAGGCGCACAGGAGCTTGAAGCCCATGCCCGGGTTGATCACGACGTCAGGTCCCAGGCTCTGGGCCAGGGAGGCGATGCCGAAGCCCTGGATGAAGGCCAGGCCGACCGTGAGGTAGCGGGTCCACTGGTTGATCTTCTGGCGCCCCGCCTCGCCCTCCTTCTTCTGGAGGTTCTCGAGGGTGGGCACCACGGCCCCCATCAGCTGAAGCACGATGGAGGCCGTGATGTAGGGGGTGATGCCCAGGGCGAACACCGAGAACTTCTTGAAGGCGCCGCCCGAGAACAGGTCGACCACGTTCAGCAGGTCCCCCGCCTTCCCCAGGTTCTTGGCCAGGGCCTCGGCGTTGACGCCGGGCACCGAGACGTGGACCCCGAGCCGGTAGATCACCAGCAGCCCCAGGGTGAACAGGAGCCGCTTGCGAAGTTCGGGGTTGGAGAACAACTGACGGAGCTTTTCCATGCTTTTCGTGTCCTAGGCTCGTTACTCAGCCGCCGGCTTGGCGCAGGGGGGCTCCTGGATGGTGCCGCCAAGGGCCAGGATCGCTTCACGGGCACCCTTGGTGACCCGGTCGGCGACGACCGTCAGCTTAACAGTCAGCTCGCCGCGCTTGAGGACGACGATGCCGCCGACCTTGGGCTCGGCCAGGTTCTTGTCGCGCAGGGACTCCAGGCACACGACCTCGCCCTCGGCGTAGTTCGCGGAGAGGAAGTCCAGGCCCAGTTCCTGCAGCTTGATCGCGTGGACGTTGGTGAAACCGCGCTTGGGGAGGCGGCGGTGGAGGGGCATCTGGCCGCCTTCGAAGCCGCGCTGGCGGCTGTAGCCGCGGCGGCTCTTCTGGCCCTTTTCGCCGCGAGCGGCGGTCTTGCCGTTGCCGGAGCCCTTGCCGCGGCCGACGCGCTTGCGGTCCTTGACCGCGCCTTCAGCGGGACGGAGTTCGTTCAGTTTCATGGTCTTACCCCTTCACCGTGACGTCGATGAGGTAGGGAATGCGCTTGACGATGCCATGCACATTCGGCGTGTACTCGCACTCCCGGGTCTCCCCGACCTTCTTCAGGCCCAGGGTCTGGACGAAGGCGCGGTGCTTGGGCACGGTGCAGATGGTGGAGCGCTTGAGGGTCAGGATGACCTGCTTTCCGATGAGCTGCGACATTTAGGCCTCCGCCTGATCCAGACCACGGTTGTTCATGACCGTGTAGGGATCCATGAGGTTCTTGAACCCGTCGAACGTGGCGCGGACCACGTTGTGGGGGTTGGAGGAACCGAGGCTCTTGGTGAGCACGTTGTTGATGCCGGCGGCTTCCATGATGGCGCGGACGGCGGCGCCCGCGATGATGCCGGTGCCCTCGGGGGCGGGCTTCATCAGCACGGAGCCGGAGCCGAAGCGGCCGGTGATGGGGTGCGGCAGGCTCCCGTTGGGGGAGACCGGGACCTTGATCATGTTGCGCTTGGCGCTCTCGATGCCCTTCTTGATGGCGGAGGGGACTTCGAGGGCCTTGCCGAGGCCGTAGCCGACCTTGCCGGCGCCGTCGCCGACGACGACCAGGGCGCTGAACGAGAAGTTCTTGCCGCCCTTCACGACCTTGGTGACGCGGCCGACATAGATGACCTGGTCCTTGAACTCGCCCTGCTGGGCGTCCTGGGAGGCGGGCTTGGTTTCGGGTGCGTTGTAAGCCATTGTCCTCACCCTCCTAGAACTGGAGCCCGGCAGCCCGGGCGGATTCGGCCAGCGCCTTGACGCGGCCGTGGTAGACGTAGCCGTTGCGGTCGAAGACCACAGCGGTGATGCCCTTCTCCTTGAGACGGGCGGCGATCGACTCGCCCACGGCCTTGGCCGCGGCGATGTTGGAGCCGCTCTTCAGGGTCTCCTTGAGACCCTTCTCGAGGGAGGAGGCGGCGGCCAAGGTGACACCCTGGGTGTCGTCCACGGCCTGGACGTAGATGCGCTTGAGGCTCTTGAAGATCGTGAGGCGGGGGCGCTCCGGGGTGCCGGACACCTTCCCGCGGATCCGAGCCTTGGTCTTCTGGCGTGCGAGATCGTTGGCCATGGTTGCTCCCTACTTCCCGGTCTTGCCGGCCTTGCGGCGGATGACTTCGCCCGTGTACTGGACACCCTTGCCCTTGTAGGGCTCGGGCTTGCGGAACTTCCGGATGTCGGCGGCCACCTGCCCGACCAGCTGCCGGTCGATGCCGGTGACGATCAGGTGGGTGTTCTTCTCCACGGCGATGGAGATGCCCTGGGGGGCCACGTAGTTGATGGGGTGGCTGTAGCCGAGGTCGAGGCGGAGGGCTTCGCCCTCCATGGCGGCCTTGTAGCCGACGCCGACGATGTCGAGTTCCTTCTTCCAGCCGCTGGTCACGCCCTGGACGGCGTTGTTCAGGAGGGCCCGGGTCAGGCCGTGGTAGGCGCGGCTCTGGGGCTGGTCATCCTGGCGGGTGAGGTTGATGGAATCGGCCTGGACGTCGAGGGTGATCCCCTGCGGGATGGGGCAGTTCAGGGTGCCCTTGGCGCCTTCGACGACGGCCTCAGCCCCGTGGACGGTCACTTTCACGCCTTTCGGCAGTGCCACTGGCTTCTTTCCGATGCGAGACATGGTGGTTTCCTTGGAATGGGTTGAGGTTCGCGTGCTACCAGACGTGGGCCAGGACTTCACCGCCCAGGTTCTGCTTCCGGGCATCCTTGCCGGTCAGCAGGCCCTTCGGGGTGGTGAGGATGGCGATGCCGAGGCCGCCCTGGACCTCGGGGATCTCCTTGGCGCCGGCGTAGACGCGCAGGCCGGGGGTGGAGACGCGCTTGAGGCCGTGGATGACGGACTCGCCGTTCTTCACGTACTTCAGGTTGACGATGAGGTAGTTCCGGCCCTCGTGCTCCACGGCCTTGTAGCCGTGAATGTAGCCTTCCTGCTTCAGGATGGCGGAAAGGCGGTCCTTCATCTTGCTGGCGGGGATGACGACGGCGTCGTGGCCGGCCATGATCCCGTTGCGGATGCGGGTGAGGTAATCTGCGATCGGATCGGTGTTCATGGTTTCCTCTGTTACCAGCTGGACTTCTGGACGCCGGGAAGCTCACCGGCCAGCGCGTGCTTGCGGAAGCACAGGCGGCACAGTTCGAACTTCCTCATGTAGCCCCGGGGACGGCCGCAGCACTTGCAGCGGTTCCGGTGCTGGGTGGAAAACTTGGGCTTGACGCTGTCCTTGTGGATCTTGTTCGTGCTTGCCATGGTCGCTCCTATTTCCGGAAAGGCATGCCCAGGTGGGCAAGCAGCGCGCGGGCTTCAGCGTCCGTGGGAGCGGACGTGACGAAGGTGATGTTCATGCCCTTCAGCTTCTCGACCTTGCTGTAGTCGATCTCCTGGAAGATCAGCTGGTCCTTGAGGCCCAGGGTGTAGTTGCCCCGGCCGTCGAAGCTCTTGGTGGGCACGCCGCGGAAATCGCGGACGCGGGGGAGGGAAAGGGACGTCAGCCGGTCGAAGAACTCCCACATCCGGTTGCCGCGGAGGGTGACCATGCAGGCGATGGGCATCCCGGCGCGCAGCTTGAACTGGGCGACGCTCTTCTTGGCCTTGCGGACCACGGCCTTCTGACCGGCGATGGCGGTCAGTTCGTCGACGGCGGTGTCCAGGACCTTGATGTTCTGGATGGCGTCGCCGACGCCCATGTTGATGACGATCTTCTGGAGTCGGGGCACCTGCATGGCAGAGGTGTAGCCGAACTCCTCCTTGAGCTTGCCAGCCACTTCGGACTGGTAGCGGGCCTTGGTGCGGGGATCCGCAGCGTTAGGCATGCTTTCCTCCATTTCCGGGGGGCGACTACGCCCCCAGGGTTCGGGAGGGCGGAAGGGCTTGGGTCCGGCGGTCCGGCCCGTTTTCCTTCCAACCTCGGTTGTCAACGATCCGGCGGGACGACGTCCGCACCGGAATTCCGCCGATGGGGATCCATCGGCGGAAGGGTCATTCTCTCACAAACGTTCGAGAACGGAACAGGAAATAGCTTACTCGGCCCGCTTGCGGGTGGGCTTCTGGGTCTTGGGGTCGACCAGCATGACGTTGGAGGCGTGGATGGGAGCCTCCTTCGTCACGATGCCGCCGCCTTCACCGGTCTGCTGGTTGGGCTTGGTGGCCTTCTTGATCAGGTTCAGGCCGGTGACCACCACCTTGTTGGCGGAGGGCTGGACCTTGGCGACCTGGCCGCGCTTGCCCTTTTCCTTGCCGGCGATGACGATGACGTCGTCACCCTTCTTGAGCTTCATCTTGGTCGGCTTGTCCATTAGAGCACCTCAGGGGCGAGGGAAACGATCTTCATGTACTTCCGCTCGCGGAGCTCGCGGGCGACGGGGCCGAACACGCGGGTGCCGACCGGCTCGCCGTCCTTCTTGATGATGACGGCCGCGTTCTCGTCGAAGCGGATGTAGGAACCGTCCTTGCGGCGGTAGGCCTTCCGCTGGCGGACGATGACCGCCTGGACAACAGCCTTCTTCTTGACGGTGCCGCCGGGGATGGCTTCCTTCACGGACGCGGTGATCACGTCGCCCAGCTGGGCGGTCTTGCCGACGCCGCCGCCGAGGGGCAGGATGCAGCAGATCTTCTTCGCGCCGGAATTGTCGGCGACGGTGAGCATGGATCCCATCTGAATCATAAATGGCTCCTACTCGCCAGCCTTCTGGGTGATCTCGAGGACCATCCAGCGCTTGCGCTTGGAAAGGGGACGGGACTCCACGATCTTGACCACATCGCCGATCTGGCAGGTGTTGTTCTCGTCGTGGGCCATGAACTTGGTGGTCTGCTTGACGGTCCGGCTATACAGGGGGTGCTGGAACTTGCGCTCCACCTTCACCACCACGGTCTTGTCGGCCTTGTTGGAGACCACCACGCCGCTGCGAATCATCTTGTGTTCTAGGCTCATGGTCTACCTCACTGGGCCAGCTTGGTCTTGAGGGCGGTCTTGACCCGGGCGAGTTCGCGGCGGGTCTTGCGGATCTCGGCGGTGTTCTCCACCTGACCCACGGCGTGCTGGAAGCGGAGGGTGAAACGCTTGGCGGCCAGATCGGCCTCCAGCTGCGCCAGCTCCTCGATGCTCTTGGCGGCCAGTTCGCTGAAAGGATTCTTCTTGTTCATCTCAATCCTCTACTCTTCCGGGGGGGTTCTGGAGACGAACTCGGTGGCCACGGAGAGCTTCATCTGGGCCAGGCGCAGGGCGTCCTTGGCCACCTGCTCATCCACGCCCTCCATCTCGAAGAGGACGCGGCCGGGACGGATCACGGCCACCCAGCCATCGGGCGCACCCTTGCCGGAACCCATGCGGGTCTCGGCCGGCTTGCTGGTGGTGGGCCGGTCGGGGAAGATGCGGATCCAGATGCGGCCGCCGCGCTTGATGTGGCGGGTCATGGCGATACGGGCGGCCTCGATCTGGCGGTTGGTCAGCCAGCAGTGCTCGGTGGCCACCAGGCCGTAATCGCCGAAGGAGAGTTCGTTGCCGCGCGTCGCGACGCCGCGGGTGCGGCCCTTCTGGACTTTGCGGTGCTTGACTTTGTTGGGCATCAACATGGCTGCAACCTCAACGCTTCACGGTTTCGACGGGGGCGTCGGGCAGGTTCACCCACACCTTGACGCCGATGATGCCGTAGGTGGTGTTGGCTTCGGCGAAACCGTAGTCAACGTTGGCCCGGATCGTCTGCAGGGGCATCTGGCCGGAGAGGTAATCCTCGGTCCGGGCGATCTCGGCGCCGTTCAGGCGGCCGGAGACCTTGATCTTGAAGCCCTTGGCGCCGAAGCGGATCGCGGCTTCTTCCGCCTTGCGCATGGCGCGGCGGAAGGCGATGCGACGCTCGAGCTGCTGGGCGACGCCCTCGGCGACGAGCTGGGCGTCGATCTCGGGCTTCTTGATCTCCTGGATGTCGACGCTGACGGGACGCTTCAGCTTGGCCTGGAGCTCCTCGCGCAGCTTGTCGATCTCGGCGCCCTTGCGGCCGATGACGATGCCGGGGCGGGCGGTGAAGATGCGGACCGTGACCTTGTCGGCGGCGCGCTCGATGTCGATCTTGGAGACCATGGCGTTGAGGCCGTGGAGCTGCTTCTTCAGCTCCTTGCGGAGCTTGAGGTCCTCGTGGAGAAGCGTGGCGTACTCACGCTTGCTGAACCACTTGGAGTGCCAGCCCTTGGTGTGGACAACGCGGAAGCCGTACGGATGGACTTTCTGACCCATGTTCTACTCCTCCCGGCCCAGCTGGACAGTGATGTGGCAGGTGCGCTTCTGCACGCGGTAGGCCCGGCCCATGGGGGCGGGGCGGACGCGCTTCATGCGGAAGCCCTCGTCCACGAAGCAGGCCTTGACGATCAGCTCGTCGGGGTTGACGGCGGGATCCTTGTCGATGGCGTTGGCCAGGGCGGAATCCACGATCTTCTTGATGTAGCCGGCGGCGTACTTCTTGGTGCTGGTGAGGATCCACTGGGCCTCGCCGACCTTCTTGCCGCGGATGAGGTCGATCACGAGCCGGGCCTTCTGGGCCGAGCCGCGGAGGTGGCGCAGGGTGGCGCTGGAAACGATGGTCGTCATCTTACTTCCCCTTGGCCTTGGCGTCGGACTTGCCGGCGTGGCCCCTGAAGGTGCGGGTCAGGCTGAACTCCCCGAGCTTGTGGCCCACCATGTTGTCGGTGACGTAGACAGGGATGAACTTGTTGCCGTTGTGCACGGCGATGGTGAGGCCGATCATCTGCGGAACGACGGTGGAGCGGCGGGACCAGGTCTTGATCACGCGCTTGTCGTTGACGGCCTGGGCGGCCTCCACCTTCTTCTGGAGGTGGCCATCAATGAACGGACCCTTCTTGAGCGAACGTGCCATGGATAGCCTCCTAGTTGATCCGCTTGACGATGAACTTGGTCGTGCGCTTGTTGGTGCGCGTCTTGTGGCCACGGGTCGGCTGGCCCCAGGGCGTCACAGGGTGACGGCCACCGGACGTGCGGCCTTCGCCGCCGCCGTGGGGGTGATCGACCGGGTTCATGACCACACCACGAACGGTCGGGCGGATGCCCAGCCAGATCTTGCGGCCGGCCTTGCCCAGGGACACGTTCTCGTGCTGGAGGTTGCCCACCTTGCCGATGGTGGCGGCGCACTCCAGGTGGATCTTGCGGATCTCGCCGGAGGGCATGCGGAGCTGGGCGTATTCGGAGTCCTTGGCCACGAGCTGGGCGAAGGTGCCGGCGGCGCGGGCGATCTGGCCGCCCTTGCCGGGCTTCAGCTCGATGTTGTGGACTTCGGTGCCCAGGGGGATGTTCTTCAGGGGCAGGGCGTTGCCGACCAGGATGTCGGCGTTCTTCCCGCTCAGGACGGTGCGGCCCACTTCCAGGCCATCGGGGGCCAGGATGTAGCGCTTCTCGCCGTCGGCGTAGACCAGCAGCGCGATGCGGGCGGTGCGGTTGGGGTCGTATTCGATGGTGGCGACCCGGGCCGGGACGTCGGCCTTGTTCCGCTTGAAGTCGATCACGCGGTAGCGGCGCTTGTGGCCGCCGCCGATGTGGCGGGTGGTGATGCGGCCCGTGTTGGAGCGGCCACCGGTGCGGTTGATCTTGGCGATCAGGGAACGCTCAGGCTTCGAGGTGGTGATCTCCTCGAAGCCCTGCTTCGACATGCCGCGCTGACCGGGGGTCGTGGGCTTGAGCAGCTTGATGCTCATGGTTGTGCCTCAAAAAGGGTCGGACGATAGTGGCAACGCTTGTCCGTCCGACGGGTGATGGATGCCTACTCGGCGGCCTCGGCGGCGGCCTCAGCCAGTTCGATGTAGGCCTTCTTCATGGATCCGGTGGTGCCCATCCAGCGGCCCAGGCGCTTGGCCTTGGCCGGCACCGAGACGGTGCGGATGGACTTGACCTTGGCCTGGAGCAGGAGCTCGGCGGCCTCCTTGATCTGGTGCTTGGTCGCCCAGGTGGCCACCTCGAAGACCTGGATGTTGGCCTCGCGGAGGATCTGGCCCTTCTCGGTGAGGAGGGGCTTGCGGATCACTTCGAAAATCTTGGTCATGGCTTCACCACTTCCTGGAGGGCCAGGATCGCTTCCTTGGAGAAGACGACCTGGTCGTACTTCAGAAGGTCATAGACGTTGACGCCCAGGCTCTCGATGGTGGCGAGCTTGGGGTTGTTGGCGGCGGCCATGGCGGCCTTCTCGGAGGTCCCCACCAGGAGGGCGGAGCCGCTCACGCCGATCTTGCCGAGCGTGGCGATCAGGGCCTTGGTCTTGTGGGAGTCCACCGTCCAGTCCTCGACGACCAGGACCTGGCCGGAGGCGAACTTGACGGAGAGGGCGTTGCGCAGGGCGGCGCGACGGGCCCGCTTGGGGAACGCGTAGTCGAAGCAGCGGGGGTTCGGGCCGTGGGCCGTGCCGCCGCCCTTCCACAGGGTGGAACGGATGGAGCCGACGCGGGCGCGGCCGGTGCCCTTCTGCTTCCACAGCTTGCGACCGGAGCCGGAAACCTCGGACTTGTCCTTGGTCTTGGCGGTGCCGGCGCGGCGGCGGGCCAGGTGGTGGCGGACGGCTTCCCAGATCAGGTGGTTGTTGACCTCCTCGAGCTTGAAGACCTCGGCCAGGAGCTCGACGCTGCCGGCGGCCTTGTTCTCGAGGTTGACGACGGGATGATTGAAGGTCGCCATCTTTACGCCTCCTGCTTGATCACGACGTAGCCGCCCTTGGGGCCGGGAACGGCGCCTTTGATGAGCAGCAGGTTGTTCTCGGCGTCCACGCGGGCCACTTCCAGATTGCGGACGGTGACCTGCTCGGCGCCCATGTGGCCGCCCATGCGCATGCCAGGCCAAACGCGGCTGGGATACGAGGACCCGCCGATGGAGCCGGGGGCGCGGTGGAACATGGAGCCGTGGGTGGCGCGGCCGCCCTTGAAGTGGTGGCGCTTCATGACGCCGGCGAAGCCCTTGCCCTTGCTGATGCCGGTGACGTGCACCTTGGTGTTGGCCTCGAACTGGTCGGCCAGGATGGAGTCGCCTTCCTTCAGGGAGGAGGCGGCGTCCACCTTGAGCTCGCGCAGGACGCGGACAGGCGCCACGCCGTGCTTCTCGCAGTGGCCCTTCTCGGGCTTGGAGGCGCGCTTGCCGCCCTGGGGATCCACGAAGCCCACCTGCACGGCCTCGTAGCCGTCACGGGCGACGGTCTTGCGCATCACGACGACACAGGGGCCCGCCTGGATGACGGTCACGGGGACGATCTGGCCCTTCTCGTTGAAGATCTGGGTCATCCCCAGCTTCTTGCCGATGATTCCTTTGGTCATTATCCCTCCCCTCCCTTACCGGTTGCCCTGACGGCTGAACACCTTGATCTCGACGTCCACACCCGCCGGGAGGTCCAGGCGCATGAGGGTGTCCACGGTGTTCTGCGTGGGGTTCAGGATGTCGAGGAGCCGCTTGTGGGTGCGGATCTCGAACTGGTCCCGGCTCTTCTTGTCCACGTGGGGAGAGCGGTTGACGGTGTACTTCGACGTCCGGGTGGGGAGGGGGATCGGCCCCGCCACCTGGGCCCCCGTGCGCTTGGCGGTGTCCACGATTTCACGGGTGGACTGGTCCAGCAGACGGTGGTCGAAGGCTCGCAGACGGATGCGAATATTGTCTTTCATCTTCACTCCATTGGGACGGACGGGCCGTCCATAGATGTGGGGCGCTGACCGCCCATGGGTTTGTTGTCCCGGGAACTGGGACAGGGCTGATCAGAATATCAAAAGCCATTGATTTCGCAATGGCTTTTTTGGTTATCAAGGGATTTCGGGAGGGTCGCCCCTCCGTCGGTCCTGGGTATCTGGAGGCCTCGAACCGGGGTTCTCAGGCGGCCTCACCCCCCTGGCGGGGGGCTGTGGAAAGCGGCCGGGGCGCCGCAACGCCCCGGTTTTCAATAACCTACTTGGTGCCCTTGACCTTCGCGATCACCTCTTCGGCGACGTTCCGGGGAGCCTCATCGTAGTGGCTGAACTGCATGCTGTAGTTGCCGCGGCCCTGGGTCATGCCGCGGAGGCTGGTGGAGTAGGCGAACATCTCGGCCAGGGGCACCAGGGCGGTGACGACCTTGACGCCGGCCCGGTCTTCCATGTTCTCGATGCGCCCGCGGCGGCTGTTCAGGTTGCCGATGACGTCGCCCATGTAGTCCTCGGGGACGACGACCTCGACGCTCATGATGGGCTCGAGGAGCACGGGGCTGGCCTTCTCGCACCCGTTCTTGAAGCCCATGGAGCCGGCGATCTTGAACGCCATTTCGTTGGAGTCCACCTCGTGGTAGCTGCCGTCGTAGAGGGTGATCTTGACGTCCACCACGGGGTAGCCGGCCAGCACGCCGGAGTTCATGGCCTCCTGGATGCCGAGGTCGACGGGCTTGATGTATTCCTTGGGAACCACGCCGCCCTTGATGTCGTTGATGAACTCGTAGCCCTTGCCGGCCTCGTTGGGCTCGACGACGATCTTGACGTGGCCGTACTGGCCGCGACCGCCGGACTGACGCACGAACTTGCCCTCGGCCTCCACCCGCTTCCGGATGGTCTCGCGGTAGGCCACCATGGGCTTGCCGACGTTGGCCTCGACCTTGAACTCGCGCATCATGCGGTCGACGATGATCTCCAGGTGGAGCTCGCCCATGCCGGCGATGATGGTCTGGCCGGTCTCGGGATCGGTCTTGACCTTGAAGGTGGGATCCTCCTGGGCCAGGCGGGAGAGGGCGACGCCCATCTTCTCCTGGTCAGCCTTGGTCTTGGGCTCGATGGACACCTGGATGACGGGATCGGGGAAGTCCATGGACTCCAGGATCACGGGGTGGTTCTCGTCGCAGATGGTCTGGCCGGTGAGGACGTCCTTGAAGCCCACGGCGGCGCCGATGTCGCCCGTGCGGACCTCCTCGATGTCCTCGCGCTTGTTGGCGTGCATCTGCAGGAGGCGCCCGATGCGCTCGCGGCGGCCCTTGCTGGCGTTCCACACGCCGGAACCCGCGGCCATGACGCCGGAGTAGACGCGGATGAAGGCCAGGCTGCCCACGAAGGGATCGGCCATGATCTTGAAGATCAGGGCGCTGAAGGGCTCCTCGTCGGAGGCCTTGCGCTCGGTGGGGTTGCCGTCGCCGTCCACGCCCTGGATGGCGGGCACGTCGAGGGGGCTGGGCATGTAGCTGACGACGGCGTCGAGCAGGGGCTGGACGCCCTTGTTCTTGAAGGCCGAGCCGCAGCACATGGGGGTGAAGGCCAGGCTGATGCAGCCCCGGCGGATGCCGTCGCGGATCTCGTCCTCGGTGAGCGTCTCGCCGCCGAGGTACTTGTCCATCAGCTCCTCGGAGGTCTCGGCGACCATCTCGACCATCTTCTCGCGCCACTCGTTGGCGGTCTCGACGAGGTCGGCGGGGATCTCGCCGTACTGGACCTCGAAGCCCTTGTCGGCCTCGCTGAAGGTCAGGGCCTGCATGGTGACGAGGTCGACCACGCCCTTGAAGTGGTCCTCGGCGCCGATGGGGATCTGGATGGGCATGGGCCGGGCCTTGATGCGGGTGCGCATCATCTCGCAGACGCGGAAGAAGTCGGCGCCGGGGCGGTCCATCTTGTTGACGAAGCCGAGGCGGGGCACGCCGTACTTGTCGGCCTGCCGCCACACGGTCTCGGACTGGGGCTCGACGCCGCCCACGGCGCAGAAGACGGCCACGGAGCCGTCCAGCACGCGCAGGGAGCGCTCGACCTCGGCCGTGAAGTCCACGTGGCCGGGGGTGTCGATGATGTTGACGCGATGCTCGACGCCCTTCAGCAGACCGGTCTGGGGCGTCCAGGCGGCGGTGATGGCGGCCGAGGTGATGGTGATGCCGCGCTCCTGCTCCTGGACCATCCAGTCGGTGGTGGCGGCGCCCTCGTGAACCTCGCCGATCTTGTGGATCTTGCCGGTGTAGTAGAGGATGCGCTCCGACGTCGTCGTCTTCCCGGCATCGATGTGGGCCATGATGCCGATGTTGCGGTAGCGCTCGAGGGGGGTCGTGCGGGCCACGGAGGCCTCCTTGGAGTCAGGTAATCAAACAGCGGATTCGGGATTCAAAGCGGGACTGCGGGGGGCAAAAACCGGGGCCGATCCGTTCGATCGGCCCCGTTTTGCGGACGGTATCTGCTACCAGCGGAAGTGGGCGAACGCCTTGTTGGCCTCGGCCATCTTGTGGACGTCGTCCTTCTTCTTCACGGAGGAGCCACGGAAGTTCATGGCGTCCAGGATCTCGCCGGCGAGCTTGTCGCGCATGGTGCGCTCGCCGCGGCCGGCGGAGTACGTCTTGAGCCAGCGCATGGCCAGGGACTGGCGGCGGTTCTGGGGAACCTCCACGGGGACCTGGTAGGTGGCGCCGCCCACGCGGCGGGACTTGACCTCGACGCTGGGCTTGATGTTGTTCAGGGCCTTCTGGAAGGCCTCCAGGGCATCCTCGCCGGACTTCTTGGCCACGATCTCGAGCGCTCCGTAGAGGATCCGCTCGGCGGTGGACTTCTTGCCGCGCTCCATCAGGACGTTGATGAACTTGGAGACGACGAGGCTGTTGTAGATGGGATCGGGAAGGATCTCGCGCTTGGCTGGGCTGGAACGACGGGACATGGCTACCTCACTTCTTCTTCGCGGCGGCGGCGCCGGCCTTGGGCCGCTTCGCGCCGTACTTGGAACGGGACTGGTTGCGGCCGGCGACGCCAGTGGCGTCGAGGGTGCCGCGGACCACGTGGTAGCGAACGCCCGGGAGGTCCTTCACACGGCCACCGCGGATGAGCACGATGCTGTGCTCCTGCAGGTTGTGGCCGACGCCCGGGATGTACGTCGTGCACTCGATGCCGTTGGTGAGCCGCACACGGGCCACCTTCCGGAGCGCCGAGTTCGGCTTCTTCGGGGTGGTGGTGAAGACGCGGGTGCAGACGCCCCGCTTCTGCGGGCAGGCGTCAAGCGCCGGGCTCTTGGTCTTGTTCTCGAAGGTGCTCCGCCCCTGGCGGATCAGCTGATTGATGGTTGGCACACCATCCTCCTATGGTTTGGGCGCGCAGGACACGGTCGCTGCGGCCGGCGCCGGAGAGGTCCCGCGGGGGGACGTCGGGCGGAAATCCGCGGGACCGATGGTCCCGGGAATCTGAAATCCTACCGAAAATTCAAGGAATGTCCAGCGCCATTGTGTAAATTCGGTCCACGGACCGGAGCGCCGCCCGTCTTCCGGCCGGGTTCAGTTGCCGCCGCCGTGGCAGGCGCAGCCGCCGGCGCAGCCCTTGGGGGCCGCGGGGGCGGGAGAGGCGTCGGCCTTGGGGGTCGGCGCCGCGGTGCTGTACCCGCCGGCGTACCAGCCACCGCCAGCCAGGTTGAAAGCCGTGCGGGAGATCTGGCGCTTCATGCCGGCCGGGGCCCCGCAGGCCTCGCAGGCGTGCTCAGTGGGAGCAGAGAAGCCCTCAAGCTTTTCTTCCTGCTCGCCGCAGGATTCGCAGCGGTATTCGTAAAGGGGCATGTCATCCTCAACTGACCGGCCGGTCCGGCCGGAACTTGACATTCTATCTCAGGACGTCCATGAGTTCACCCGCCCGCTACTTCCCGGATGCCGCCGCCTTCCTCCAGGCCCACCCCGATCGCCCCTCAACCCTCTGTTTCACCAATGGTTGCTTCGACCTGATCCACCCCGGCCACGTCCAGTACCTGGAGGACGCCCGGGCCCTGGGCGACTTCCTCGTGGTGGGCCTGAACAGCGACGCCTCCGTGGCCCGGCTCAAGGGGGCCTCCCGGCCCCTGCAGGACGAGAACGCCCGGGCCCTGGTGCTCCTGGGCCTGCGCAGCGTGGACGCCGTGGTGCGGTTCGACGAGGACACCCCGCTGGACCTCATCACCGCCCTCCAGCCCGATGTCCTGGTGAAGGGCGGCGACTACACGCCCGACACGGTGGTGGGACGCGACGTGGTGGAGGCCCGGGGCGGCCGGCTCGTCCTGATCCCCTTCCTTCCCGGCCACAGCACGACGACCATCGTCAACCGCATCCGCACCGGACGGGGCGTGCTCGCGGACTGACCCGGTCAGCCCCGCAGGGCGTCCACGGCGCGCCCCACCGCCGCGTCGAGGGCCGCCTGGGAGAACCGCTCCCG
Organism: Mesoterricola sediminis; assembly: GCF_030295425.1. Classification (NCBI taxonomy): domain Bacteria; kingdom Pseudomonadati; phylum Acidobacteriota; class Holophagae; order Holophagales; family Holophagaceae; genus Mesoterricola; species Mesoterricola sediminis. The sequence goes on along the minus strand of NZ_AP027081.1, from coordinate 322,325 downwards.
GGCCAGGTCCCGGGCCCGCAGGCCCATGGCGCGCCAGGCGCCGGGCTCCCGCAGCATGGCCGCCAGGGCCTCCCGGAAGGCCTCCGGCTCATCGCGGATCACCGCGTGCTCGCCGTCCCGCAACCCCAGCCCTTCCGCGGCCACCGAAGTCGCGAGGATGGGAAGGCCGGCGGCCATCGCCTCCAGGGTCTTGATCTTGGTGCCGCCCCCGGCCCGGAGGGGGATGACCGCCACCCCCGACGCCCGGAGGAGGCTGGCCAGGTCCGGCACGAAGCCGGCCAGGTCCAGGCCCGGCGTGGCGCGGACCCGCGCTTCCAGGGCCCCGGGACAGCCCCTGCCGGCCAGGGTCAGCCGCGCCCCGGGCAGCGCGGCCGCGACCGGCGGCCACAGGTCCAGGAGCCACGCCAGCGCGTCCTGGTTGGGCGGGTACCAGAGCGATCCGAAGAAGACGGCCCGTCCCGGCGGCAGGGGGGCCTCGCCGTCCAGGAAGCAGGGGTCGGGAATGACGTTGGGGGCCAGGAAGAGCTTCGAGCCGTCCACCCCTCCGGCGCGGTAGGCCTCCAGGTCCGCCTCCCGGACGCCCCAGACCTGGTCCAGGCGGGGGAAGATCTCCCGCTCGATGCGCACGAGGCGGGCCGCGGCGCGGGCCTGGTGTCCCCGCCCCCCGGCCGCGAAGACCTCCTGGGCCAGGAGGGCGGCGTCGTGGTTGTGGGTGTGGACGACGCGCCACTTCGCCGGGGCGAAGGCGGCGAAGGGGGCCAGGAGGGTCTCGTCCGCGACCACCAGGTCGGGCCGGAGGCGGGCCAGGGCCGCCTGGACCTCCCCGTGGCGCTCGGAGTAGGGCATCCACGGCAGGGGAAGGCGGACCCCGGCCCGGGCGGCCCGGAGCCAGCCGCCCACGCTCCGCGGGAAGGGACGGCGCTTGGCGGACTGGCCCATGAAGCCGTGCCAGGTGCCGCTGCCGCCCCAGGGGAGGTCCAGGCCCGCCGGGGGCGCCCCGGCCCCCCGGGCCCGGTGGTCGTCGTCCAGGCTCACCCAGTGCAGGTCCCCGCACCGGGCCAGGGCCGTGGCGAGGCAGGCCGCCTTGAGCCGCCCGCCGTCGTGGGGCGGCAGGAAGCCGTGGGCCACGACGTGGACGATCCGGAGGCTCACCGGCCGCTCCCGGGCGCGTCGAGGAGGGCCTCGAAGGCCCGGTGGAAGGCCTCCAGGCCGTGGCTCCGGAGGACGTCGCCCGCCTTCGCGTCGTGGGGGTCCCGCAGGGCGGCCTCGAGGGCCTCCGCCACCTCCCGGGGCCCGGCCTCCGGATCCACCATGGTCACGGCGTCGCCCAGCTCGGCGAAGCCCCCGGTCCGGCTCACGATCACGGGCCGGCCCAGGGAGAGGAGCTGCGCGACCACCCCCGAGGACTCGCCCTGGGTCTGGCTCCGCATCTGCACGCCCACGTCCACCGATTCCATGAGGGCCGTGAGCCGGTCATCCGGCGGGGAATCGTGGATCTCGATCCAGGGCAGGCGGTCCAGGCCGTGGCGGTGGGCGAACCGGCCCACCTCATAGCCCGCCAGCACCAGGGTGGCCGGCTCCTGGGCGGTGACCTGCCCCATGGCCTCGAGGAGCACCTCGATGCGCTTGCCGTTCCCGATGGCGCCGAAGTGGCCCACCCGGCGCCGGCGCGGCGGCTGCTGGACCCCGTTGGGGCGGGCGGGGATCGGGTGGAAGAGCTGGCGGATCGGGGGCGCGCCCCCCCACCCGTCCAGGTCCCGGCGCACCAGGTCCGCGCAGAAGGCGTTGTTGACCACCAGGAGGTCCGGGGCGGTCAGGGCCACCAGGGGCCGGATGCCCCGGGGGGTGGCCGATTCCGCGTCCTGGGGCATGTAGAGGTCCATGAGCCCGAAGGTCCGGTCGGGGTAGTGCTCGCGGTAGAACCGGCGGATGCGGAAGGGGTCCGAACCGAACCGGGCCGTCCACAGGCGCACGAGCTGCGCGTCGTGGAGGTAGACGATGCGGCGCCCCCCCGCCCCCCGGACCCGGGTGAAGGCGGCCAGGGTCTCCACGTGGTGGGCGGAGTTGCCCATCTGGAGCACGCAGGCGACATCGGCGTCCAGGGTTCCGGGGGCGCCCAGGGCTTCCAGGGGGAGCACCCGGGCGGAGGGCCACCTTTCCGCCTGGGCGGCCAAGCTGTCCAGGCTCCCCGGCGCGTAGACGTCCGGGGCCCAGCCCGGGGCCTGGAAATAGGTGGCGCCGAAGTGGGCGATGCCCGTGGCGGCGGGCGGAAGGGGCCCCACCAGGGCGAACCGGAGCCCGTCGCCCGGGCCCTTCCCGGCCAGGGCGCCCTCCGCCCAGGCAAGCCTTCGGGCGGCCTCAGCCGGCTCGGGCTCCGGCGGACGCCAGGACCGTCCGGTCAGCAACCGGCTGACAGATCTCCCCCACGACCTCTCGAAGGCTCGCATCCTGTTGAAAAAATACATGCGACTCCCTGAAGGGTTGGGGGCTCCCGGTCCTCCTGCATGGAACCAGTCTCCCGGAAATTTCCCCGCCTGACAAATGAACCTTCAGGGCGTGGGCTTCCCCTCCTTCATCCCCTGGATCGCCTCGAGCTTGGAGTCGTAGCGCGCCCGCTCCATGGGATCCGCGAATTTCCGCGCCTCCTCGATGCCCTTCATGGCCCCCTCCAGGTCCCCCTCGGCCAGCTTGATCCTCGCCGACAGGAGCAGGAAGTCCGGGTCCCGCGGCAGGATCTTCAGGGCGCCGCGGATCCGGGTGGCGGCCTCGGCGAGATCCCCGGCCCCCAGGGCCTCCTCGGCCAGGTAGGCGTGGTAGTAGGGATCCTTCCGCCGCACCGACTCCGCCCGCTCCCGGAACGCGCCGGCCTCCTCGAGGCGCCCCTGGTTCCGCATGAGGACCTCCAGGTTGCCCAGGGGCGCGCCGTCGCGCGGGTCCAGGGCCATGGCCTTGCGGTAGGAGGCCTCCGCGGCCTCCAGGTCCCCCATCTGCACCTGCACCACCCCGAGGATGTTCCAGCCCACGCTGGAGCCGGGGTCGGCCTGCAGGGATTGCGAGGCCTTCGTCTTGGCGTCGAACAGGTTGCCTTCGGTGAGGGCCTCCACGGCGCGGTTGCTGAAGAACAGCGCCCGGAACCGGGGCTCGGGAAGGATCGTCACCACGTAGGCCCCCACCCGTTTCCTCAGGTCGGGCACGAAGTCGGCGATGAGGTCGGCCATGGGGGCCATGGAGGTCAGGGCGACGACGTGGCGCTCGAACTGGATCAGGCTCCCGACCTTCCGCCAGTGGTTCGTGTTCACGGCCTCGGCGTACTCCTCGTGGATCCCGATGGAGCGGCAGGCCATCACGAAGAACGCGGTCAGGGACAGGCAGTTGGCCTTGCCCTCGGCCCAGACCTCCGCCACCGTCCGGGTCCGGCCGTTGTCGTAGACGAGGCCCATCCCCCCGTCGTTCCGGGGCCGGAAGATGGCCCTCAGGAGGCTCTGGAGCTTGGTGTGGACGCTGGGCTGGGGCGCGGTGGCCCGGTACACGAACTCCCGGGCGGCCGGCGGCAGGTAGAAGGGATCCGCCTCCTGGGGAGGCGCGAGCTGCTCGGGCAGGCCCGGGGCGGCGCCGCCGAGGGCCGGGACCGGGAGCGCCTGTCCGGCCGCGGGAGCGACCTGCGCCCCGGCGGGGAGGGCCGCGGCGATCGCCAAGGGCATCAGCCAGGTCAGTCTCATGGATCCACCTTGTCGAACGGGAGGGCCGGGCCGGTTTCCCCCCCCCAGGTTACGTCCTGGAAGGGACCGGGGTTAGACTGGCTCAGGACCTCTGGGAGCCCCATGCCGACTGCCATCGTATGCGCTTTCTCTCCCGTCGGCCACGAGGCCCTGGCGGGACTCCTCGAGGCGGGCTTCGACATCAAGGCCCTCTACACCTACCCCCAGCACCCCGGCGAGGCCTGGTTCACGCCCCCCGCCGACCTCGCGGCCTCCCGGGGCATCCCGGTCAGGATGGAGCCCGACTTCAACGCCGACAGCGTGTACGAGGCCATCCGGCGCGAGGCCCCCGACTTCATCTTCAGCTTCTACTTCCGGGAGATGATCCGGCAGCGGGTCCTCGACCTCCCCCGCCTGGGGGCCTACAACCTCCACGGCTCCCTCCTCCCCGCCTACCGGGGACGGGCCCCCATCAACTGGGTCCTCGTGAAGGGCGAGCCCGAGACCGGCATCACCCTCCACGCCATGACGGCCAAACCCGACGACGGGGACATCATCGGCCAGGCCCGCCTCCCCATCGCCTGGGACGAGACGGCCCTCAGCCTGACGCTTCGTTCGGCGAAGGCCGCCCGGGCCCTCGTCCGCGAACTCGCTCCGGCCCTCGCGGCCGGGACGGCGCCCCGCACCTCCCAGAAGGCCCTGGGCCCCTCCACCTACTTCGGCGGACGGAAGCCGGAGGACGGACGCCTGGATTTCGGGGCCGGCCTCGCCGAGACCTTCAACCTCGTCCGGGCCGTGGCCGACCCCTGGCCCAACGCCTTCATCGAGACCTCCGCGGGCCGGCTCCAGGTCGCCTGGGCCCTGCCGTCGGCCGAGGCCTGCCCCGCGGGGCATTTCAGGTCGACCGGGGAGGGCGTCCTCCTGGGCTTCCGGGACGGGGCCCTCCGGCTCCACGCCCTCCGCCGGAACGGGGAGCGCAGCGAAAGGCCCACGGACCACGCCGCGTGGCTGGCGTCCCTCGGCGTGCCCGAAGCCCCGTGATCCGCCCTGCCCTCCTCCTGGCCCTGGCCGCGTCCCTCGGGGCAGCGGTCCCGACCCGGGCGCGCCCGGTCCGGACCGCCTCCGAGGCCCGCGCCATCGCCGAGAAGGAGACCGGCGGAATCGCCGTCTCCGCGCGGCGGGTACCCCTGAACGGCGCCACCTGCGGATGGCAGGTGGACCTGGAGGTCCCGGGCGAGGACCGGGGCTGGCGGTGCATCGTCGACGCGGACACCCGGTCCGTGCACACCCGGACCCGGATTCCACCGCCCGGCTCAACCAAAAAGCGCAAACAGTCGTAAACTTCCTTGCGCCGGCCATAGCCGGGAGGAGGCCTGTATGGGTCTGACGGACTGGGGCAAAGCCCAATTCATCGAGATCATCGAATGGCTGGACGATTCCAACGACGTCCTGGCCTGGCGGTTCCCTGTCCGGAACCAGGAGATCAAGAACAACGCGCAGCTGGTCGTCAGGGAGAGCCAGGAGGCCACCTTCGTCTCCGAGGGCCAGTTCGCCGACACCTTCGCGCCGGGCACCCACACCCTGTCCACCCGCAACCTCCCCATCCTCGCCGACCTGAAGGGGTGGAAGTACGGTTTCGAGAGCCCCTTCAAGTCCGAGGTCTACTTCACCAACACCCGGCTCTACAACGACCTGGGCTGGGGCACCTCCAACCCGATCATGATGCGGGACGCCGACTTCGGCGTCCTCCGGATCCGGGCGTTCGGCATCTACTCCATCCGGGTCAAGGATTCCAAGCGCTTCCTCAAGGAGCTCGTGGGGACCAACGGCCTCTACACCAAGGACGACATCACCGAGCAGCTCCGCAAGAGCCTCGTCAGCCGCTTCACCGACGCCCTGGGCGAGGCGAAGATCCCGGCCCTCGACCTCGCGGCCCGGTATGACGAGCTCTCCGACCTGCTCCGGCAGAAGATGGATCCCGAGTTCCAGACCATGGGCCTGGAGTGCTCGAAGCTCTTCATCGAGAACATCAGCCTCCCCGAGGAGGTCGAGGCCATGATGGACAAGCGCGCCTCCGTGGGGATGATGGCCCCCGTGATGGGCGCCTACACCCAGATGCAGGTCGCGGATTCCATCCCCCTGGCGGCCCAGAACCCCGGCGGGATCGCCGGCCTGGGCATGGGCGTCGGCATGGGCGTGGGCATGGGGAACATGATGGGCCAGCAGATGGGAGGCGCCATGGGCCAGATGGCCCAGGCCCCCTACCCCGCGGGGCAGGCCGCCCCGGCGGCCCCGGCGCCGGCCAAATCCCTGAAGGAGGAGCTCACCGAGCTCAAGGACCTCTTCGACAGCCAGCTCATCACCCAGGCGGAATTCGACAAGCAGCGCGCCGTCATCCTGTCCCGGCACGGCATGGCCTGAAAGGCCTTGCGCCACAAGGGATTCGGAGAGTAGGATCAACGTTCTCCGAGGAGCGTTGCAGGTGGCCTTCCCGCCGCCCAGGCTCGGAGTTTCCACGCCCGCCCAACGACGCTCGCCCCTGGATCCCGCCGGGAACCGGGAGCGGGCCCAAACGCCACGTCCGGAGCGCCCCATGAGCCTTCTTGTCGTAGGGAGCGTCGCCTTCGACGACCTCGAAACCCCGTCCGGCCGCCGGGACCACATCCTGGGCGGCTCCGCGAGCCACTTCTCCCTGAGCGCGAGCCGCTTCAATCCCGTGCAGGTGGTGGCCGTGGTGGGCGAGGACTTCGGCCCCGAGGAGTTCGGCGTCTTCGCCGGGCGCCCCATCGATCTCTCCGGAATCCGCAAGATGCCCGGCCTGAGCTTCCACTGGAAGGGCCAGTACGGCGACGACCTGAACGAGGCGAAGACGCTGGAGACCCACCTGAACGTGTTCGCCGGGTTCAAGCCGGACCTGCCGCCCACCTTCCGGGAGGCCCCCTACCTCTTCCTCGGCAACATCGACCCCGTCCTCCAGCTGGACGTGGTGCGGCAGATGAAGACCCGGCCCCGCTGGACCGCCCTCGACACCATGAACTTCTGGATCGACGGTGCCCGCCCGGCCCTGATGGAGGTCCTCAAGGAGATCGACATCCTCCTGGTGAACGAGGCCGAGGCCCGGTCCCTCACCGGCGAACGGAACCTCGTCAAGGCCTATGAGCGCATCCGCACCTTCGGTCCCCGCATCCTCGTCGTCAAGCGCGGCGAGTACGGCATGCTGCTCTTCACCCCGGAGGGCGCCTTCCCCGCCCCGGCCTTCCCCCTCGCCGACGTCCAGGATCCCACCGGGGCCGGCGACACCTTCGCGGGCGGCTTCCTGGGCTACCTCGCCCAGGCCGGCACCCTGGATCTTCCGGTCCTGAAGCGCGCCGCCCTGGCCGGGACGGTCATGGCCAGCTTCGCCGTCCAGGCCTTCGGCACCGAGCGCCTCCAGTCCCTCCAGGACGCCGACTACCAGGCCCGCGTCGACGCCTTCACCCGGATGATCTCCCTGGCCTGAGCCTCTCGAGCCTTGTGCACCGTGGCCCCGGTTGTAGAATATGGGGTCCGAACCGCTCCCGGAGCCCGATGAAAGCCTGGATCCTCGCCGCCGCGCTGCCCTTGCTGCCCCTGACGGCCCAGGCCCCG